>NZ_CP063832.1:5411620-5755740 GCF_023277925.1 Pseudomonas entomophila
CGACTGCGACGGCGTGCTGCTCGACTCCAACGGGGTGAAGCTGGCCGCGGTCGATCACGCCCTGGCCGCCTACCCGGCGGTGCTGCGCGAGCGCTGCAAGGACAGCTTCCGGCTCAACTTCGGTCGCCCGCGGCGCTGGCACTTCGAAGCCTTCCAGCGCTTGATCGGGGTGGCCCAGGAGGAAGATTTCGTGGCGGCGAGCATCGAGCGCTACGAGCAGTACCTGCAAGCGCACTATCGGCATTCGCCGGCAGTGGCTGGCGCGCCGCACCTGCTTGCTCGGCTGGCGGCCCGTGGGGTCATTTGCACGGTGGTCAGCGGCGGCGTGGAGGCGGAGATCAATGCCGCGCTGGCCGAGTGCGGGATGGATCGGCTGCTGGCACGGGTGGTGGGTTCGCCGGTGACCAAGATCGCGGCGATCAACGCGCTGCTGGAGCAGTACGACTGCAGCGCCGCGCAAGCCGTGTTCCTCGGTGATGCCAGCGCCGACGCCGAGGCCGCCATCGCTTGCAAGGTGCCGTTCATCTTCGTCAGTGGGCATGCGCTGATCGCCCGCTCGACCCTCAGCGCCAGCTGGCCTGAGGGCCACTGGGGCGGTGAGGTGCCCAACCTGCTGGCGGACAACGCTGTATCGCGCTTTTGCGTGAGCAACCAGACGATCAAGGAGGACTCATGAACACAACCACGCAGCGGCCGCTGCGCATCGCCATCACCGGTGTGAGCCGTGGCCTGGGGCTGGCCTTGAGCCAGGCGCTGGCCGCGCGCGGCCACCAGGTGTTCGGCTGCCAGCTGTCGGCCGAGGCCGCGCCGGCGGCCCAGGCCAACCCGGCACTGTTCAGTGCTTCGGTGGCGGTGCCCGAGGACATGCGGCGCTTCGCCGAGGCAGCGTGCCGCGAGGGGGCGATGGATATCGTGGTGTGCAATGCCGGGGTGATCAATGCGCGCAAGCCGGCCTGGGAAATCAGCCAGGAAGAATGGGCGCAGGTGATGGAGGTGAATGTGCTGGGCGTGGTCAACACGCTGCACGCCTTCCTGCCGGCGATGCTCGACCGCGGCCAGGGCCTGTTCGTCGCCATCAGCTCCGGCTGGGGGCGTTCGGCGTCCTGGGGGCTCGGCCCGTACTGCGCGAGTAAATTCGCGGTGGAGGGGTTGGTCGGCTCGCTCAGCGCCGACCTGCCGGAGGGTTTGCACGCGGTGGCGCTGGACCCTGGCAACGGGGTGAACACCAAAATGCTCGCCCAGTGCCTGCCGGATGACCATGCGCAGTACATCGCCCCAGGGCTGTGGGCCGAGCATGCCGCGGACTACATCGTCGACCAGCTTCATGGGCAAAAGCTCTCGGGCAGCCGCACGGTGCCGCACCCCGGCTGTTGACGGATTTCAAGACAGGGAGGCAGACAATGCTGAAGGACAAACGTGTAGTGGTCACCGGGGGTGGCCGTGATTTTGGCCAGGCGGTTTCGGTCTGGCTGGCCCGCGAGGGCGCCCATGTGGACCTGTGCGCACGCCAGCTGGACAGCGCCCGGGCTACCTGCGAGATCATCCAGGGCGAAGGCGGCTCGGCCCGCGCCTATGCCTGCGACATTGCCGACGCCCGCTCGGTGCGTGCGTTCGCTGAGCAGTTGCAGGCCGACGAGCGGCCGGTGGATATCCTGGTGCTCAGTGCCGCGCAGTGGCTCGAAGGGCCGTTGGGCGAGGGTGACAGCGATGAAGAGATCGTCAGCACCATCAATTCCGGGCTGACCGGCTCGATCACCCTGACCCGGGCACTGCTGCCCAGCCTGCGCCGCTCTGGCGCGGCGGACATCATGGCGATGGTCTCGGTGTGCGGCGTGCCGCAGTTCACCAACTCCGTCGCCCATCCGGCGTTCTTCGCGGCCAAGCACGGCATGAGCGGTTTCTGCCAGAACATGACCCACCACTTGGCGCCGGAAGGTATCCGCGTCACCGGTTTCTACCCGCCCGACTTCGAGGTGACCAGCCTCGATGAAACCGTCGACCCGGCAGGCCGCCTGCTCAACGGGCGCTCCATCTGGGAAACCATGCGCTTCGTGCTGGCCCAGCCGCGCAGCTGCCATATCGATGCAGTGCATTTCCGTGGCCCGACCCGGCAGGACTTGACGTGATGCGCGCGGCCAACGCCCAGGTGCCGGCGGCGTATCAGTTGGCGGCCGATGACCAGCAATTGCGCCAGGTCATGGCCGCCAACATCGCCGCTGGCTACTTCAGCGCCGATTGCGATCCGGCGGTGTTCTACGACAAATGCGCGCAGCATCGCGCTGTCAGCCGGATCGACCCAGGCCTGGCGTTCACCGCGCAGGCGCTGACGTCGTTGGACGCACTGCCGGGCGATGCCGGGCGGACCTGGGTGGTGCGCCCGTCGATTTCGCCGGCGTCACGAGGCTCGGCGTTGCTGCTGGGGCTTGGTGGCATCGATGCGTCGGCGCTGGCGGTGGCGATGCAGGGTGCAGCGGGGCCGTTCCTGCTGCATGAGCACGAGCCGGGCGAGCCGCTGTTCATCAATGGTGTGTTCGCCCAGGGGCAGTTCATCGTCAGCGATGCCTGGCACTGCTACACCCTGGATCTGGAAGGCCGCAGGATTCTAACCGCGGTCACCAGCCTGCCCACGTCCCGGCTACCCGACGGGCTGGTGCCACGGCTGGCTGCCGTGGCCAGCGGGCTGGGCATGGTGCATGGCCCGCTGCATGCCGAAGTGGTGGTCACCCAGCATGGGCCACGCCTGGTCAAGCTGTCGCCGCGCCTGGCCAGCACGCCGTTGCCCGAGCTGTGCCGGCTGGGGGGCTGGCCTTCCCAGGAAGACAGCTGGCGCCAGTTGCCCCGCATCGGCGCCGGCGCCGAACAACCCGTGGCGGACTACTCCTTCGTGGTGACCCGCCCGGGGCGTGTCAAAGCGTTTCGCTTCGACCGGGAGGTGCGTGGCCTGGCCAGTTTCAGCCACTACTTCGTCGCGCCGCCGCTGGGCGAGCACATGGCGATGACCACCGATGGCACCACCTATGGCTGCACCGTGTTCCTGCGTCATCGCAGCCTGGCGGTGCTGGAGGAGGATATCGCCCGGCTGCAGGCGCTCAACCTGGCCGACGCGTTCGAGTTCGACTAGCCCGCAGGCACTTTGCAACACCCAAACCGGACCGCCCGGGGCCGTCATCGTGGATGACGACCTCGTGGCCCCGCTCAGCCTGAAATTCAGTAGAAAGGGAGTTCACATGAGTTTTGCAACAGATGTGGCCAGAAGCCCTTGCGAGCGCAAGGTACATGACGTGGTGGGCATTGGGTTCGGCCCGTCGAACATTTCGCTGGCCATCGCCCTGCAGGAGTTGGCCCCGGAGCTGTCGGTGGCCTTCGTCGACAGCGCCCCAGGCTTTGCCTGGCATAAAGGCATGTTGTTCAAGAACGCCACCATGCAGGTGTCGTTCCTCAAGGACCTGGTCAGCTTTCGCAACCCGCGCAGCCACTTCACCTTCGTCAACTACCTGCACAGCAAGGGCCGTATCGCGGCGTTCTGCAACAAGAAGGACTTCTTTCCCGGGCGCGTGGAGTTCCATGACTACCTGAGCTGGTGCGCGGCCGAGTTCAGCGAGCAGGTGTTCTATGGCCACCGGGTGCTACGCATCGCCGAAGGCGGTGTGGCGGACGACGGTGCGCCGCTGTTCCGGGTCGAGATGCAGGTCGGCGATACCACCACCTCGCTGCTGACCCGTTCGGTGGTGCATTCGCTGGGGCTGGAGCCGCAGATGCCGGACGATGTCCAGCCCGGTGAGCGCGTCACCCATGTGCATCACCTGCTGGCGCGGCTGCAGGAAGCCAACCTGCCGGCGGACGGCCATTGCGTGGTGGTCGGCGGCGGGCAAAGCGCCGCCGAGGCGGTGGAGTACCTGCTCGAGACCTACCCGGCGTTGCGGGTGACGGCGATTCACGCCCGCTACGGCTACACCCCCGCCGACGACAGCCCGTTCGTCAACGAGATCTTCGATGCCGAGGCCGTGGATGGCTTCCATGCGGCGCCGGCCCATGTGCGCAAGCACGTGCTGCGTACCCATGCCTCCACCAACTATGCCGCGGTCGACCTGGCGCTGATCGAGAAGCTCTATCGGCAATGGTACGACGACGAGGTCAGCGGCCAGCAGCGCCTGACCCTGGAGCGCCTGAGCCGGTTCCAGAAGGTGCAGGTGCAGGGCAATGGGCTGCAGGTGACGTTCGATCGACAGCTGAGCGGCGAAGCGCGCCAGGTCCACTGTGACTACCTGGTGTGCGCCACGGGCTTCCGCCCACGCAACATCGCCGACCTGTTGTGCGCGCCGCTGGCGTCGCGGCTGGTCAAGGAGGAGGGCGGTGCGCAGTTGTCGCGCCATTACCGCCTGGCCTTCAAAGGCGATGCCGCGCCTTTGCTGTATTCCACCGGTGTCGCCGAGGGCTCCCACGGGCTGAGCGCGACGCTGATCTCCAACATGGCCATCCGTGCCGGCGAAATCGTCGGTGACCTGAAGACCAGCTTGAGGCACAGGCAGTATGAAAAAGCCGTTTGATGTGATCATCGTTGGCGCAGGGATCGTCGGCGCGACCTGCTTCCATGTGCTGAGCCAGGCGGGCAAGCGCTGCCTGCTGCTCGACGAGAAACAGCTGGCCTGCGGCATCACCGGCGCGTCGGGGTGCATCGTGCGGGTCACCCACGCCTCGCGCGAAGCCACGGCGGCGGCGGCCGAGGGCTACCGCTTCTACCAGCGACTGAGCGCAGCCGCCCAGGGGCGGGTGCCGTTCGCCCGCACGGGGTATCTGCATTTTGCCGAAGTGGCGGACCTGGACCGCATGCATGGTTGGCTGGCAGAGGAGGGCATCGACGCCGAACTGCTCGATGGCCAGGCGCTGGCCGCGCGCTTCCCCGCCTTGCCGATCAACGCCGAACTGGCGCTGCTCGAACCTGGCTCGGGCTACATGGAGGCCAGGCCGACCCTGGAGTACCTGGTAAGGGCCGGAACAGCGCTGGGCGGTGTCTACCAGGACGCGGTCACGGTGCACGGCCTGCGGGTCGATGGCAGCGGCAACCGGGTGGCCGGCGTGGAGACTTCCGCTGGCGCCTTCGAGGCCGGGCATGTGGTGTTGGCCATGGGCAATGGCGCCCCTGACTTCCTCGCGCGCCACTTTGGCGATGCGTTCGGCCTGTGGAACCAGCACATCCAGGTCACCCGTTTCAAAGGGCTCGATGCGCTGACCACGGCCCCGTGCTTCATCGATGACGTCAACGACCTTAATGGGCGCTGGTGCCCGCTGACCGGCGGCTTCTACGTGGGCACCCCCACCGGCCTGCGGGTGCCGGCCAGCCAGGCCTATGCCGCGGCCAGCCCGGCCCACGCGCAGTTGACCCGCGAACGTGGCGAGCGGCGTTTCCCCTGGCTGCGCACGGCCACTGCCGAAGGGGCGCTGTGCCACAGCGACTGCTATAGCGCTCAACCCATCGCCCTGCTCGGCGAGCAGCCCGGGTTGCCCGGCGGTGTGCAGGTGGCATCGGGCTTCAGTGGCGGTGGCTTCAAGATGGCGCCTTACGCCGCCATGCGTGTTGCCCGTGTGATCACTCAAGGATAGAGACCAGAACAATGAAAAAAATCAGCATGTTCGCGCCGGCCAAGCGCTTCTACAACGTCGACTCGCGTGCCGTTGATCTTGAAGGCACCAATATCAACCTGATGGGCTGCACGCTGGCACCGGGGCAGGAGAGCCAGCCGCACAACCACTTCGAGGACGAACTGTTCGTCTTCACTGCGGGCCACGGCCTGGTGCGCACCGCCCAGGAAGTGCTCGAAGTGCATGCCGGCGACGCGGTTCATTGCCAGCGTTTCGAGCCCCATACCATTCGCAACCTGAGCGCCAGCGAGCCGTTGCAGTTCCACTCGCTGTACTGGGATGCCGGGCAGGTGAACTCGGTCGAAGCGCAGCCGGTGCTCGACACGCTGATCTTCGCCACCCCGCCCACCCCCAATGGCGACCTGCACCTGGGGCATCTGTCGGGCCCCTATATCGCCGGTGACGTGCTCAAGCGTGTGCTGGCGGGCGCGGGCGCGCAGGTGTTCTATGGCAGCGGCCGCGACGACAACCAGACCTACGTGGTGACCTGTGCGGCGCGGGAAGGGTTCAGCCCCACCGAGTGCGCCGACCACTACGCCGAGGCGATCCGCGAGACCTGGCAGGGCTACGGGATCGACATGGACTTTTTCATCACCCCGGACAACCAGGGTGAGTATGCCGACTTTGTCCACCACTACCTGCAGCGCCTGTACGACCAGGGGCTGATCTACGCCAAGGACACCCCGGTGTTTGTCGACAACCAGGGCAACGCGCTGCACGAAGCGTTCATCCACGGTGGTTGCCCGCATTGTGGCGAGAGCAGCGATGGCAATGCCTGCGAGGCCTGTGGCCAGCCGAACCAGTGCGTCGACCTGACCCAGCCGCGGGTCAAGCAGGATGGCCGGCAGCCGCAACTGAAGATCGAGACACGTTTGTTCTTCCGCCTGAGCGCGTTGGCCGATGAGCTGGCCAGCTATGTGCAGACAGCGAACATGCCGGCGCACGTCTACCAGCTGTGCCACGCCATGCTCAGCCAAGGGCTGCCGGATATCTGCATCAGCCACCGCAGCGACTGGGGCATCCGCCATCGCCTGCCGGGGATGCAGGACCAGGTGGTGTATGTCTGGTTCGAGATGGCCTTCGGTTACCTGTGGGCCGCCAGCGAACTGCCGGGCGCGGACGGCGACCGCATGGCCAGGGCCGCGCAGCGCTACGCGGGGGCCATGGACATCGTCCATTGCTACGGCTTCGACAACGCTTACTACCACACCCTGCTGTTCCCGGCGGTGTACCTGGCACTGGGGCTGACGCCACCGCGCCACCATGTGGTCAACGAACTGCTCGACCTCAACGGCAGCAAGTTTTCCACCAGCCGCCGACACCTGATCTGGGGCAAGGACTTCCTCACCGAAGCGGGTGCGGACTATGCGCGCATGGCGTTGATGCTGACCCGGCCCGAGGGGGTGAGGACCAACTTCACCGTGGACCAGGTCTGCGAGCGAATCAACGACCTGTTCGCCGACAAGCTCACCCACTGGGTCCAACGCCTGCAGCAGCATGTCGCCCGCCAGGCTGGCCAGGTGCCTGAACCCGGTGCCTGGCTGAGCGACCAGAAGATCTATCACGGCGAACTGATGCAATGGATGGCGGGCTACCAGCAGGCGGCTGCGACCCAGACCTTCTCGCCACGGCGCATGGCCGAGCAGGTAGCCCAGGTGATCGACCGGGCCTGGCGCTTCGGCCTGGCCCAGGAACACCTGCTGGCGCCCGGGCAACCCTTGTCCAACCATGCCCGCACCGCCGTGGCGCTGCTCGCGCTTACCGCACGCTGGCTGGCCCATGCCACCGCCCCGTTGATGCCGGGGGTGAGCCGTCAACTGAACGAGGTACTTAATATCGAGGCACAGGCCAACGATGCGGCCCAGGCCTGCACGTTCTTCACCGCCAACCACGTCCTGGCCCAGGGCGCCACGCTGGCGCTGCCCAAGCTGTCGCCAGAGGCGCTGGCGCAACTGATGCCAGGGCGGGCCGGATGAGCCGGGTCTCGTCGTTGCGCCCAGTGGGTATCGTCGGGCCGCTGAGCGGTGCGCGTGCGGCCTATGGGCAGTGGCTGCGTCGAGCCGCCGAAGGCACGACCTTGCCGCTGCTGTGGGCGGACGACGGTGCCGACCCGGCCATGGCGGAGGCGGCCGCGCGCTACCTGCTCGATGCCGGCGTTCAGGGGGTGGTCGGCCACTTCAACAGTGAATGTGCCCGGGTGGCCGGGCGCCTCTACCAGGCGGCCGGCGTGCCGCTGCTGTTGCCCGCCGCCACGGCACCCGACCTGTGCCGCGCCGTGGGCGCCTGGCGCCTGTGTGCCAGCGAAACGCGGCAGGTGGCGGTGATGCTCGACTACCTCGCCCGGCATGCCGGGCAGGTCGAGCAGCCCTGGGCACAGCCGGGGGCCTATGGCGAGCGGCTGGCCGGGGCGCTTGGCGAAGGGTTGGGCCAGAGGGCCGCGTCAAGCGCCGGGCCGTTGATCCAAGCCTTGATGGGCTCGCACGTGGCCGTGGCGCGGGAGATCCATCGCCGCGCCCAGCCCGGTGCGGTCTACCTGGTACCCGACGATTGCCTGATCGACGAGTTCGACAGCCTGCTGGCGGGCTCCGGCGTGGTGACGCTGTGCCCGCACGCCACGCCGGATTTCGGCGAGTGCGTGGGCCTGGCGCTGCGCCTGGTCGAGGCGGCGCGGGCGGGCGGCCACGACCTGGCGGCCTACCTGGACGCCCACCCCGACTTCGACCAGCGCCAGTACCGGCATGCCGACTACCGCATGGTGCGGCGTGAATACCCCATTGATCTGACCCAGCCTCTGTAGGAGCGGCTTCAGCCGCGATCACCCGCAAGGCGGGTGCCACACACCGCGGTGCCTGCATCGCGGCTGAAGCCGCTCCTACAGAGCCCAAGCAGGACACATTGAACATGCAACAGCAGCAACCGATCACCATGGATCAGCCACGGCTACTGCCCGCCATTGGCGAGGGCAACCTTGCCGCCGGCGATATCGACCTGATGCTGGAAGCGCTGCGTCAGGCGCTGAGTCGACCACGGGGCGAGCTGTCGGCCCCGGACGAAGCGTCGGCCATCAGCCGCGCCGTCGAGCAGCGCGTCGGCCACCCCATCAGCACGGCCGGGCTGGGGCTACCCGCCGCGCTCGATGTGTTCGGTAGCCTGCTGACACAGCAGGGCGTGCCCACCGACCATCCCGGCTATCTCGCCTATATAGGTTCCGCGCCGACCCCGGCCGCCGCGCTGATGGATGGGCTGCTGTCGACCACCGGCATGATCGGCTCCGGCTGGCTGGGAGGCGCGGGGCTGATCTGGGCCGAGAACCAGGCCTTGCGCTGGCTGGCCGACCTGGCGCAGTTGCCGGGCGAAGCGGGCGGCTGTTTCGTCAGTGGCGGAACAGCCGGCAACTTCTCCGCGCTGGCGGCGGCCCGGCAGCGTTACCGCGAGCGCACGGGGCGGCGCGGCGGGCTGGTGCTGGCGGGCTTGGCGGCCCATGCCTCGATCGACGTCAGTGCCGGGCTGCTGGACCTTGAAAGGGTCGGCGTGGCCTGTGATGAACAGGGGCGAATGAGCGCGGCGGGGTTGCAGCAGACCTTGGGCGAATTGGCTGCCGATGGCCGATTGGAGCAGGTCGTGGCAATCGTCGCGGTGGCCGGCTCGACCAACGCTGGCCAGATCGACGACTTGCCGGGCGTAGGTGCCATCGCGCGTCGGCTGGGCATCTGGTTCCACATCGATGCTGCCTACGGTGGCGCGTTTCTCTGCGTGCCGCAGGTGCGCCCGCAGTTCCAGGGCATCGAACTGGCCGACTCGCTGATCATCGACCCGCACAAAGGCCTGTTCGTGCCCTATGACTGTTGTGCGCTGCTGTATGCGCAGCCGCAACAGGCAATGGCGGCCTTCACCCAGGATGCGTCCTACCTGGACCAGATCAACGAGTCGCAGCAGTTCAACCCCATGCACTATGCGTTTCACCTTTCCCGCCGCGCACGGGGCCTGCCGTTGTGGTTCTCGCTGGTGGTGCATGGCAGCGACGCCTACCGGCACACGTTGGAGCGTATCCTGGCGCTGACCGAGGCCCTGCGCCAGCGCATCGCCAGGCACCCACGGCTGGAGCTGATCGAGGCATCGGGGTTGAGCGTGATCCTGTTCAAGCGCCGCGGCTGGCAAGCGGCCGACTACGAGGCCTGGGCACAGGACTGCCTACGCGCAGGGATTGCCCTGGTGGTGTCGACGCGTTGGCAGGGGGAAACGGTGATGCGGCTGTGCATCATGAACACCGGCCTCGACGAGGCGCGCTGCGAGCGCCTGCTGGCGGGGTTGTAGGGCGCGCGGGTGAGTCTTGCCGGGGCGGCTATGCCCGCCCCGGCGCTGACGCTAGACTGTCACCTTCCCCACAATCGGACAGGAGTCCCGGCGTGCCTCACCCCCGCAGTTTCCCCAGCGACCTGTGCCTCGACAGCCCACGCCTGCAGCTGCGCCCCATGCGCCATGGCGATGCGCAGCAGTGGCTGACCATCATGGCCGACCCGGAAGTGATGCGTTACTGGTACCACGCCCCCTGGCAGACCCTGGGCGAGGCCGAAAGCGCCCTGGCTGCCGACCGCGAAGCCTACACCGCCGGGCAGTTGCTCAAGCTGGGCATGTACCGCCGCGACACCGGCGAGCTGATCGGCATGGTCCAGCTGTTCAACCTGGAGGAGGGTTCGCGCCGTGGCGAGATCGGCTACTGCCTGGCCAAGTCCGTCCAGGGCCGGGGCTATATGGACGAGGCCCTGACCTGCTTCATCGACTACCTGGCCCACACCCTGCACCTGCGCCGCCTGGAGGCGGAGATCGACCCGCGCAACCTGGGCTCGGCGCGCACCCTCGAACGCCAGGGCTTCGTCCTCGAAGGCACTTTGCGCGCGCGTTGGTGCGTGGCAGGGGAGTTGTCCGATTCGGGGCTCTACGGGTTGCTGCTCGAACCGCCAGTGGCCTGATGCCCGATTGCGTCATGGACGCGCTTTTTTGATGTTGGATGGAGCCATCGCTTTGCCTGCTTTCTATGTGACGTTCACGCTGTTGCTGTTCTTGCTGTGCCTGTGTTTCGACGGAATCCTGATGGGCGCCGATGGGCATATGCCGGCGCTGCAAATCCTCCTCATGGGCCCTTGGGGGATCGCCTTCGGGCAATACCAGTGGTTCGCCAACCCGCTGCTGGGGCTGGCGATACTCGCCCATCGGCGCTTTCGCCGGCTGGCGCTCGGCGCTGGCATCATTGCGCTGGGCCTGGCGCTCAGTTGCCTGGGTATCGAGCGGGTGCCGGACAACCGCAGCTATGACTTCCTGCCTTTGACCGGCTTTGGTGCCGGCTACTACCTGTGGGCACTGGCGATTCTGGTGTTCTGCCTGGGGCAGGCCTGGTGGTGCCGGAAGGTGCACTCGGCAACGGATGCCCCGCGCTGGCGCTGGTTGGATGGGGTGCTGATCATGGTGCTGGTGGCAACCCTCTATGCAGGGACGCAGATGCCGAGCCTGCGCGTCCAGCCGACCAGCCATGCCGAGGCGATCGAGCCGGCAAAGGCAGGCTGAAGGCGCGCCCTGTCTCGCCATCGGGTTTGGATACAGGGGGCAGGCTGGGATAAGGTCGCACTCTGTCCGTTTTCACCAGGTGCCCCCCTTGCCCGCTTTCTACCTGACCACCAGCCTGGCCCTGTACCTGCTGAGCCTGGCCTTCGACGGTGCCCTGATGGGTGCCGGGCGGCACATGCCGGCGTTGCAGATGTTGCTATACGGCCCCTGGGGTATCGCCTTCGGGCTGCACCAGTGGTTCGCCAACCCGCTGCTGGCGCTGGCGATCCTCGCCCATCGGCGGTTCCGTCGCCTGGCGCTCGCCGTCGGTTTGCTGGCGCTGTACCTGGCGGCCAGCAGCTTTGGCATTACCCGACTCCCGGACAACCAGAGCTACGCCTTCCAGGATGTGACGGGGTTCGGTGCCGGGTTCTATCTGTGGCTGCTGGCGTTCATGGTGTTCTGCGTGGGGCAGGCCTGGTGGTGCTGGAGGGCACGTTCGGCCGCCGACGTGCCGGGCTGGCGCTGGCTGGATGTGGTGTTGATCGCGGCCCTGGGTACGGCGCTGTATGTTGGCACCCAGATGCCTTCGCTGCGCTTCGAGCCGCACAAGGTGATCGCGCCGCCGGAGCAGCCGCAGGCGTTGTGACTCGGGCCAGGCGCGGCTTGCCCTGTTGATGTGCTCAAGGTACTGGCCCTTTCGCCGGCAAAGCCGGCTCCTACCGGTACTTTGCTGTTCTTGAGGGGGTGGGCGTGGCGCAACTGGCTCAGCGCGCTGTCCCCCACTGCACCACCAGCATCCCCACTACGATCAGCCCAACCCCTGCCAGGCGCGCCAGGTTCACCGGCCGCTCCGGCAACCCCATCAAGCCGAACTGGTCGATCAGCAGCGATGACAGCACTTGCCCGGCAATCACACAGACAATGAACCCCGCCGCCCCCAGGCGTGGCGTAAGCACCAGCGCGGCGGTGATATAGAGCACCCCGGCGACGCCGCCGAACCACGCCCACCAGGGGGCGTTCGCCAACTGCTGCACGTGCGGCATGGGCGCTCGCATCAGCAGCAGGGCCGGCACCAGCATCAACAGGCTGACCAGCAGCGACACACCCGCTGCCCATAGCGGATGCCCCAACAGGCGCCCGAGCGCGGCATTGCTGCCTGCCTGGAATGGCACGGCGGCGCCGGCCAGCAGGGCAACGAGCAAGGGCAGGGCGGCAAGCAGGGGAGCGGGCATGTGATGACTCCTGAACACGAACCTGGCCTGAGTCTCGGTCATTCGCATGCATGATGGAAATTCGATTACCGTACAGGCCGTATTCGCGTCATGGATGAAGTGCCTGAACGAAGCGGCACTGCAGTGCTAGGCTGTGCGGCGTTCCCCCGCGATAAGGAAGAGCCATGTTCAAGCAGTACCTGATCGGCGCCACCGCCCTGATGGCCATGGCCGGTGCCCAGGCCGAAGACTATTCGCCCACCTACACCCAATGCATGGACAAGGCTTCCAGCACCCTGGCCATGGGCGCCTGTATCCAGGCCGAGAGCAAGCTGCAGGACGACCGGCTCAACCGGGTGTACAAGCAGTTGATGACCAAGCTCGATGGCCAGCAGCAAAAGGACCTGCGCGAGGTGCAGCGTACCTGGGTGAAGTACCGCGACGGCAATTGCGCGTTCCACGGTACGCTGAGCAACGGCAGCCTCTACCGCATCGAGGCGGCGATGTGCCTGATGGACATGAGCAAGGACCGGGCGGCGGAGCTGCAGCGGGTGCTCAGCCCCGGGCTGTGATTGGGGCTATCCCACCCCTGTAGGAGCGGCTTTAGCCGCGATCACCCGCGAAGCGGGTGCCAGGTACCGTGTTGCCTGCATCGCGGCTGAAGCCGCTCCTACAAGCCGAAGGGGTGCTGGCGTTGTGCCCGGGCCTTGAGGTACTCCCGCACCTCCACGCCATCCCCGGCAAACTCGATCCGCCCCGCCTTGGCCTCGCGCTGGTAGGCGTACATCGGGTCGTAGTACTCCTTGAGCAACCCCTCGATCCAGCCACGGTGCAGGCTCACGTCACCGCTGCGCAACTGCTCGTCCAGCGCCTGCCCCAATAGCTCGGACAAGCGCTGGAAGCGTTCGCCACCCAGGCGTTTGTAGATATTCGCCATGCTCTGGCGCATGCGTTCGGCGAACAGTCGACGGCCGTCTTCTTCGCCATGCACCGCGACGAACTCGGCGCACAGGTTGATCACGTAATCGCGAAGGATGCGCTCGACGCGGTTGTCGAAAGCGTCTTCCAGCCACACCAGCGGATACCGTTGCATCCCCTGGTACAGCCCCAGCGGCACCGTGCAACTGCCGACGATGCGCCCTTCGTCCTCCAGCACGAACTGGCCGATGCCCCGTGCGCGCTTTTTCAGCACATCGATGGCCAGGCCATTCTCGAAGTCGATCTGCGCCGGTTGCGCGGTGGCGCGCTTGCCAAAGCTCGAGCCTCGGTGGTTGGCATGCCCTTCGAGGTCCAGGACGTTGTCCAGCTGCTGCAAGACATCGGTCTTGCCGGTACCGGTCAGGCCACCCAGCAGCACGAAGTCGCACTGCTCGACCGCCTGTTGCGTGGTGTCCAGCAGGAAGGTACGCATGGCCTTGTAGCCACCGACCACCTTCGGGTACTGGATGCCGGCGTCCTTGAGCCAGCCCTGGACGATCTGCGAACGCAGCCCGCCACGGAAGCAGTAGAGGTAACCGTCGGGATGGGCCTGGGCGAAGGCCGCCCAGGCTTCCAGGCGCTGCTGTTTGAGCGCGCCGTTGACCAGCTGATGGCCCAGGGCGATGGCGGCCGCCTGGCCCTGCTGCTTGAAGCAGGTGCCGACCTTCTGCCGCTCCTGGTCGTTCATCAGCGGCAGGTTGACGACGCCGGGGAAGGCGCCCTTGGTGAATTCGATCGGCGCGCGCATGTCCATCATGGGCACATCGTCGAGGAACAGCGTGTTGAAGTCGGTGCAGTCGGGGCGCATCAGATCACCTCGACCGCGTGGCTCTGTCGCTCGACCAGCGCGCCGATCGGCGCAAGTGCCAGGCCCAGCTCTTCTGCCACGGCGAGGAATTCGGCCTCGCCTTCCGGCGTGACCGCCACCAGCAGGCCACCGCTGGTCTGCGGGTCGCACAGCAGGTGCTTCTGGTCGTCGCTCAGGGCGCCGATCTTGTGGCCGTAGCTGTCGAAGTTGCGCAAGGTGCCGCCGGGGATGCAGCCCTCGGCCAGGTAGTAGTCGACGCTGGGCAGGCGTGGCACGGCATCGAATTGCAGGCGCGCGGTCAGGCCGCTGCCTTCGGCAACCTCGACCAGGTGGCCGAGCAGGCCGAAGCCGGTGACATCGGTCATCGCCGCCACGCCGTCGAGCTTGCCGAAGCGGCTGCCGGGGGTGTTGAGGGTGCACATCCAGTCGCGGGCCAGGCCCTGGTCCTGCTCGCGCAGCTTGGCCTTCTTCTCGGCGGTGGTGAGGATGCCGATGCCCAGCGGCTTGGTCAGGTAGAGCTTGCAGCCGATGCTGGCGGTGTCGTTGCGCTTGAGGTGGCGCTTGCTCACCACGCCGGTCACGGCCAGGCCGAAGATCGGCTCGGGGGCGTCGATGGAGTGGCCGCCGGCCAGCGGGATACCCGCTTCGGCGCACACCGCGCGGCCACCCCGGATCACCTCGCGAGCGACCTCCGGCGGCAGCACATTGACCGGCCAGCCGAGGATGGCGATGGCCATCAGCGGGTCGCCGCCCATGGCATAGATGTCGCTGATGGCGTTGGTGGCGGCGATGCGGCCGAAGTCGTACGGGTCGTCGACGATGGGCATGAAGAAGTCGGTGGTCGAGACCACGCCGCGCTCGTCGTCCAGGGCATAGACCGCGGCGTCGTCGCGTGAGGCGTTGCCCACCCACAGCTTGGGGTCGAGGGCCTGGGTGCCGCTCTCGGCGAGCATTACATCCAGCACTTTCGGGGAGATCTTACAGCCGCAGCCAGCGCCGTGGCTGTACTGTGTCAGACGAATCGGCTCGCTCATACGCACCTCGGATTTTCGTGATGGGCGATTGTAGCAAAGCTGGCCTTTGCGGCTGTGCCTCTTATACTTGCCCCGATCAGCGCATTGGCCGCAAGGCGCTGTGGCAGCGGGCTTGCCCCGTAATGCGCGTTCGACCTCTTCCTTGCTATTGAATCGGAGAACTTCCCATGTTCAAACGCCCACTGGCACTGGCTGCCGGCCTCGTGCTGTCTTGCTGCGCGGTTGTCGCCCAGGCCGCCGACGTACTGCGTGTCAGCGCTATCCCCGACGAAGCGCCGACCGAGCTGCTGCGCAAGTTCAAGCCGTTGGGCGAGTACCTCTCCAAGCAGTTGGGCATGGAGGTGAAGTTCGTGCCGGTGGCGGACTACCCGGCCGTGGTCGAAGCACTGGCCACCGATCGCCTCGACCTGGCGTGGCTGGGGGGCTTCACCTTCGTCCAGGTACACCTGAAGGACCCCAAGGCCACGCCACTGGTGCAGCGTGAGCAGGACGCCAAGTTCACCTCCAAGTTCATCACTGCCAACCCGGACGTGAAGAGCCTGGCCGACCTCAAGGGCAAGACCTTCGCCTTCGGCTCGATCTCCTCCACCTCGGGCAGCCTGATGCCGCGCTACTTCATGCTCAAGAACGACAACATCAAGCCCGAGGCGTACTTCAGCCGCGTCGCCTATTCCGGTGCCCACGACGCCACCGCCGCCTGGGTCCAGGCCGGCAAGGCCGATGCCGGTGTGCTCAACGCCAGCGTCTGGGACAAGCTGGTCGCCGCCGGCAAGGTCGACACCAGCAAGGTGAAAGTCTTCGCCACCACACCGGAGTACTTCGACTACAACTGGACCGTGCGCGGCAACATGGACCCGGCGCTCAAGGAGAAAATCAAGCAGGCGTTCCTGCAGCTTGACCCGGCCAACCCCGAGCACAAGGCGATCCTCGACCTGCAGGCCGCCAGCCGGTTCATCGAAACCAAACCGGAAAACTACGCAGGCACCGAACAAGCTGCGCGCGAGGCCGGCCTGCTCAAGTGAGTATTCGTCTCCAGGGGGCCGGCCTGCGCCATGGCCAGGTTCAGGCCCTGACCCATGTGGATCTGCACATCGAGCGAGGTGAGCGGGTCGCGATTATCGGCCCGTCGGGGGCCGGCAAGTCGAGCCTGCTGCACTTGATGGCGACTGCAGTGCGGCCCAGCGCCGGGCAACTGGACCTGCTGGGCGAACAGCCCTGGTTGCTGACGTCCGGCGCTCGCCAGCGCCTGCGGGCGCGGGTTGGTCTGGTGCACCAGGCGCCGCCCTTGCCGCCCCGCCAGCGAGTGGTCACCGCCGTGCTGGCCGGGCGCCTGGGGCAGTGGGGCACGTTGCGCGGCTTGCTCAACCTGATCCACCCCAGCGATGTGCCAGGTGCCCGCGAAGTGCTGGCCGAGCTGGGCATGCTCGACAAGTTGTTCGTGCAGTGCGGGCAATTGTCCGGTGGCCAGTTGCAGCGGGTCGGTATCGCCCGCGCGTTGTACCAGCGGCCGGACGTGCTGCTGACTGACGAGCCGGTCTCGGCCATGGACCCGGTGCTTGCCGACCACAGCCTGGCCTTGCTCAACCGTCATGCCCAGGCCCATGGGGTGACGTTGGTGGCCAGCCTGCATGCGGTGGAGCTGGCCCTGGCGCACTTCCCCAGAATCATTGGTATTCGCGCGGGGCAGGTCGCCTTCGATTGTCCCGCCGAGGCTGTCACCCCAAACATGCTCGATGCGCTCTACGCTAATGAGCAACTGGGCTCTCCGGTAACGCCGACAGCGACTGTGCTGGTGCAGATCCCAAGATGCTGAGTGCCGACCGCCGCGACCCTGCCGCACTCCCAAGATTGTTGTTGACGCTGGCTTGCCTGGCGCTGCTGTGGCCGGGGCTGCACCTGAGCGAGCTCGACCCCGGCGTGCTGTTCCATGCCGAGAATCGCAAGCAGATGGCCAGTTTCGTCGGTGCGTTCTGGCCGCCGGCCCATGACGCCGGTTTTCTCGAGCTGCTGTTCGAAGCCACGCTACAGACCTTGGCGGTGGCCACGGCGGGCATGACCCTGGCGCTGTTGCTGGCAGTCCCGGCGAGCTTGCTGGCCAGCCGCGCGTTGTCGCTGCGGGCGGCTTCGACCGCCGGTCGGTTGGGCCTGTGGTCGCGCACCGTGCGCCTGCCCGTGCGCGGCCTGCTGATTTTCCTGCGCAGCGTGCCCGAGATCGTCTGGGCGCTGCTGTTCGTCCGCGCCGTGGGCCTGGGGCCGACCGCCGGGGTGCTGGCCATCGCCATCACCTACAGCGGCATGCTCGGCAAGGTGTACGCGGAAATCTTCGAATCGGTGGACCAGCGCCCGGCCCATGCCTTGTTGCAGGCGGGCAGTGGCCGGTTGGCGGCGTTCTTCTATGGGACCCTGCCCCAGGCTTCGACCGAGGTGGTGTCCTACACCGTGTACCGCTGGGAATGCGCCGTGCGCGCCTCGGTGGTGATGGGCTTCGTCGGTGCTGGTGGCCTGGGCCAGCAGATCGACCTGTCGATGCGCATGTTCGCCGGTGCCGAGGTGGCGAGCATGTTGCTGACGTTCCTGCTGCTGGTGATGCTGGCCGATCTGCTCAGCCGTTTCTTGCGCGGGAGGTTGGCATGAACCGGGTGATCAATGGGGTGGTGATCGTTGCGATCCTGGCGGCGGTGGTGGCGTCGTTCGCCTACCTGGAGCTCGACCTGGCCTCGGTGGTCGGCAATGGCGGGTTGGCGCAGATGGGCGAATATGCCGCGCGCTTCCTGCAGCCGGACCTGTCGGGGGAGCACTTGCGCGCGGTCGGTCGCGGGGCGTTGGAGACGCTGGCCATGTCTGGCCTGGGCACGTTGCTGGCGATGGTGCTGGGGATGCTGTTGGCGCTGCCCGCCGCAGGCCGCTTCGGCTGGCCGCTGCAAGGGGCTGCGCGGTTGCTGCTCAATGGGCTGCGGGCGATTCCCGAGCTGGTCTGGGCGGCGCTGACCGTGCTCGCGGCTGGCCTTGGGCCCAATGCCGGCACCCTGGCGCTGGCGCTGCACACGGCTGGCGTGCTGGGGCGGTTGTTCGCCGAAGCGCTGGAGAACGCACCACCGGAGCCGGCCGCGGCGATTCGCTTGCAGGGTGGCAGCCAGGTCGCGGCGTTCTGTTTTGGTACCTTGCCCAACCTCTGGCCGCAGTTGCTGGCGTACAGCTTGTATCGGTGGGAGAACAACATCCGCATGGCCAGCGTACTGGGTTTCGTTGGTGCGGGTGGATTGGGGCAGATGCTGTACGCGACCCTGAGCCTGTTTCAGGAAGCCCAGGCCAGCACGGTGATCATCGCCATGCTGGTGTTGGTGCTGTTGGTGGATGCGCTGAGCGATGTGTTGCGCCAGCGCTTTGTCAGGGCTTGAGCAGGTGTTGTTTTTGTAGGAGCCGGCTTTGCCGGCGAACACTGGCGTCAGCCAGTGCCATGCGCCGCGCTGCCGGGTTCGCCAGCAAGGCTGGCTCCTACGGTATGTGGTTTGCCGCAGGCACCGGTTCGCCACACTGCGCCTCCCGCTGCATCGAATCCAGGTTGCGCTCGATGGTCTCGCAGATGCTGTCCATCGGGATCTGGTGCTCACTGACGCGAAACGGGCTCTGCAGGTCGGTGCCGATGCGCTCGATCGCCAGCAGCATGAACCCCACCACCGTCGACGCCAGCGGCGTGAACCAGCCCAGCGACTCCACCAGCCCCACCGGCACGATCAGGCAGAACAGCGTGATGAACAGCCGCGGAAAGTACACGTAAGGGTAGGGCAGTGGCGTGTTGGCAATCCGCTCCATGCCGCCCTGGGCATTGGACAGGTCCACCAACGTCGACTCCAACCGCGCCAGGCGAATGCTGTCCAGCCGTCCGGCCTGGTATTCCCTGGCCAGCAACGCCGCCGATCCCCCGAGGATGTCGTTGGCGAAGTTGTTGGAGCGATTGCGCCGCTCGAACTCCCCGGGCGGGATGAAGGCCATCAGTTCGTCCGGGCATTGCTCCCCCTTCAAGTGAGCTGCCAGGCAGTTCACATAGGCAATATGGCGGCGCAACAACGTCGCCTTCACCGGGTTTGGCCCGTCAGCCGGATCATCGACCAGCGTCAGCACCTGGCGGGCGAAGCTGCGTGAACTGTTCACCAGCGCCCCCCACAACGTGCGCGCCTCCCACCAGCGGTTGTAGGCGCTGCTGTTGCGAAAACTCACCAGCACCACGAGCGCCGAACCCAGCAGGGTGAGTGGGATCAGCGGCAGGGTGAACTTGCTGTTGAAGAACAGCATGAAGTCGATGGTGACCAGCACGTCCCAGATGAGTAGCCAGAACAGCGACCAGCCGATGTAGCCGATGGTCTTGACCACCAAACGGTATTTGCGGGCGAGGAGGGCTTTCACGTGAGGGGAACCTCGAAGGGGAGATGTAGGTTCCGACGCTGGAGGAGGGGCAAGGTTCGGTGGGTGTCGCAGCAGGGTGTAACGTAAGTTTTCTGATCGGAAGACGAGAAAAACGTGCGGCAAGCGGTACAGAGTCCCAGCCTGTGATGCCTGTCACAGGTTCTGGCTGAAGATGACGTTGAGGAAATGATCCAGGCCCCGGCTCAAGCACTACCGGACAGCGGAGAGCGACACCAATATCAGCCCAGCATCTGCCTCATCTGCACCAGCGCCACTCTGGCCCCATCCGGTGCCCGCCGCTCCTCAATCCCGAATGGCACGAAGCCCAACCGTGGATAAAGCAGCAACCCCGCAGTGTTGTGGTTGAAGCACGAGACCCAAACCTCTCGCGCCGCGAACTGTTCACGCGCCAGCCCGATCATGCACTGCACCAAGTATCGAGCCACGCCCCGGCCCCGGGCTGTCGGTGCCACCACGACATTGCCCAAGGCACAGATGCCGCCATGTTCAGCCCTGTAGAAATTGGCGAAGCCAACGACCACGCCGTTGGCCTCGACCACCGTGGAGCCGCTGCGCTGAGCGATGGCTTCGCCCAATTGCTCGGGTGTCAGTGGGTAGGTGGCTTTGGGGAACATGTAGAACAGCTCGTCTGAGCCTTGGGGAAAGCTGCAGATGGCGGGGATATCAGTGGCTTGTACTGAGCGATGGGTCAGAGACATGGCGGGCTGCATTTTTGAGGTTTTGCGCCAGCTTAGTCTTTGTGCTTGGCTTCTGGCACCTGCCAAGTTTCGCGCTGGACGCAGATCAGCTATCTCCCTCAACCTCATTTGAGCTGCATGGGGGGGCTGACCCTCCATTCGCCAGCAAGGCTGGCTCCTACGGGGGAGGGTGAGGCTGAAAGCCGGGCACAAAAAAACCGACCATAAGGTCGGTTTTTTCTGGATCTTGGTGCCCCGAGGGAGACTCGAACTCCCACTCCTTTCGAAAACGGATTTTGAATCCGCCGCGTCTACCAATTCCGCCATCAGGGCTTGTGGCGCCGCAGTATAGAGAGGTCGCACAAGCCGGTCAATCGGCTTTCATGGTCAATTTTCACGCATTGGGCTAAACTTCCCGGCCCTGCCGAACCGAACATCATCATGCGCGTCGCCGATTTCTCTTTCGAACTCCCTGACTCACTCATCGCCCGCCACCCATTGGCCGAGCGCCACGGCAGCCGCCTGCTGGTGCTCGACGGCCCCAGCGGCGAGCTGGCCCACAAGCAGTTCACCGACCTGCTCGAGTACCTGCGCCCGGGCGACCTGATGGTGTTCAACAACACCCGGGTGATCCCGGCGCGGCTGTTCGGCCAGAAAGCCTCCGGCGGTAAGCTGGAAGTGCTGGTCGAGCGCGTGCTCGACAGCCACCGCGTGCTGGCCCACGTGCGCGCCAGCAAGGCGCCGAAAGAGGGCGCGCAGATTCTCATCGACGGCGGTGGCGAGGCTGAGATGGTCGCCCGCCACGACACGCTGTTCGAGCTGCGCTTCAGCGAAGAGGTGCTGCCGCTGCTCGAGCGCGTCGGCCACATGCCGCTGCCGCCGTACATCGACCGCCCGGACGAAGGCGCCGACCGCGAGCGCTACCAGACCGTCTACGCCGAGCGCGCCGGCGCCGTGGCCGCGCCCACCGCTGGCCTGCACTTCGACGAGGCGCTGCTGGAAAAGATCGCCGCCAAGGGCGTCGAGCGCGCCTTCGTCACCCTGCACGTCGGTGCGGGCACCTTCCAGCCGGTGCGGGTCGACAAGATCGAAGACCACACCATGCATAAAGAGTGGCTCGAAGTGAGCCAGGACGTGGTCGACGCGGTAGCAGCCTGCCGCGCCCGCGGTGGCCGGGTGATCGCGGTGGGCACCACCAGCGTGCGCTCGCTGGAAAGCGCGGCCCGCGATGGCGTGCTCAAGGCGTTCAGCGGCGACACTGACATCTTCATCTTCCCAGGCCGCCCGTTCCACGTGGTCGACTGCCTGGTCACCAACTTCCACCTGCCGGAGTCCACGCTGCTGATGCTGGTCTCGGCCTTCGCCGGTTACCCCGAGACCATGGCCGCCTACGCGGCGGCGGTCGAGCAGGGCTACCGCTTCTTCAGTTACGGTGATGCCATGTTCATCACCCGCAATCCGGCGCCACGCGGCCCAGAGGATCAAGCATGAGTCGCACCTGTCGAATGTCGTTCGAACTGCTGGCCACCGACGGCAAGGCCCGTCGCGGCCGGCTTACCTTCCCACGCGGTACCGTCGAGACCCCGGCCTTCATGCCGGTGGGCACCTACGGCACGGTCAAGGGCATGCTGCCGCGCGACATCGAGGCCATCGGCGCCGAGATCATCCTCGGCAACACCTTCCACCTGTGGCTGCGCCCGGGCACCGAGGTCATCAAGAAGCACAACGGCCTGCACGATTTCATGCAATGGAAAGGCCCTATCCTCACCGATTCCGGTGGTTTCCAGGTGTTCAGCCTGGGCGCCATGCGCAAGATCAAGGAGGAAGGCGTGACGTTCGCATCGCCCGTGGATGGTTCGAAAGTGTTCATGGGCCCGGAAGAGTCCATGCAGGTGCAGCGCGACCTGGGCTCGGACATCGTGATGATCTTCGACGAGTGCACGCCGTACCCGGCCGAGCACGACGTGGCGCGCACCTCCATGGAGCTGTCGCTGCGCTGGGCCCAGCGTTCGAAGAACGCCCACGGCGACAACACCGCGGCGCTGTTCGGCATCGTCCAGGGCGGCATGTATGAAGACCTGCGCATGCGTTCGCTGGAAGCGCTGGTCAACATCGACTTCGATGGCCTGGCCATCGGCGGCCTGTCGGTGGGCGAGCCCAAGCACGAGATGATCAAGGTGCTGGACTACCTGCCCGCGCAGATGCCGGCTGACAAACCTCGTTACCTTATGGGGGTAGGCAAGCCGGAGGATCTTGTAGAGGGTGTGCGCCGCGGCGTCGACATGTTCGACTGCGTGATGCCCACGCGCAATGCGCGCAACGGCCATCTGTTCGTCGACACCGGGGTGATCAAGATCCGCAACGCGTTCCATCGCCACGATGATTCGCCGCTGGATCCGACCTGCGATTGCTACACCTGCACCCACTTCTCCCGCGCTTACCTGCACCACCTGGACAAGTGCGGCGAAATGTTGAGCAGCATGCTGAATACCATCCATAACTTGCGCCATTACCAGCGCCTGATGGCCGGTTTACGCGAGGCTATTCAACAGGGTAAATTGGCCGCCTTTGTCGACGCCTTCTACGCCAAGCGCGGGCTGCCTGTGCCGCCCTTGGACTGATTTGTTCGCACCCATTATTAGAAATTCCATTAGGAGAGCCCAATGAGCTTCTTGATTCCCGCCGCCTACGCGGACGCTGCAGCCCCTGCCGCCGGCCCTGCCGGTACCGGCTTCGAATGGATCTTCCTGGTCGGTTTCCTGGTCATCTTCTACCTGATGATCTGGCGCCCGCAGGCCAAGCGCGCGAAAGAGCAGAAGAACCTGCTGAGCAACTTGCAAAAAGGTGACGAAGTTGTCACCAACGGCGGCATCGCCGGCAAGATCGTCAAGGTTTCCGATGACTTCGTGGTCCTGGAAGTATCGGACAACGTCGAGCTTAAGTTCCAGAAGGGCGCCATTGCCGCGACCCTGCCAAAAGGTACGCTCAAGGCTATCTGAGTTACCGGTTTCATTTTTCCAGTCGGGGCGCGCAAAGCGCCCCGCGTCTTGAACGGGCGGCGTGATGCTGAACAAATACCCTCTGTGGAAATACCTGCTGATCGTGGTGGTACTGGCGGTCGGCTTCATTTATTCCGCACCCAACCTCTACCCGGATGATCCGGCGGTGCAGATCAGCGGCGCCAGTTCCGCCCTGCATGTCAGCCAGGCCGACCTCGACCGCGTCACCAAGGCGCTGACCGATGCCGGCATCGCCGTCAAAGGCGGCAGCCTGGGCGTGAAGGGCAGTGCGCTGGTGCGCCTGACCAACCAGGAAGACCAACTGCCGGCCAAGGATGTGGCGCGCAAGGCCCTGGGGGACGACTATGTCGTGGCCCTGAACCTGGCCCAGACCACCCCGCAGTGGCTGCGCAGCCTGGGTGCCAGCCCGATGAAGCTGGGCCTGGACCTGTCCGGTGGTGTGCACTTCCTGCTGGAAGTGGACATGGACAAGGCCATGACCGCCCGCATGAAAGTCTACGAAGGCGAGGTCAAGACCTTGCTGCGCAAAGAGCGCGTCCGCTACCGCAGCCTGCCCCAGCAGGACGGCGGCATCATGCTGGGCTTCGCCGACGACGCTACCCGCGAGCAGGCACGTGCCCTGATCCGCAAGAATTTCAATGATTTCGACCTGACCACCACCGAGCGCAACGAGCTCGCCGTGCTGCGTCTGGCGCTGACTCAGGCGAAAGTCGCCGAGATCCGCGAATACTCGATCAAGCAGAACCTGACCACCGTTCGCAACCGTGTCAACGAGCTGGGCGTGGCCGAGCCGCTGGTTCAGCGCCAGGGCGCCAACCGCATCGTGGTCGAGCTGCCGGGCGTGCAGGACACCGCCGAAGCCAAGCGTATCCTCGGCAAGACCGCCAACCTGGAGTTCCGCTTCGGTGCCGAGCCCGGCGCTTCGAAAGCCACCACCGAGGTGTTCGAGTTCCGCGAAGGCGGCCGCTCCGCCGCGGTCGAGCGTGGCCTGATCATCACCGGTGACCAGGTTACCGACGCCCAGGCCAGCTTCGACGAGCACGGTCGCCCGCAGGTGAACATCCGCTTGGACGGCCACGGCGGTGAGCTGATGAGCCGCGCCACCCGTACCAACGTCGGGCGCAGCATGGCGGTGATCTTCATCGAGCAGAAGCCGGTCACCCGCTACGTCAAGCAGACCGTCGACGGCGTCGAGAAAGAAGTCGCGGTGCAAACCTTCCAGGAAGAGAAGAAGATCATCAGCCTGGCGACCATCCAGTCGCCGCTGGGCAGCCAGTTCCGCATCACCGGCCTGAACGGCCAGGGTGAATCGTCCGAACTGGCCCTGCTGCTGCGTGCCGGTGGCCTGGCCGCGCCGATGTACTTCGCCGAAGAGCGCACCATCGGCCCAAGCCTGGGTGCCGACAACATCACCAAGGGTATCGATGCGTCCCTGTGGGGCATGCTGTTTGTTTCGCTGTTCATCATCGCCATCTACCGTGGCTTCGGTGTGCTGGCCACCATCGCCCTGGCGGGCAACATGGTCCTGCTGCTGGCGCTGATGTCGCTGCTGGGCGCCACGCTGACGCTGCCGGGTATCGCCGGTATCGTGTTGACCATGGGTATGGCGGTGGACGCCAACGTGCTGATCTTCTCGCGTATCCGCGAAGAGATCGCCGCCGGCATGTCGGTGCAGCGCGCCATCCACGAAGGTTTCAACCGCGCCTACTCGGCGATCGTCGATGCCAACCTGACCACCTTGCTGGTCGGCGGTATCCTGTTCGCCATGGGTACCGGCCCGGTCAAGGGCTTCGCGGTCACCATGTCCCTCGGGATTTTCACCTCGATGTTCACCGCCGTCATGGTGACCCGTGCACTGGTCAACCTGACCTGTGGCGGGCGTGACATCAAGAAGCTGTGGGTTTGAGGGAGCTGCGATGAAAACCATCAACTTCATGGGCGTGCGCAATGTCGCGTTCGCCATCACCTTGCTGCTCACCGTGCTGGCGCTGTTCAGCTGGTGGCACAAGGGCCTGAACTTCGGCCTGGACTTCACCGGCGGCACGCTGATCGAGCTCACCTACGAGCGCCCGGCGGACCTGGAGAAAGTGCGTACCGAGTTGGTCAGCTCCGGCTTCCACGATGCCGTGGTGCAAAGCTTTGGTGCCACCACCGACCTGCTGGTGCGCATGCCGGGCGACGACCCGCTGCTGGGCAACAAGGTGGCCGAGGCCCTGCAGAAGGTGGGTGGCGACAACCCGGCCACCATCAAGCGGGTCGAGTTTGTCGGCCCGCAGGTGGGTGAGGAACTGCGCGACCAGGGTGGCCTGGGCATGCTGTTGGCGCTGGGTGGCATCCTGATCTACCTGGCCTTCCGCTTCCAGTGGAAGTTCGCCGTGGGCGCGATCGTCTCGCTGATCCACGATGTGGTGGTCACCCTCGGTATCCTGTCGTTCTTCCAGATCACCTTCGACCTGACGGTGCTGGCGGCGGTGCTGGCGATCATTGGTTACTCGCTCAATGACACCATCGTCGTGTTCGACCGGGTGCGCGAGAACTTCCGGGTAATGCGCAAGGCTTCGTTGATCGAGAACATCAACATCTCGACCACCCAGACCCTGTTGCGTACCGTCGCCACCTCGGTGTCGACCTTGCTGGCCATCGCTGCGCTGCTGTTCTTCGGTGGCGACAACCTGTTCGGCTTCTCCCTGGCGCTGTTCATCGGTGTCATGGCGGGTACCTACTCGTCGATCTACATCGCCAACGTGGTGCTGATCTGGCTGAACCTGAACAGCGAAGACCTGATTCCTCCGGTCAAGAACGAGGGTGTGGACGACCGTCCGTAAGGCTTCGTCCTACGCCATTTGGCGTAAAGAGAGGCGCGAGTGTTGAACTCGCGCCTTTTTTTTTGCTCCAAGGCTGGGAAGAAGGCGGGCCGGAGCCCGCAGGTACGATCAGGAGGTTCACGTGAATAAATCAATGCTGGTGGGTGCGGTTCTGGGTGCTGTCGGTGTCACCGCCGGAGGTGCTGTGGCGACCTACAGCTTGGTGAACAAGGGGCCTGAGTACGCCCAGGTCACCGACGTGCAGCCGATCAAGCAGCAGGTGAAGACGCCGCGTGAGGTCTGTAAGGATGTCACCGTGACGCGCCAGGCGCCGGTCAAGGATCAGCACCAGATTGCCGGTACGGTGGTTGGTGCCATCGCCGGTGGCCTGCTGGGCAACCAGATTGGCGGCGGTACCGGCAAGAAGATCGCCACCGTGGCCGGTGCGGTCGGTGGTGGCTATGCCGGCAACAAGGTGCAGGAAGGCATGCAGGAGCGTGACACCTACACCACCACGCAGACGCGCTGCAACACGGTCAATGACATCAGTGACAAGGTCGTTGGCTACAACGTGACCTATACCATCGGTGACCAGGTGGGCAAGGTGAAGATGGATCATGAGCCGGGCTCGACCATCCCGCTGGACAAGAATGGCAAGCTGGTCCTGAGCCAGAACCCGCCTGGGCAGTAAGCCGTTTGCGGGCCGCTCCCGCAGAGAATGGCTGTGCGGGACACAGGCACAAAAAAAGCACCCCGAGGGTGCTTTTTTTGTGATCGCGTCGGCGCTTAGCGCTTCATGTGCTCGGGCAAGTGCGGCTGGATGGCGGTCAGCACAGCCTTGAAGCACTTGATGTTGCCCGCGACGATGTGGCCCTTCTCGAGGAAGTCGTGGCCACCGTTGAAGTCGCTCACCAAGCCACCGGCTTCCTGGATCAGCAGCACGCCCGCGGCCATGTCCCAATCGGACAGGCCCGACTCCCAGAAGGCGTCGAAGCGGCCGGCTGCTACATAAGCGAGGTCCAGGCTGGCGGAGCCGGCGCGGCGGATGCCGGCGGTCTGGCCGGTCAGGGCGCGGAACATGCCCAGGTAGTTGTCCAGGTCGGCCATCTGGTTGTCACGGAACGGGAAGCCGGTGCCCAGCAGCGCGCCTTCCAGGCTGGTGCGCGAGCTGACGCGGATGCGGCGGCCATTCAGCTGGGCGCCGCGGCCGCGGCTGGCGGTGAATTCTTCCTGGCGAACCGGGTCGAGGATCACGGCGTGCTCAAGGCGACCGCGGTATTTGCAGGCGATGCTGACGGCGAAGTGCGGCACGCCACGCAGGAAGTTGGTGGTGCCGTCCAGCGGATCGATGATCCACAGGTAATCCTTGCCTTCTTCACCGGTGCCGGCGTGCAGGCCGGTTTCTTCACCCTGGATCGAGTGGTTCGGGTAGGCTTTGCGCAGGGCGTCGACGATGACCTTCTCGGCGGCGCGGTCAACCTCGGACACGTAGTCCTTGGCCTGCTTTTCGTCGACTTTGATGCTGTCCAGGCGTTCGATGGAGCGGAAAATCAGTTCACTGGCGCTGCGAGCCGCGCGCAGGGCGATATTCAGCATAGGCTGCATGGGAAGGTCACCTGGAGATGTTAAAGAAGAAAGCCGACCATTCTAGCAGAAAACTTTAACGACTGAAGTGTCACATTTGCTTTCATGGCGTTACGCTGGTCGGTTCTGTAAGATCGAAACCCCATATTATCTGCATCCGAGAGCACAACACCTTGCTGCAAAATATTCGTGTTGTCCTGGTCAATACCAGCCATCCCGGCAACATCGGTGGCGCTGCGCGTGCCATGAAGAACATGGGCCTGTCGCGCCTGGTACTGGTGCAGCCAAAGGCGTTTCCCTCTGCCGAGGCCTCGGCGCGAGCCTCCGGCGCCGACGATGTGCTCGACAATGTCCAGGTGGTCGACACACTCGAACAGGCGCTGGTCGGTTGCAGCCTGGTCATGGGCACCAGTGCCCGCGAGCGCAGCATCCCCTGGCCGCTGATCGACCCTCGTGAGTGTGGGGCCAAGGCCGTGGCGCATGCCGTCGGTGGTGAAGAGATCGCCCTGGTGTTCGGGCGCGAGCACGCCGGCCTGACCAACGAAGAACTACAGCGATGTCACTTCCACGTGCACATTCCCTCGAACCCCGACTTCAGCTCGCTGAATCTGGCCGCCGCCGTCCAGGTGCTCTCCTATGAGGTGCGCATGGCCTGGCTGGCAGGGCAGGGCGCGGCGACCAAGGTCGAGAAGGTCGATGCCAGCGAGCTGGCGACCATGGACGAAATGGAGCTGTTCTATGACCACCTGGAGAAAACCCTGGTGGACATCGGCTTCCTTGACCCCGAGAAACCCAAGCACCTGATGGCGCGCTTGCGCCGGTTGTATGGGCGAAGCTCGGTCGAGCGTCCGGAAATGAGCATATTGCGCGGCATTCTCACCGAGACCCAGAAAGTCGCACGGGGCGAGCCGCATAAACGGAAGGACTGAACAGATGTTCGAGCGTCTGCGTGAAGATATCCAGAGCGTTTTCCATCGTGACCCGGCGGCGCGCAACGCCTTTGAAGTGCTGACCTGCTACCCCGGCATGCATGCGATCTGGCTGCACCGGCTGGGCCATGCCCTGTGGGTGCGCGACTTCAAGTGGCTGGCGCGCCTGGTGTCGAACTTCGGTCGCTGGATGACCGGTATCGAGATTCATCCCGGTGCCACCATCGGCCGGCGCTTCTTTATTGATCACGGCATGGGCATCGTCATTGGCGAGACCGCCGAGATCGGTGACGACGTCACGCTCTACCAGGGCGTGACCCTGGGTGGCACCAGCTGGAACAAAGGCAAGCGTCACCCCACGCTGGAAAACGGTGTGGTAGTGGGCGCGGGTGCCAAGGTGCTGGGGCCGTTCACGGTCGGTGCCGGCGCCAAGATCGGTTCCAATGCCGTGGTCACCAAGGCGGTGCCGGCCGGCGCTACTGCGGTTGGTATCCCCGGGCGGATCATCGTCAAGAGCGAAGGCGACGCGGTCGAGGCCAAGCGCAAGGCGATGGCCGAGAAGATCGGCTTCGACGCGTATGGCGTCAGCGGTGACATGCCCGACCCGGTAGCGCGCGCCATCGGCCAGATGCTCGATCACCTGCAGGCCGTTGACGAGCGGTTGGAGGGGATGTGTGGCGCGCTGACCAGGATGGGCAGTGATTACTGTGCCAAGGAACTGCCAGCGTTGCCCGCCGAAGACTTTACCGAAATGAAGCAGGGCGACACTCAGTCGCATTGATTCCGCCCGCCCGACACAAGGGGCGTGTGCTCGCGCCCCTTGTCTGCTACACTCGCGCCCGCCTCCCGCATGCATACCCGACTAAAGCACTAGGTCTAATAGTTGACTTAAATGCTCGGGAATCGCATACTCGCACACATCTTGTAACTCCCGTGGTAACCACACGCCATGCGACTGACTACCAAAGGCCGATACGCCGTGACTGCCATGCTCGACCTGGCGTTGCACGCGCAGCATGGGCCGGTGTCTTTGGCCGATATTTCCGAGCGCCAGGGCATTTCCCTCTCTTATCTGGAACAGCTGTTCGCCAAGCTGCGCCGCAGTAGCCTGGTTTCCAGCGTTCGCGGCCCGGGCGGCGGCTACCAGCTGTCGCGCGGCATGGAAACCATCCAGGTGGCCCAGGTCATCGACGCGGTCAACGAATCGGTTGATGCCACCCGTTGCCAGGGGCTGGGGGATTGCCATGCCGGTGATACCTGCCTGACCCACCACCTGTGGTGCGACCTGAGCCAGCAGATTCATGAATTCCTCAGCGGCATCAGCCTGGCCGACCTCGTCATGCGCCGCGAGGTGCAGGAAGTCGCCCAGCGCCAGGACCTGCGCCGTGTTGCCGGCCGGATTGCCCAGCTGGACAAGATTGAGACGTCCGCCGTCGACTGAGATTACAGCGACGAGCGACGCCACCGCCTGATAGGAGATACTCAATGAAGTTGCCGATCTACCTCGATTACTCCGCGACCACCCCGGTCGATCCCCGTGTCGCCCAGAAGATGGCCGAGTGCCTGCTGGTCGACGGGAACTTCGGTAACCCGGCCTCGCGTTCCCACGTGTTTGGCTGGAAAGCTGAAGAGGCAGTCGAGAACGGCCGCCGCCAGGTCGCCGAGCTGATCAACGCCGACCCGCGCGAAATCGTCTGGACCAGCGGTGCCACCGAGTCCGACAACCTGGCGCTCAAGGGCGTGGCGCACTTCTATCAGACCAAGGGCAAGCACATCATCACCTCCAAGATCGAGCACAAGGCGGTCCTGGACACCGCTCGCCAGCTCGAGCGTGAAGGTTTCGAGGTCACCTACCTGGAGCCTGGCGAAGACGGCATCGTCACCCCGGCCATGGTCGAAGCCGCCCTGCGTGACGACACCATCCTGGTCTCGCTGATGCACGTGAACAACGAGGTTGGTTCGATCAACGACATCGCCGCCATTGGTGAGCTGACCCGCTCGCGTGGTGTGCTGTTCCATGTCGACGCCGCCCAGTCGGCCGGCAAGGTCGAAATCGATGTGCAAAAGCTGAAAGTCGACCTGATGTCGTTCTCGGCGCACAAGGTCTACGGTCCGAAAGGCATCGGTGCGTTGTACGTCAGCCGCAAGCCGCGGGTACGCCTGGAAGCCATCATTCACGGCGGTGGCCATGAGCGTGGCATGCGCTCGGGCACCCTGCCAACCCACCAGATCGTCGGCATGGGCGAGGCCTTCGCCATCGCCAAGCAGGAAATGGCCGCCGAGAACGTGCGCATCAAGGCCCTGAGCGACCGCTTCTTCAAGCAGGTCTCCGATCTTGAAGAGCTTTACGTCAACGGCAGCCAGACCGCCCGTGTGCCGCACAACCTGAACCTGAGCTTCAACTACGTCGAAGGCGAGTCGCTGCTGATGTCCCTGAAGGATATCGCCGTATCGTCCGGTTCGGCCTGCACCTCCGCTTCGCTCGAGCCGTCCTACGTCCTGCGTGCCCTGGGCCGCAACGACGAGCTGGCGCACAGCTCGATCCGCTTCTCCTTCGGCCGCTTCACCACCGAAGAAGAAGTCGACTACGCCGCGCAGGAAGTCTGCAAGGCGGTCAACAAGCTGCGTGAATTGTCGCCGCTGTGGGACATGTACAAAGACGGCGTCGACATCTCCAAGATCGAGTGGGCCGCCCACTAAGCAGTCGCCGGCAAGAGCGGCTCCCTGATGAGGAAGGAATTGCACCATGGCATACAGTGAAAAGGTCATCGACCACTACGAAAACCCGCGCAACGTCGGCAAGATGAACGCTGACGATCCGGATGTCGGTACCGGCATGGTCGGCGCCCCGGCCTGCGGTGACGTGATGCGCCTGCAGATCAAGGTCAACGAGCAGGGCGTCATTGAAGACGCCAAGTTCAAGACTTATGGCTGCGGTTCGGCTATCGCCTCGAGCTCCCTCGCCACCGAGTGGATGAAGGGCAAAACGCTTGACGAGGCCGAGACCATCAAGAACACCCAGCTGGCTGAAGAGCTGGCGTTGCCGCCGGTCAAGATCCACTGCTCCGTACTCGCCGAAGATGCCATCAAGGCCGCTGTTCGCGATTACAAGCAGAAGAAAGGCTTGATCTGAGTCGCCTGACGCAAGGTAAGGAGTTCTGATGGCTATCAGCATGACAGAAGCCGCCGCCAACCACATTCGCCGCTCCCTCGACGGGCGCGGCAAGGGTGAGGGCATTCGCCTGGGCGTGCGCACCACCGGCTGCTCGGGCCTGGCCTACGTGCTGGAGTTCGTCGATGAGCTCGCCGAAGAAGACCAGGTGTTCGAGAACCATGGCGTGAAGGTCATCATCGACCCGAAAAGCCTGGTCTATCTCGACGGCACCGAGCTGGACTTCGTCAAGGAAGGGTTGAACGAAGGCTTCAAGTTCAACAACCCCAACGTGCGCGGTGAGTGTGGCTGCGGCGAAAGCTTCAATGTCTGAGGCTTGACGTGGGTACTCCTTGCCATTACGCCCTGTTCGACCTGCAGCCGGCCTTCCGCCTGGACCTCGACAAGCTGGCCGTTCGCTACCGCGAACTGGCCCGCGAGGTCCATCCTGACCGTTTCGCCGACGCCTCCGAGCGCGAGCAGCGGGTCGCCCTGGAAAAGTCCGCCGCGCTGAACGACGCCTACCAGACCTTGCGCAGCGCGCCGCGCCGCGCCCGCTACCTGCTGGCCATCGGTGGCCACGAAGTGCCCCAGGAAGTCACCGTGCACGACCCGGACTTCCTGCTGCAGCAGATGCAGTGGCGCGAAGAGCTCGAGGAACTGCAGGACGAGGCCGACCTGGATGGTGTCGGTGTGTTCAAGAAGCGCCTCAAAGTCGCCCAGGACACGCTGAACGATGACTTCGCCGACTGTTGGGATGACGCAGCCCAGCGCGAAAAGGCCGAACGCCTGATGCGCCGTATGCAGTTCCTCGACAAGCTCGCCCAAGAAGTGCGCCAACTGGAAGAGCGCCTCGACGATTAATCCCGGCGTTGCCGTGACGACGCCTAAGGTACTCAGAAAAGCATGGCCCTACTGCAGATCGCCGAACCCGGTCAGAGCCCCCAGCCGCACCAGCGCCGCCTGGCGGTGGGCATCGACCTGGGCACCACCAACTCCCTCGTCGCCGCTGTTCGCAGCGGGCGCAGCGAACCGCTGCCCGATGCGCAGGGAAATGTCATCCTGCCGTCCGCCGTGCGCTACCTCGACAGCGCCACTGAAGTCGGCCTGGCTGCGCGCGAGGCCGCTCCCAGCGACCCGCTCAACAGCATCCTGTCGGTCAAGCGCCTGATGGGGCGGGGTCTGGCGGACGTCAAGCAACTGGGCGAGCAACTGCCGTACCGTTTTGTCGGCGGCGAGTCGCATATGCCGTTCATCGACACCGTCCAGGGGCCGAAAAGCCCGGTGGAAGTGTCTGCCGACATCCTCAAGGTGCTGCGTCAGCGCGCCGAGGAAACCCTCGGTGGCGAGCTGGTCGGTGCGGTGATCACCGTGCCTGCCTATTTCGATGACGCCCAGCGCCAGGCCACCAAGGATGCCGCCAAGCTGGCCGGTCTCAATGTCCTGCGCTTGCTCAACGAGCCGACCGCGGCAGCCGTGGCCTATGGCCTGGACCAGAACGCCGAAGGCGTCGTGGCGATCTTCGACCTGGGTGGAGGCACCTTCGACATTTCCATCCTGCGCCTGAGCGCTGGTGTCTTCGAAGTGCTGGCCACCGGTGGCGACACGGCCCTGGGCGGTGACGACTTCGATCACGCGATCGCTGGCTGGATCATCGAGCAGGCCGGTTTGTCCGCCGACCTCGACCCGGCTACCCAGCGCCTGCTGCTGCAGACCGCCTGCGCGGCCAAGGAAGCCTTGACCGACCGTGACGCGGTCAGCGTCCGGCATGGCGCCTGGCAGGGCGAGCTGACCCGTGCCGCCTTCGAAGCCATGATCGAACCGATGATCGCCCGCAGCCTCAAGGCCTGCCGACGCGCCGTGCGCGACAGCGGCATCGAGCTGGAGGAGGTCGGTGCGGTGGTGATGGTCGGTGGTTCGACCCGTGTGCCGCGTGTGCGCGAGGCGGTGGGTACCCTGTTTGGCCGTACCCCGCTGACCTCCATCGACCCGGACCAGGTGGTCGCCATCGGCGCCGCGATCCAGGCCGATACGCTGGCCGGCAATCGCCGCGAAGGTGGTGAGCTGCTGCTGCTTGACGTCATTCCGTTGTCGCTCGGCCTTGAAACCATGGGCGGGCTGATGGAGAAGGTGATCCCGCGCAATACCACGATTCCGGTGGCGCGCGCCCAGGAATTCACCACGTATAAAGATGGCCAGTCGGCCATGATGATCCACGTGCTGCAGGGTGAGCGCGAACTGATCAGTGACTGCCGCTCGCTGGCTCGCTTCGAGCTGCGCGGTATCCCGGCCATGGTGGCTGGCGCGGCGAAGATCCGCGTCACCTTCCAGGTCGACGCCGACGGCCTGCTCAGCGTCTCGGCCCGCGAACTGGGCTCGGGCGTGGAGTCGAGCATCCAGGTCAAACCCTCCTATGGCCTGACCGACGGCGAGATCGCCCGCATGCTCAAGGACTCCTTTGAACATGCCGGCGCCGACAAGCACGCCCGTCAGCTGCGCGAGCACCAAGTCGACGCCGAGCGCCTGCTCGAAGCGGTGCAGGGCGCCCTGGACGCCGATGGCGAGCGCCTGCTCAGCGATGATGAGCGCGAGGCCATTGCGTTCCAGATGCAAGAATTGCGTGATTTGCTCACCGGCACCGATGGCGCCGCCATCGAGCAGCAGACCAAGCGTCTGTCGCAGGTGACTGATGCATTTGCCGCCCGTCGCCTTGATTCGACGGTCAAAGCCGCACTGGCCGGGCGCAACCTGAATGAGATCGAGGAGTAACCGATGCCCCAGGTGATTTTCCTGCCGCACGAGAAGTTCTGCCCGGATGGGCTGGTGGTTGAAGTGGAGCCGGGTACCAACATCCTGGAGCTGGCCCACGAGCATCACATCGAGATGGAAAGCGCCTGTGGCGGCGTGTGCGCCTGCACCACCTGCCACTGCATCGTGCGCGAAGGCTTCGACTCGCTCGAGGAAGCCGATGAGCTCGAAGAGGACATGCTGGACAAGGCCTGGGGCCTGGAAGCGCAGTCGCGCCTGGCCTGCCAGGTGATTGTCGGTGATGAGGACCTCACCATCGAGATCCCCAAATACTCGCTCAACCACGCCGCCGAAGCGCCGCACTGAGGGTGCCCAGTATGAGCCTGAAATGGATTGATGTACTTGAGATCGCCATCCAGCTTGCCGAAAGCAAGCCCGAGGTCGATCCTCGTTACGTGAATTTCGTCGATCTGCACCGCTGGGTGCTGGCACTGCCCGACTTCAGCGACGATCCGTCGCGCGGCGGCGAGAAGGTGCTCGAGGCCATCCAGGCGGCCTGGATCGAAGAAGCCGACTGAGCGCACGCTGCAGGTTAGGCAATCCCCTGGAACCCGCGTATAATTCGCGGGTTTAATTTTTCGCAACACTCAATATTCTGGAGTTTTCCATGGCTGTTCAACGTACTTTCTCCATCATCAAGCCTGACGCCGTTGCCAAGAACGTCATCGGCGAGATCACCACTCGCTTCGAGAAAGCCGGCCTGCGCGTCGTCGCTTCGAAAATGAAGCAACTGTCCAAGGCCGAAGCCGAAGGCTTCTACGCCGAGCACAAAGAGCGTGGCTTCTTCGGCGACCTGGTTGCCTTCATGACCTCCGGCCCAGTCGTTGTACAGGTCCTGGAAGGCGAAAACGCCATTCTGGCCAACCGTGAGCTGATGGGCGCCACCAACCCTAAAGAAGCTGCTCCAGGCACCATCCGTGCCGACTTCGCCGAGTCGATCGACGCCAACGCCGTTCACGGTTCGGACTCCGAAGCCGCTGCCGCTCGCGAAATCGCTTACTTCTTCGCAGCTACCGAGGTAACCACTCGCTAAGCGAAAGCTTACGGGTGTGAGGGTGAATCCATGACGACATCGACTGGCAAGATCAACCTGCTGGGGCTGACCCTGGCGGAAATGGAACAGTTCTTCGACTCAATCGGGGAGAAGCGCTTCCGCGCCGGGCAGGTGATGAAATGGATTCACCATTTTGGCGTCGATGATTTCGCCGCCATGACCAATGTCGGCAAGGTCTTGCGCGAAAAGCTCGAGGCTGTTGCCGAGATTCGGGGCCCGGAAGTGGTCAGCGAAGACATTTCCGCCGACGGCACCCGCAAGTGGGTGGTTCGCGTTGCCTCCGGCAGTTGCGTCGAGACCGTCTACATCCCCACCGACGACCGCGGTACGCTGTGCGTATCGTCGCAAGCCGGCTGCGCCCTGGACTGCAGTTTCTGCTCCACCGGCAAGCAAGGCTTCAACAGCAACCTCACCGCCGCCGAAGTGATCGGCCAGGTGTGGCTTGCCAATAAATCCTTCGGGACCGTCCCGGCCAAGATCGACCGCGCCATCACCAACGTGGTCATGATGGGCATGGGCGAGCCCCTGCTGAATTTCGACAATGTCATCGCCGCCATGAAGATCATGATGGAAGATCTGGGCTATGGCATCTCGAAGCGTCGCGTCACGCTTTCCACCTCGGGCGTGGTGCCCATGATCGACGAGCTGGCCAAGCACATCGACGTGTCGCTCGCACTGTCGCTGCACGCTCCCAACGATGAGCTGCGCAACAAGCTGGTGCCGATCAACAAGAAGTACCCGCTGAAGATGCTGCTGGAATCGTGCATGGGCTACATGTCCACGCTCGGCGGCAAGCGCGTGCTCACCATCGAGTACACCCTGCTCAAGGACGTCAACGACCAGCCCGAGCACGCCGCGCAGATGATCGAGCTGCTGCGCGACGTCCCGTGCAAGATCAACCTGATCCCGTTCAACCCGTTCCCGCACTCGGGCTACGAGCGACCGAGCAACAACGCCATCCGTCGCTTCCAAGACCTGCTGCACCACGGTGGTTTCAATGTCACCACCCGCACCACCCGCGGTGACGACATCGATGCTGCCTGTGGTCAACTGGTGGGCCAGGTCAACGACCGTACCCGCCGCAGCGAGCGCTACATTGCCGTGCGCCAGCTCGCGGATGAGCCGCAAGACAGCGCCGCGCGCCCCTGACGAGCACAGCACTCATGACCCTGCGCGCCGCGCTGTCGATCCTCACGCTTTCGCTGCTGGTTGGCTGCGTGTCCGGCGGCGCGAGCGGTCCCTTGGCCAGCCGCCAGGGGCGTGAAGAGGCCGGGCTGGCCTACGTGCAGTTGGGGCTTGGGTATTTGCAACAAGGTTTGACCGAGCAGGCCAAGGCACCGCTGGGCAAGGCCCTGGCTTTGAACGAGCGCGATGCCGATGCCCACGCGGCATTGGCTCTGGTGTTCCAGGCAGAAGGCGAGCCCATGCTTGCCGACCGGCACTTTGAGAAAGCGCTGGCCATACGGTCGGGCGACACACGAATCCGCAACAACTACGGCAGTTTCCTATATGCTCAGGGCCGCTTTGGCGAAGCCCAGGCAATGTTCCGCCAAGCTGCCGCCGATACCCTGTATCCTGAACGCTCCCGGGTCTACGAGAACCTGGGGTTGACGGCCCTGAAGCTGGGGCAGGGCGAGCAGGCCCGCGATTATCTGGAGAAAGCCCTTCGGCTCAATCAGCGGCAACCGAAGGCTTTGCTCGAAATGGCTGAGTTGTCCTACGAAAACAGGCATTATGTGCCGGCCCGGGACTACTACGATCGATTCAGCCAACTGAGCGACCAGAATGCCCGCAGCCTGCTGCTGGGCAGCCGCCTGGCCCGCGCCCTCGACGACCGGGGCGACGCGGCTCGCCTGGGCCAGCAATTACAACGACTTTATCCCGGTACGCCGGAATATCAGCAATACCTGTCGGAGCAACGATGAAAGCCGCGCACACTGAAGTAGCAGCAGCGACTCGCCAGAACCCCGGTGACGTCTTGCGCCAGGCCCGCGAGAAACGGGACTGGAGCCAGGCCGAGGTCGCTCGCAAGCTCAATCTCACGGTATCTTCGCTGAACAACCTGGAAAACGGCGCCTTCGACAAGCTGCCGGGGCACACCTTCGCCCGTGGCTACATCCGTGCCTACGCCAAGCTGATGGACATGGACCAGGCACCGTTGGTCGAGGCTTTCGACCAGATCACCGGCACCCATGCCAAGGGCAGCGAAGTGCATGCCCTGGGCCGCATCGAAGAGCCGGTGCGCCTGTCCCACAACATCCTGCGCGTGGTCAGCCTGTTGCTGCTGGTGGCCGTGGTCGGTGGCAGCTTCCTCTGGTGGCAGGACAACACCAGCCTGCGCGGCAAGGACCTGGCCAAGATCGCCCTGGAGCATGTCGAGGTCGAAAGCGCCGACGGCACCACCCAGATCCACCCGCTGGACGAGCCGGAAGACCAGGCCGTGAGCGAAGGTCAACAGCCAGAAAGCGAAGCGCTGCCACTTGAGCCGGCTGCCAGCGAACAGGCACCGGCCAGCACCGCCGAGGCGCCTGCGGCACCTGTTGCCGCACCTGCGCTGGTCGCACCTGTCGCTGCGCCACAAGCGCCGGCCGTCGCCGCGACGCCGATTGTTCCGGCAGCGCCTGCCGCTCCGGTGGCCACCGCGCCCGTCCCGGTTGCTCCGGCACCCACTGCCGAAGCCGCGCCGGCCGCGGCCGGTAGTGGCAACGTACACATCCAGTTCACCGCCGATTGCTGGACCCAGGTCACAGATGGCAACGGCAAGGTGCTGTTCAGCGCCATCAAGCGCAAGGGCGACAGCCTGGAACTGACCGGCAAGCCACCGTTCGCGGTGCGCCTGGGCTTCGCCCGTGGCGCCCAGGTGAGCTACAACGGCCAGGCGGTCGATGTCGCCCCGTTCACCAGTGGCGAAACCGCTCGCCTGAAGTTGGGACAGTAAGTCATGCACGGCGAATCTCCGATCAAACGTCGCGAATCCCGCAAAATCTGGGTCGGCAATGTGCCGGTGGGTGGCGATGCCCCCATCGCGGTGCAGAGCATGACCAACACCGACACCAACGATGTCGCCGCCACCGTGGCGCAGATCCAGCGCCTGGTCGATGCCGGCGTGGACATCGTGCGTGTCTCGGTACCGGACATGGACGCCGCCGAGGCGTTCGGCAAGATCAAGAAGCTGGTCAGCGTACCACTGGTCGCCGACATCCACTTCGACTACAAGATCGCCTTGCGCGTGGCTGAACTCGGCGTCGACTGCCTGCGTATCAACCCGGGCAACATCGGCCGCGAAGACCGCGTGCGCGCGGTGGTCGACGCCGCCCGTGACCGTGGCATCCCGATCCGCATCGGCGTCAACGCCGGCTCGCTTGAAAAAGACCTGCAGAAGAAATACGGCGAACCCACGCCCGCCGCGCTGGTCGAGTCGGCGCTGCGTCATGTCGAGCATCTCGACCGCCTGGACTTCCAGGACTTCAAGGTCAGCGTCAAGGCCTCCGACGTGTTCATGGCCGTCGAGGCCTACCGCCTGCTGGCCAAGCAGATCATCCAGCCGCTGCACTTAGGGATAACCGAAGCCGGTGGCCTGCGTTCGGGGACGGTGAAATCCGCCGTCGGCCTAGGTATGCTGCTGGCCGAGGGTATCGGTGACACCATCCGCATCTCGCTGGCGGCCGACCCGGTCGAAGAAGTGAAGGTAGGCTACGACATCCTCAAGTCGCTGCACCTGCGTTCCCGTGGCATCAACTTCATCGCCTGCCCGAGCTGCTCGCGGCAGAACTTCGATGTGGTCAAGACCATGAACGAGCTGGAAGGGCGCCTGGAAGACCTGCTGGTGCCGCTGGATGTGGCGGTGATCGGTTGCGTGGTCAACGGCCCGGGCGAAGCCAAGGAGTCGCACGTCGGCTTGACCGGCGGCACCCCGAACCTGGTCTACATCGACGGCAAGCCATCGCAGAAGCTGAACAACGACAACCTGGTCGATGAGCTGGAGAAGCTCATCCGCCAGAAAGCGGCCGAGAAGGCCGAGGCCGACGCGGCGCTGATCGCCCGTGGCTGATACACAGAATTCGTAAGGACTACTCGTGAGCAAATCGCTGCAAGCCATCCGTGGCATGAACGACATCCTGCCCGATCAGTCGCCGCTGTGGCGCTATTTCGAGGGCACCGTGGCCGGCCTGCTGGACAGCTACGGCTACAGCCAGATCCGCACGCCGATCGTCGAGTTCACCGAGCTGTTCAAGCGCTCGATCGGTGAAGTTACCGATATCGTCGAGAAGGAGATGTACACCTTCCAGGACAACAAGGACTCGCTTACCTTGCGCCCGGAAGGTACCGCCGCTTGCGTGCGCGCAGTGCTCGAGCACGGCATCATCGGTAATGGCCAGGTGCAGAAACTCTGGTACGTGGGCCCGATGTTCCGCCATGAGCGCCCACAACTGGGACGCTACCGTCAGTTCCACCAGATCGGTGTCGAGGTGTTCAACCTGGCCGGCCCGGATATCGACGCCGAACTGATCATGCTCACCTGGCGCCTCTGGGCGTTGTTGGGTATTCAGGATGCGGTGACTCTGGAGCTCAACAGCCTGGGCACCAGCGAAGCCCGCGCGCGTTATCGTGATGCACTGGTCGAATTCCTGTCCCAGCGTATTGATCAGTTGGACGAAGACAGCCAGCGCCGCCTGAAGAGCAACCCGCTGCGTATCCTCGACAGCAAGAACGAAGGCACCCAGGCCGCCCTGGTGGGCGCGCCGAAGCTCGAAGAGTACCTGGACGAAGAGTCCCGCGTGCACTTCGATGGCGTGAAGGCCCGTCTTGATGCTGCTGGCATCCCATTCGTGATCAACACCAAGCTGGTACGCGGCCTGGATTACTACAGCAAGACGGTGTTCGAGTGGGTCACCGACAAGCTCGGTGCCCAGGGCACTGTCTGCGCCGGTGGCCGCTACGACGGGCTGGTCGAGCAGATGGGCGGCAAGCCGACCGCTGGCGTTGGCTTTGCCATGGGTATCGAGCGCCTGCTGCTGCTGATCGAAACCCTGGGCCAGGTACCTGAGTCGATCAGCCGTACCATCGATGTCTACCTGTGCGCCTTTGGTGAGCAGGCGGAGCTGGCTGGCCTGAAGATCAGCGAGCAACTGCGTGATCGTCTGCCGAACCTGCGCCTGGCGGTCAATGCCGGTGGCGGCAATTTCAAGAACCAGTTCAAGAAAGCTGACAAAAGCGGCGCGCTGTTCGCCCTGATCCTGGGCGATGACGAACTGGCCAAGCAAGAAATCGGCGTCAAGCCCCTGCGTGGTCAGGGCGAACAACAGAACATTGCCTGGGATGCGCTTGCCGCGCACCTGGAAACCGCGATCGCCCAGGCGTGACGCGGTTCAACAACGAATAGGCGAATAGGAGTATTGGGGTGTCGAGTACCGATGATGATGGCCTGGCAGCGGCCAAGGACTGGTGGAACCGCAACGGCAAGCCGCTGCTGACCGGCGCCCTGCTGGCTGGCGTGGTGGTGATGGGCTGGCAGACCTGGCACAAGTACCAGGCCAACCAGTCGCAAGGCGCCTCGGCGTTGTATCAGGCCCTGCTGGAAACCTCGCTGACCCCGAGCGGCCAGCCTGACGCCAGCAAGGTTGCTGAACTGTCCGGCAAGCTCAAGAGCGAGTTCGGCGGCAGCGCCTACGCCCAGTACGGCAGCCTGTTCGTCGCCAAAGTGGCAGTGGACAGCGGTAAGCTGGACGACGCGGCCAGCGAACTGAAAGGCGTGATGGACAAACCGGCCGACGCCACCCTGGGCGAGATCTCGCGCCAGCGCCTGGCCCGTGTGTTGGCTGCCCAGGACAAGGCCGAAGACGCACTGAAGCTGCTCGACGGCGACACCGACAAGGCCTTCCTCGCCAGCCGCGAGGAGCTCAAGGGCGACCTGCTGGTACAGCTGGGCCGCGCCGACGACGCGCACAGCGCCTACGAAAAAGCCAAGGCCGCGCTGTCCGACGACGCCGCGATCGGTGGCCTGCAACTGAAGCTGGATGACCTGGCCAAAGGGGACGCCTGAAGTGAAGGGTTGGAAACAAGCAGCAGTGCTCACCCTCGCCGTGCTGGCGGCGGGTTGCAGCAGCAACAGCAAGAAGGAACTGCCCCCGGCCGAGCTGACCAAGTTCACCGAGGAAGTGGTGCTGAAGAAGCAGTGGAGCCGTTCGATCGGTGACGGCCAGGGCGAGACGTACAACACCCTGGTACCGGCCATCGAGAACGACCGCATCTACGCCGCTGATGTCACCGGCAAGGTCTTCGCGCTGAACCGCCTCGACGGCGACGTGGTGTGGAAGAAAGACCTCGAGCTGCCGGTTTCCGGCGCTGTGGGCGTCGGCTACGGCCTGGTCATGCTGGGCACGCTGAAGGGTGAGGTCATCGCCCTGGATTCCAGCACCGGTGAGGAGCGCTGGCGTTCCCGCGTCACCAGCGAAGTGCTGGCACCGCCCGCCAACAACGGCGACGTGGTGGTGGTACAAACCCAGGACGACCGTCTGATCGGTCTCGACGCCGCTACCGGCGACCGTCGCTGGATCTACGAAAACACCCCGGCGGTGCTGACGCTGCGCGGTACCGGTGCGCCAGTGGTGACCAACCGCCTGGCCGTGGCCGGCCTGTCCACCGGCAAGGTGGTGGCGGTCGATATCAGCAACGGCGTGCCGGTGTGGGAAAGCCGCGTGGCCATCCCGCAGGGCCGTTCCGAGCTGGATCGGGTGGTGGACATCGACGGTGGCTTGCTGCTGTCCGGTGGCACCCTCTACGTGAGCACCTACCAGGGCCGCGTCGCGGGCCTGGATGTGGAGAGCGGCCGTGTGATGTGGCAGCGCGATGCCTCCAGCTACGTGGGTGTCGCCCAGGGCTTCGGCAACGTCTACGTGAGCGAGGCGTCGGGCACCGTCGAGGGTATCGACGAGCGTTCGTCCAGCGCGCTGTGGAGCAACGACACCATGGCTCGCCGCCAGCTGTCGGCACCGGAAGTGTTCTCCAGCTATGTGGCTGTCGGCGACTTCGAGGGTTACCTGCACCTGCTCAGCCAGGTCGATGGCCGCTTCGTCGGCCGTGAGCGTATCGACAGTGATGGCCTGCGCGCCCGCCCCTTGGTGGTCGGCGACACCATCTATGTCTTCGGCAACAGCGGCAAGCTCGAGGCACTGACCATCCGCTGAAGCTAAGCTTGAGACCGTCAACGGCTCAGGCAGCGGCGTATTCGACGCCGCCCGTACACCGGCCGCTGCTCTGCAGCGGCCTTTGCATTTTCAAGAATTCAAGAGTGGAGAGCCGCATGGTTCCCGTAATCGCCCTGGTGGGCCGGCCGAACGTCGGTAAATCCACCATGTTCAACCGCCTGACCAAGACCCGCGATGCCATCGTCGGCGACCTGTCGGGCCTGACCCGTGACCGCCAGTACGGCGACGCCAGCTGGCAGGGTCGTTCCTACATCCTCATCGACACCGGTGGCATCACCGGTGACGAAGTGGGCATGGACGAGAAGATGGCCGAGCAGTCGCTGATGGCCATCGAAGAAGCCGACTACGTGTTGTTCCTGGTTGATGCCCGTGCCGGCATGACCGCCGCCGACCAGATGATCGCCGAGCACCTGCGCAAGCGGAACAAGGAAGCGATCCTGGTTGCCAACAAGATCGACAACATCGACGCCGACGTCGCCCGCGCCGAGTTCTCGCCGCTGGGCATGGGCAACGCCATTCCGGTGGCCGGCTCGCAAGGCCGTGGCATCAACGCGCTGATGGAGGCCGTGCTCGGCCACATTCCGCGCGACCCGGTCGAGGACGCCCTCGACGAGGACGTCGCCGAAGGCGAGGAAGCGACGCGCATCCCTGGGCCGAGCGAGAAGGATGGCATCAAGATCGCTATCATCGGCCGCCCCAACGTGGGCAAGTCGACCCTGGTCAACCGCATGCTCGGTGAAGAGCGCGTGGTGGTGTACGACCAGCCAGGCACTACCCGCGACAGTATCTACATTCCGTTCGAGCGCGATGGCGAGAAGTACACCTTCATCGACACCGCAGGTGTGCGCAAGCGCGGCAAGATCCACGAGGAAGTCGAGAAGTTCTCGGTGGTGAAGACGCTGCAGGCGATCAAGGACGCCAACGTGGTGATCTTTGTCATGGACGCCCGCGAAGGTGTGGTCGACCATGACCTCAACCTGCTGGGCTTCGCCCTGGACGCGGGTCGCGCCGTGGTCATCGCCCTGAACAAGTGGGATGGCATGGAGCCGGGCGAGCGTGACTACGTGAAGACCGAGCTGGAGCGCCGGCTGTTCTTCGTCGACTTCGCCGACATCCACTTCATCTCGGCGCTGCACGGCACTGGTGTGGGCCACCTGTACAAGTCGGTGCAGGCCGCGTTCATGTCGGCGGTCACCCGCTGGCCGACCAGCCGCCTGACGCAGATTCTGGAAGACGCCATCAGCGTGCACCAGCCACCCCTGGTCAACGGCCGTCGCATCAAGCTGCGCTACGCCCACCTGGGCGGTGCCAACCCGCCGCTGATCGTGATCCACGGCAACCAGACCGACAAGATCCCCAACTCGTATTCGCGTTACCTGGAGAACACCTACCGCCGGGTGCTGAAGCTGGTCGGCACGCCGATCCGCATCGAGTACAAGGGCGGCGACAACCCGTTCGAGGGCAAGAAGAACACCCTCACCGATCGCCAGGTCAACAAGAAGCGCCGCTTGATGTCGCACCACAAGAAGGCCGAGAAGAAGCGCCGCGACAAGCGCAAGTAATCGGCGCGGCCATTCGCCGGCAAGCCGTCTCCTACGCAGGAGCCGGCTTGCCGGCGAACCCTCCTTGACCCAGGGCAATCCCCCTAGTGTTTCAGCCTTTTTCCTGACTGCTCGATCCGCTATGCTCGGACCCAACCCCCGTGCCGGACACACCCCAGGAAAGAGGGCTCCATGATCCGCAGCAAACTGCCGAATGTCGGTACGACCATCTTTACCACCATGTCGCAACTGGCCATGCAGACCGGTGCGCTCAACCTCTCCCAGGGCTTCCCTGACTTCAACGGCCCCCAGGCCTTGCTCGATGCCGTTGGCCGCCATGTGGCCGCCGGGCACAACCAGTACTCGCCCATGACCGGCTTGCCGGCCTTGCGTCAGCAGGTGGCCGCGAAAGTCGCCCGGTTGTATGGCGTGAGCGTTGACGCCGACCTTGAAGTGACCATTACCCCCGGTGCCACCGAGGCGATCTTCTGCGCCATCCAGGCGGTGGTCCAAGCCGGTGATGAAGTGATCGTTTTCGACCCCAGTTACGACAGCTACGAGCCATCGGTGGAACTGGCCGGCGGGCGCTGTGTGCATGTGCCGCTGCGCGACGGCAGCTTCAGCATCGATTGGCAGACGTTCAGCGATGCGCTCAGCCCACGCACGCGCATGGTCATTCTCAACTCGCCACACAACCCCAGCGGCGCGCTGATCAGTCGCGATGACCTGGACCACCTGGCGACGCTGATCGCTGACCGCGACATCTACCTGGTCAGCGACGAGGTCTACGAACACCTGATCTACGATGGCGTGCGCCATGCAAGCGTGCTGGCCCATCCGCAGCTGTACGCGCGTGCTTTCGTCGTCAGCTCGTTCGGCAAGACCTACCACGTCACCGGCTGGAAGACCGGCTACGTGATCGCGCCACCGGCATTGAGCGCCGAGCTGCGCAAGGTGCACCAGTACGTCAACTTCTGCGGGGTGACGCCCCTGCAATGCGCCCTGGCCGACTTCATGGCCGAGCATCCCGAGCATATCGATGAACTGCCGGCCTTCTACCAGGCCAAGCGCGACCTGTTCTGCGACCTGCTGCAGGGTTCGCGCTTCACGTTTACCCGCACGCCGGGCACCTATTTCCAACTGGTGGACTACTCGCAGATCCGGCCCGACCTGAACGATGTCGACATGGCCCTGTGGCTGACTCGTGAGCACGGCGTGGCCAGTATCCCGGTCTCGGTGTTCTACCAGCACCCTATCCCCGAGCAACGCCTGGTGCGCCTGTGCTTTGCCAAACGTGAGGAGACGCTGCGACAGGCAGCGGAGAAACTATGCGCGATCTGAGCCAACTGCCGAACCTGAAAATCGCCCTGGTGCAGACCACCCTGGCCTGGCACGACCGCGAGGCGAACTACGCGCATTTTGATGAACTGATCAAGCAGGCCGGCGAGGTGGACCTGGTGGTCCTGCCGGAAATGTTCACCACCGGTTTCTCGATGGAGTCCGAAAGCCTGGCCGAGCCGGAGAACGGCCCCACCTACAAGTGGCTCAAGGCCCAGGCGAAGAAAGCCAACGCGGTGATCACTGGCAGCGTGATCATCCAGGCCGCCGATGGCAGCCACCGCAACCGCCTGCTGTGGGCGCGGCCCGATGGCGAGATCCTGCATTACGACAAGCGCCACCTGTTCCGCATGGCCGGTGAGCACAAGCACTACACCCCCGGTGAGCGCCAGGTGCAGTTCGAGATCAAGGGCTGGCGCGTGCGCCCGCTGATCTGCTACGACCTGCGTTTCCCGGTGTGGAGCCGCGATGCCCAGGACACCGACCTGCTGCTGTACACCGCCAACTGGCCGGCGGCGCGGCGCCTGCACTGGAACCGCCTGCTGCCGGCGCGGGGCATCGAGAACCTGTGCTTCGTGGCGGCGGTGAACCGGGTGGGCACCGATGGCAAGGGTTTCGCCTATTCCGGCGACAGCCAGGTGCTGGACTTCCAGGGTGAGAGCCTGTTGAGCGCGGGGGAGGCTGACGGGGTGTTCACCGTGGTGCTGAGTGCGGCGGAACTGGCGGCTTATCGTGCTCGATTCCCGGCGAACCTGGATGCCGATACCTTCGAATTGCATTGAAGCGGTTCGCCGGCAAGCCGACTCCTGCAAAGGCATATGACCTGTAGGAGCCGGCTTGCCGGCGAACAGTCACAAGATCAGTACACGTCCCGCCGATACCGCCCATCCTCGATCAGCTGTTGCACGGCATCGTTCCCCAGAATCGCGCCTATCGCTGCATCTACGCCTGCGGCCATACCTTGCAGGCTACCGCAGACATACACGCATGCGCCCTCGTCGACCCAGCGCTTGAACTCGGCGGCATGCTGCAGCAGCACATCCTGCACATAGACCTTTTGCGCCTGGTCCCGTGAAAACGCCAGGTCCAGCCGCTGCAGGTCGCCACCGCGCAGCCAGCCTTGCAGCTCGTCCCCGCACAGCAGGTCATGGGCCTGGTTGCGTTCACCGAACAGCAGCCAGTTGCGTTGCTCGCCGGCCGCGATACGTGCCCTGAGCAGGCTACGCAGCCCGGCCAGGCCAGTCCCATTGCCGATCAGCAGCATGGGGGCGGGCGCCAGGGGCAGGTGGAAACCACTGTTGCGCCGCAAGCGCAGGTTCACCGTGCCATCCAGTGGCAGGTACTCGGTCAGCCAGCCTGAGCCCAGGCCCAGGCTGCCGTCGGGGTGACGTTCCTGGCGCACGATCAGTTCCAGCATGCCATCGCTGGCGATGGAGGCGATCGAGTACTCGCGCGCTGCCAGCGGGATCAGCGCATTGACCAACGCCTGGGCATGCAGGCCAACCAGATGTTCGCGACTCTGCGGCAATTGGCGGCTGGCCAGGGCCTGGGCGAGGGTTTCGTTCAAACCGTCCACTTGCACGGGGCTTGCAGCAGGCAGCCCGAGCCCGGTCAGGAAGGCGTCGACACGTTCCTGGCGGTGGCGTGGCAGGATTTGCACCAGGTCTCCCGCTTCCCAGGTCACGGGTACCGGTGGCAGCAAGCCCAGCAGGTACACAGGGGCACCCTGACTGCCAGCGTTGAGCAGCGTTCGTTGGGTCAGGCGCCAGTTGTCGAAACTCGGAGGCTGCCAGGCGACCACCGGGCGGGCGCCGGTCAGCTGGGCCAGTTCCTGCTGCCAACGTTGCAGCGCGGCGGGGTCGGCGTTGTCCACCTCGACCGGGGTGAAGGCGCTGCTGGCGCCACGTTCAGCGAGCCAGGCCTGCAGGCGCCGGGCGAAGCCACAGAAGTGCGGGTACTGACGATCGCCCAGGGCGAGCAGGGCGTAGTCCAGGTGCTCCAGCGCCCAGGGCTGGCCCAGCACCTTACGCTCGAAGGCGCGGGCGCTGTCCGGCGCCTCGCCGTCACCGAAGGTGCTGACCACGAACAGCGCGCGGTTGGCCTGGCGCAGTTGTGCTTCATCCAGTTGCGCCAGCGGGCGTACCTGCACCGACAACCCGGCAGCCTGCAACTGGCCTGCGCTCTGCCAGGCCAGTTGCTCGGCGAAGCCGCTCTGGCTGGCGAAGCCAATCAGCCAGCGGTCGCCATTGTTCACGGTGCCGTCCACCGCACCGCGGGCGGCGCGTACCTGGCGTTTCTTGCGGCGACGGTCGAGGTACAGCAGCCAGCCGGTGACGAAGAACAGCGGCATGGTCAGGCTGGCGAGGGTAACGATGATTCGCCCTGGCAGGCCGAAGTAGCTGCCCACGTGCAGGGCGTAGACGCTTTGCAGCAGCTGGGCCTTGAACGATTTGTCGGCATACCGCTCGTGGCGCTTGATCTGGCCGGTGGCTGGATCGAGGGTGAGGGTGTTGAACGCGCGCTCGTGGTCGGCGCCCTCGAGCAGGTAGAACAGGGTCGCTGGTTGTCCGCCCGTGGGCGGCAGACGCAGGTTGTAGGTCGACAACCCAGGGCCGGCAGCCTCTTTCAGGTTGGCCCAGATGGCGTCGTAGTCGACCACCCGCGGTGGTGTGTTCTTGTCGGCCTTGGGCGGGCCATGGCGGCCACCACGGCCTTCAGCGCGCTTCTGCTCACCGGCTGCAGGTTTGTCGGCCAGCAGTGTATTCAGGCCTTCGCGATACCACTCATAGGACCAGAACAGCCCGGTCAGGGCGAACAGCAGGTAGAACAGCAGGCACCAGGTGCCAAACACCGCGTGCAGGTCCCAGTTGAACGCACGGCCTTTCTTCGCCCAGTCCAGGGCCAGCCAGGCCCGCCAGTTCAGGGCTTGGCGTGGCCAGCGCAGGTACAGGCCTGAGAGGCAGAAGAAGATCAGCATCAGGGTGCAGGCACCGGTGATCTGCCGGCCAGTGTCGCCCATGGCCAGGAAGCGGTGCAGGTTGAGCATGAGGTTGAAGAAGCCCAGGCCGGCCACCTCGCCTTTGAGTTCGCCGGTGTACGGGTCGGCGTAGCGCAGTTCGCCGCGTCGTTCGCCGGGCGCGGGCATGAAGAAGATCCGCGCGGCGTTGCCTTCGCGGGTATCCACCCAGAGCATCGAGACAGTGTCGCCTTGCGCGGCCTCCACTCGGGCCACCAGTTCAGCTGGCGGCAGCACGCCTTCCTGGCGCACCTCGACCTTGAGCACGTCGGCATTGAATGCGCGCAGCAGTTCTTCCTGGAACGACCAGATGGCACCGGTGATGCCCATCAGCGCCAGCACCAGGCCTGCGGTGATGCCAAAGAACCAGTGCAATTGGAACAGCGTCTTCTTCACCACATCGATCACCTTGTGTTGCCGCCCGGAGCCGCGCGGCGTGCATTATGCCTTGATACGCAAAAGCCCCGTCCACGGGCGTGAACGGGGCAGGGGCTTGGCGTACAGGGCGGGCCTGTACCGGCCTTACATCAGAAGTGCACGCTGGTGGTCAGCAGTGCGGTCCGGCCCGCCGCCTGGTTGGCGAAGTGAGTGGAGAACGCCTTGTCGTAGTAGACCTCGTTTGTGAGGTTCTGCACGTTCAGTTGCAGGTCGATGTTCTTGGTCAGCTTGTAGGCGGCCATGGCGTCATAGCGCACGTAGCTGTCGACCATGGTGGTGTTGGCCACGTTGCCGTACACGTCATCCACATAGAAGGCGCCGCCACCGATAGTGAACTTCGGCGTGACCTGGTAGGTGGTCCACAGGCTGGCGCTGTTGTTCGGCGTGTTCGGCAACTGGTTGCCGTCGTTGGCCTTGCCCAACGCACCGCCGTCGATCTGGCGGGCTTGCAGGTAGGTGTAGCCGGCGAACACCTGCCACTTCTCGGTGATCTTGCCGCTGGCCGACAGCTCGATGCCTTGCACGCGGGTTTCGCCGACGTTTTCGTAAGTTGTAGTGCCGACCTGTACGCGGGCGTTTTCTTTCTCGGTGCGGAACAGCGCGGCGGTCAGGGCCAGACGCTCGTCGAGCAGGTCCCACTTGGTGCCGATCTCGTAGTTGGTGGTCTCTTCCGGCTCCATGTCGCTGCTCAGCAGGTTGCCGGAGCGGTCGGTGGTGTTGCCCAGCGGGTTGCCTTCCATGCCTTCGCCGAGCGAGGCGCCAGGTGGTGTCGCGGAGGTGGCATAGGATACATAGATGCTGCCATTGTCGGCTGGTTTCCAGACCACGCCCAACTGGCCGGTGATGAACTCGCTGGTGTCGCTGCCCTTGGAGGCAACGCCTTGCTTGTTCACCACGGTTGCGCCGGAAGCGTCGTAGCCACGGTACTGGGTGTCGAAGTGGTCATAACGCAGGCCCATGTTCACCAGCCACTGCGGGGTCAGCTCCAGGGTGTCGAACACATACAGCGCGCGGGTGTTGCTCTTGGTGTCGGTGCCGGCGTAGTTGCGTGTGATGGAACCGTTCCACGGATCGTCCGGGTTCGGGTTGGCCAGCGAGGTGCAGTTGTAGCCGCTGCTGGCGCCGATCATGCCAGGGGTGCAGTTGGTGCTGGGCGCAGGGTTCGGGCCGGGCGTCAGCGGGGTGGTGTCGGTGTTGACATCGTAGGTGGAGCGCTTGCTCTCCTCTCGGCTCAGCTCGATGCCGGTGGAGAAGCTGTTCTTCAGGCCGCCCACGTAGAACTCGCCGAACAGGTCGGTCTGGTTGGTGGTGGTGGCGGTATTGCCCACGCGGGTGTTGGCACGGCGCCAGACGCTGCCGTTGGAGACGTTGCCTTTGCTGTCGTCGGGTTGCGTGAGGATGTAGTCCTGCATGCTGTTGCCGTGGCGCAGGGTGTTCTTGATGGTCAGCGCGTCGGTCAGGTCGTGCTCGATGGCGAAGGTGGCGATGTCCACGCGCGACTTGCGGAAGTCGCGGCCGGTCATGCCGTAGAAGTTGTCATGGTCGCCACCGGCGTACGGCTTGCTCGGGTGGGCCGAGGTGCGATTGCCGGTGCCGCCTGCGGGTACGGTGTACGGAATGCCCGAGTCCGGCAGGTCATCGCTTTCCAAGTGGTAGTAGTCGAGGTTGACGCGGGTCGGCGTGCCCAGGCCGAAGGCCAGGGACGGGGCGATGCCCCAGCGGTCGTAGTTGACCTTGTCGCGGCCGGCTACGTTGCTCTCGTGGGTCATCAGGTTGAGGCGCCCGGCTACGCTGTCGCTGAACTGGTAGTTGCCGTCGAAGGTGTAGCGCTGGGTCTGGTCGCTGCCCCAGGTCCAGGCGCCGTCCAGCGAGTTGCCCAGGTGGGCGCGCTTGCTCACCAGGTTGATGGTGCCGCCGGCGGCGCCACGGCCACCGATGGCCGAGTTCGGGCCCTTGGCCACTTCCACCGATTCGATGGCGAAGATTTCACGGGTCTGCGCGCCGGTGTCGCGCACGCCGTCCAGGTAAGTATCACCTTGGGCGTCGAAGCCGCGGATGAAGGGGCGGTCGCCTTGCGGATTGCCGCCTTCGCCAGCACCGAAGGTGATGCCTGGCACGGTGCGCAGGGCGTCCTGCAGGTTCAGGGCGTTGGTATCCTTGATCACCTGCTGCGGGATCACGGTCACCGAACGCGGGGTGTCCACCAGCGGCGCGGTGTATTTCGGCGACGCTGCCTTCTCGACCTTGTACTCGGTGCTCGCTTGCTCGGCCTTGCCGTTGATGCTGGTGGCATCGAGGGTGACGGCATTGCTGGCGGCGGGATCGGCGGGATCGGCGGGATCGGCGGCATAGGCGGAGGTGGTGGTGACTGCCATGCCGATTGCGCAGACGAGCAGACGTGGTGAACTCACAGCGGTTGGCGCGTGACGCATGGTTTTGGACCTTCCCCAAGGTATGAAGGCCGCGGATGTTAATGTAAGTGAATGTAAGGAACAATTGAGAAGCGTTACCATTCGGTAGAAATTTACATTCTTTACAATTTTACCTTACGGTTTTTGCGGGCTCATACGTCGTGCCTGGTGAAAAGGCTTGTGGTTCGTAAAAAGTAATCAATATCATTGGCGGCTCTCACTCCGCGCCAGGTGCCATTGCCATGCTGCTTCATATTCCCGGGCTGTTCGACGCCGACGAGATCTCGCGTATTCGCGAGGCCCTGGAGCAGGCCGACTGGGCCGATGGCAAGGTGACTGCCGGTTACCAGTCGGCCAAGGCCAAGCACAACCTGCAACTGCCAGAGGGCCATGCGCTGGCCAAGGAGATCGGCAACGCGCTGATCGACCGCCTTTGGTGCAACCCGTTGTTCATGTCGGCGGCCTTGCCGCACAAGGTGTTCCCGCCGCTGATCAATTGCTACCGCGAGGGCGGCAACTTCGGCTTCCACATCGACAATGCCCTGCGCCAGCCCAAGGGCAGCCCGGAGCGCATCCGCACCGACCTGTCCTCGACCCTGTTTCTCAGTGACCCGGACAGCTACGACGGCGGTGAGCTGGTGATCCAGGACACCTTTGGCGTGCAGCAGGTCAAGCTGGCGGCCGGCGACATGGTGCTGTACCCCGGCACCAGCTTGCACAAGGTCAACCCGGTCACCCGTGGCGCGCGCTATGCGGCGTTCTTCTGGACCCAGAGCCTGGTGCGCGAGGACAGCCAGCGCACCCTGCTGTTCGAAATGGACAACGCCATCCGTCAACTCACGGCGGATGTGCCTGAGCATCCGTCGCTACTGCAACTCACTGGCACCTACCACAATCTGCTGCGCTGCTGGGCCGAGGTCTGAACCGTGTCCTACCCATTGCGTCGTGAACAGGTGGTGGATGTCGCCGGCCTGAAAGCCATGCTCGAGCACAGCCCCGGCCAGGCCGCGCAAGCAATCCTGGCGGCGGCGGCGCAGGGCGTGGTCGAGGCGCAGGCGTTACTGGGGCAGATCCTGCTGGATGGGCACGGCATCGAGGAGGATGCCGTGGTCGCTCGGCGCTGGTTCGGCATCGCCGCCCAGGGCGGCAGCGCCATGGCCCACAACATGCTTGGGCGCTGCCTGGAGCATGGCTGGGGTGGCGAGGTGAACTTGGTACAGTCGGCCATTCATTATGCTCACGCGGCTGACGCCGGCCTGGACTGGGGCATGTACAACCTGGGCAACCTGCTGGCCACCGGGCGTGGCGTGCCGGCCAATCAGCCCCAGGCGCTGGCGTGCTACGAGAAGGCCGCGCAGATGGGGCATGCCAAATCGATGAACTTGTATGGACGTTACCTGGAACAGGGTATCGCCATCGCCGCCAGTCCCGCGCGGGCGCTGCGCTGGTATCGGCGCTCGGCCGAGGCAGGCGACTTTCGCGGGATGTTCAGCTTGGCGCAGGTGTTGGTAGAGCGCGGGCAGATGGCCGAGGCCGAGCCCTGGTTCGAGCGGGCTCGAGAGCTGGGCAATCTGAAATTCTTGCACAGCGCGGTTGCCATCCTGCGTGCTGGCGGTTCGCTCATGGCCACTCAGGCGCACCTTTTCACCCGCGAGATCGAGCGCCGTGGCGTGGCCGGGGAAATGCTGCGCGATTAACAGTACCGGGCGGTGCAACCATGCTGGTGCAACTTTAACCCAGGAGTTGCACCATGACATTGAATTACATTGCCGAAAAATCCTTTGTCGCTTCGCTGGAAGTGACCAATACCGACTACCCGAACCCTGTTGGAACATGGGAGTTCAAACCGGGCTATAACGGTACCACGCAATGGCTGACCAGCAGTTGGCTGACCACTTCCCGAGCCGGCCACGCGCCGGTGAAATTGTGGTTTGGCGCGGTCATGCAGGCAGAGGGTGAGTATGCCTATGAAATACGGCCATGGAACGACAGGAACCGACGCGTCGATATCAGCACTCATGATTTCCTCGGGTTTTATGCACGCACTGAAAGTGCTGCGCCTTTGTGGCGGATAAAAAGCGAGGGTGGATCTCTAGTGCGCATCACCACGTTGGCTGGCAAGGCTGTTGGTACTTACTGGGATAACGCCGCCTGGACCTCTGGGCGCCGAGGGAGTTACCTGCGCGTCGGTGCTGTTCCGGCTGCATTGTTTGAAATACATGGTATCCAGATAGGGGTGGCGGAGCCGCGTTGATCGGCAGCCAATGCAATACGGAACGGGGCTTTTAGCCCCGTTTTTTTGTGGGAGGTTCGGGCTAAAAGGGTGTGTGATGCATCGGGATATATTGTAGGGAAATTCTTCATAGTTAACTAAGTCTCAAAGGGGGAGCAAACTTACATGGCTTCTCCCTGCACAGTAAAGGTTTCGCGATGTTGTTGTGGGGTGAGAGGTGACTCTTAAACGTTAAGGTGAAAAAGCCATGTATAAAATTCCAAAGTCATGTATCTCGGAACTGTATCATGTGGGAGAAACGATTCGCCCGGTAAAGGTGATCACTCGAAATCCAGATTTGCTGCCTGGCTTCAGAGGGCAGTTCGTCCTGGACGATGCGCCAAACTCCTCGTGGCAGGTAACGAAATTGAAGTTGAAGTTTCATATTAGTGCCTACAACTCGACACTCATGCGCTTCCGCGCCGCCTGCAGCACGGATTTCTCAGGCTTTCTGGATGATGTGCTATATGGTCAAGTAGATGGCGATGTCCGCCTGCTTGATGACTGGTGGAATGGTCCGGAAGATTTCGACGAGGGGGCCGATTGGGAGTTTATCAACACGGGAGAGATCAAGGATTACAAGGGCGAACTGCGGCCTGTGTTCAAGATAAGAAATATCGGTTTTGATCGATGGGTCAAACTGGAAAAGCTTGATAATTTTACTTACTTGCGCCTGGCCAAAGAAGACAGTGACACCCGCTTCATGTTGGGGGCTGTCAGTGATGTGATCTATCGGTAAAACGGAAAACCAGGTTGCATTCACCCACACCTGCACTCGACCGTCGGCTGTGGGGGCAAGGCGCGGAATCCCGCGCCTTGGCAAACATCAGAGGTAGTAAGCCTTGAGCGGCGGGAAACCGTTGAACTCTACTGCGCTGTAGCTGGTGGTGTAGGCGCCGGTGGACAGCCAGTAAAGGCGGTCGCCGATCGCCAGGTTCAGTGGCAGGCCGTACTTGTAGTTCTCGTACATGATGTCGGCGCTGTCGCAGGTCGGGCCTGCAATTACCACTTCCTCGGCCTCGCCTTTCTTCTCGGTCCAGATCGGGAACTTGATGGCTTCATCCATGGTTTCGATCAGGCCGGAGAACTTGCCCACGTCGGTGTAGATCCAGCGCTCGACCGCGGTGCGCGACTTGCGCGCCACCAGCACCACTTCACTGACCAGAATGCCGGCGTTGGCGATCAGTGAGCGGCCCGGCTCGAGGATGATTTCCGGCAGGTCGTCACCAAAGTCCTCCTTGAGGAAGCGAATGATTTCCTCGGCGTAGGTTTCCAGGCTGTTGGTACGGGTGATGTAGTTGGCCGGGAAGCCGCCACCCATGTTGATCAGCTTCAGCTCGATGCCGTCTTCTTCCTTCAAGCGCTCGAAGATTACCTTGACCTTGGCGATGGCGGCGTCCCACACGCTGATGTCGCGCTGCTGCGAGCCCACGTGGAAGGAGATGCCATACGGCACCAGGCCCAGGTCGCGGGCGAGGATCAGCAGGTCCATGGCCATGTCGGTCTGGCAGCCGAACTTGCGCGACAGCGGCCAGTCGGCAGTGGTGGAGCCTTCGGTGAGGATACGCACATACACTTTCGAACCCGGCGCGGCCTTGGCGATGTTGCGCAGGTCGGCTTCGGAGTCGGTAGCGTACAGGCGCACGCCCTTCTCATAGAAGTAGCGGATGTCCTTGGACTTCTTGATGGTGTTGCCGTAGCTGATGCGATCGGCCGTGACGCCACGGCCCAACACCTTGTCCAGCTCGTAGATCGAGGCGATGTCGAAGCTCGAGCCTTTCTCCTTCAGCAGGTCGATGATCTCGACCGCCGGGTTGGCCTTTACCGCGTAGTACACCTTGGCGAACTCGAAGCCGGCACGCAGGTCGTCATAGGCCTGGCTGATCATCTGGGTGTCGATGAGTACGAACGGGGTTTCCTGCTTGTCGGCGAACGCCTTCATTTTCTGGAAGGTGTCGCGTGCGAAATAGTCTTCGACCTGGATCGACATGCTCAAGGGCTCCATGGGCAAACTGAAAAGATAAGTGGCAGCAAACTGAACGCCCTCCGTATCCCCACTTTGGTTCGCCTACTTCCCAAGGCATGTCGCCGAAAGCAAAAAGGTCAACCGTGCCTGTGAAGCGGGGCGGCGGGTGACCTTGCTGTCTCGTCGTCAGTACTTGAGCCGGATGGATCGTTTCCAGCATGGACGTTCGGCGCGCACTTTAGGGTGTGAAAACCGCAAGATCAACAGGCAAACCCGGTGGTTTCGCCGTGGATCGATGAGCTGTCACCTGAATAACCGACCGACATGACCGGCAGATGTTCCCCAGGTTGAGGCAAGCGTAAAAAATTGTGGAATGGACGGGTTTTGCCCTTTCGCGGGTAAGCCAAATCCCACGGGGAGCTGGGCATTTTCTGTAGGAGCGGGTTTACCTACGAAGGGGCCAGCAGTGTTCATATTTATGGCCACGGAGCGCGCGCCTCTCCCGAGCATGAAATCAGCAAAAAAAATTGTCATCGCACCTGCTGGCAGCCCTTGGTCGGGCCGACAATGCACCGATTGCTGTTGTTTATGAGAAACATTACTATTCGCGACCTTGCCTCTCTGATGAACACACCCGTGTCCGGACACAAAGGCTTCCTCGACCACTACCAAGAGCTGATCGGCACCTGGACGCGCAAGCTGCGCAGTCGTCAGCAGGCCGAGGACCTCACCCATGACGCCTTCGTGCGGGTTCTGGAGAACCCGAACGAGCAGGTCGAGCAACCGCGCGCTTATCTGCACCAGACCGCCCGCAACATTGCCGTCGATGGTTTCCGCCGCGAGGACCGTCGCCAGGCCCTTGAAACGGAGGCATTCGAGGAAGGGGCGGCGGGCCATGACGACCCGGAGGCCTATGTGCGTGCCCTGGAGCTGGCTGACTCTGTGGAGCGGGTGCTTTCAGAGCTGCCGCTCAACTGTCGCCGGGTCTTCATCTGGCAGAAACTCGAGGGCCTGACCCAGGCTGAAATTGCCGAGCGCATGGGCTTGAGCAAGAACATGGTCGAAAAGTATATGATCCGCACGCTCCGGTATCTGCGTGAGCACCTGGATGTGTCGGCCAGATGAGTCAGGAGAGCCCATTGATGGAACAGCACGTGCGCGAGCAGGCCGCCGAATGGTTTGTCCGGCTCCAGGACGCGCCGCGCGACGATGAGTTGCAGGCGGGTTTGGTCCAGTGGCTGGCACGCCACCCACGGCACCGCGAGGAGTACGAGCGGCTGGTGCAACTGTGGCGCGCAACCGACTTCATCCCACGTCAGCGCCTGGAGGCGCTTTGCGAGCCCAAGCCTGTACGCCAGTTGCCGCGCCGTCGTGTGCTGCGCCAGGCATTGGCTGCCAGCGTGGCGGTCGTGGCCCTCGGCCTGGGCTGGGTGGGTTGGCAGTACCAGCAACTGAACCATCAGGACACCTTGCAAACCGCTCTGGGTGAGCGCCACCAGGTCGATCTGCCCGACGGCTCACGGTTGGAGCTCAACAGCGCCACCCGGTTGCAGGTCGACTTTTCTCCTGGCCGCCGTCACGTGCGGTTGAGTCAGGGCGAGGCGATGTTCATCGTCGCCCATGACCGCGCCCGGCCATTCGTGGTGAGCACCACGCAGGGGGATGTCACCGTGACGGGTACTCGCTTCGATGTACGTCAGGACCGGGATAGCACCCGTGTCGTGGTCGAGCAGGGGTCGGTACAGGTCCGGGGCGCGGGGGATTCGCTGGCGCTGCTCGGTGCCGGCCAGGGTTCGCGCATCGACCCGCACGGCCAGGTCGCCGCGCCCTACGCCATCGATGCCAGTGCACTGACGGCCTGGCGCCAGGGCAAGCTGGTGTTCGACAACGCCCCGCTCAGCGAGGTGGTCGCCGAAGTCTCGCGTTATCGTGCCCAGCCCTTGCGTGTCGCGCCTGGCAAAGTGGCGAACCTGCGCCTGTCCAGCACCTTCAGCAGCGATGACCCCGATGCCCTGCTGCGCGCCTTGCCGAACATCCTGCCGGTGGCGATCAAGCAGCACGCGGATGGCTCCAGCGAAATTATTTCGAAATAGATTCAGGTTTTTTTCCGGTCGTTCGTCTTCCCCGCCAGCTGCAACTGCCAAGCATTTCCATTTGCATGCGGTTGGCGTTTATCCCGACTTTCAGGACCCATCGAAGACGTGAACAACAATAAGCCCCTTCTCCAGCTGCGCCGCCTGGCGCTGGCCCTGGCGGTCAGCGCCGCCGCAGGCAACAGCTATGCCGACACGATCCAGATCCAGGCCCAGCCTCTGGGCGCCGCCCTCAAGCAACTGGGTCAACAGACCCAGCTGCAGCTGTTCTTCAGCCCTGAACTGGTGGCCGGCAAGCAGGCCCCGGCCGTGTCGGGCAACCTGGCGCCGGAGCAGGCGCTGGAGCAGCTGTTGCAGGGCAGCGGGCTGACCTACGAGCAGTCCGCCGACACCGTGGTGGTCAAGCCGGCGCAGGCTGCCGGCACCCTCACCACCGGCAGCCTCGAGCTGGCGCCCACCGACGTCAAGGTGGTCGGTGACTGGCTGGGCGATGCCCAGCAGAGCGTGGTGCAGAACCACCCAGGCGCGCGCACCGTGGTACGCCGCGAGGCAATGGTCGAGAAGGGCACGATGAACGTGCGTGACGCCCTGCGTGGCATCCCCGGCGTGCAGGTGCAGGACTCCAACGGTACCGGCGGCAGCGACCTGTCGCTCAACGTCGGGGTACGCGGCCTGACCTCGCGCCTGTCGCCGCGCTCGACCGTGCTGATCGATGGCATCCCGGCAGCCTTCGCCCCTTACGGTCAGCCGCAGTTGTCGATGGCGCCGATCTCCTCGGGCAACCTCGACAGCATCGATGTGGTGCGCGGCGCTGGTTCCGTGCGCTACGGCCCGCAGAACGTCGGTGGGGTGATCAACTTCGTGACCCGGGCGATCCCCGAGAAAGCCTCGGCGGAGCTGTCCACCACCTTGGAAACCTCCCAGCACGGCGGCTGGAAGCACACCGAGTCGGCTTTCGCCGGTGGCACCGCCGACAACGGCATGGGCGTGGCTTTGCTGTACACCGGGGTGAATGGCAACGGCTACCGCGAAAGCAACAACGGCAACGATATCGATGACGTCATGCTCAAGACCCACTGGGCCCCCACCGACGTCGACGAGTTCTGGCTCAACTTCCACTACTACGACGGCCGCGCCGACATGCCCGGTGGCCTGACCCAGGCGCAGTACGACAGCAACCCGTACCAGTCGCTGCGCGACTACGACTACTTCGCCGGCCGGCGCAAGGACGTGTCGTTCAAGTGGCAGCGCCAGCTCGACGACGCCACCCAGTTCGAAGTGCTGACCTACTACACCGACAGTTTCCGCGGCAGCGCCATCGCCGCGCGCGACATGAAGACCCTGTCGTCGTACCCGCGCAACTACCACACCTTCGCCATCGAGCCGCGGGTGTCGCGGATCTTCTTCGCCGGGCCGACCACCCAGGAAGTCAGCGTCGGTTACCGCTACCTGAAAGAGGCCATGCGCGAGCAATCGACCCGCCTGGCGCTGATCGACAACGTGCCGACCGTCACCCCGACCTCCGATGGCCATGTGTTCCAGGACCGCAGTGGTGGCACCGAGGCCAGTGCCTACTACATCGACGACAAGATCGACATCGGCAACTGGACCATCACCCCAGGCATCCGTTTCGAGCACATCAACACCGACTGGCGTGACCGCCCGGTACTGGATGCCAACAACCGGCCGGTAGCGGAGAAGAACCGCAGCATCACCAGCAATGAGCCGCTGCCGGCGCTGAGCGTGATGTACCACCTCTCCGATGCCTGGAAAGTGTTCGCCAACTACGAGACTTCGTTTGGCAGCTTGCAGTACTTCCAGCTGGGCCAGGGCGGTACCGGCAACAACACGGCCAATGGCCTGGAACCGGAGAAGGCCAAGACCTACGAAGTGGGCACGCGCTATGACAACGGCGGCTTTGCCGGCGAGCTGACCGCGTTCTACATCGATTTCGACGACGAACTGCAGTACATCAGCAACGACATCGGCTGGACCAATCTGGGGGCCACCAAGCATCAAGGGATCGAGGCTTCGGTGCGCTATGACCTGGCGGGGCTCGATCCGCGCCTGGAAGGTGTGTCGGTCAATGGTGGCTACACCTACACCCGCGCCACCTATGAAGGCGAGATTCCCGGCTTCAAGGGCCGCGACCTGCCGTTCTACTCGCGCACGGTGGCCACGGCCGGGCTGCGCTACGAGGTCAACCACTGGACCTGGAACCTGGATGCCTACGCCCAATCCAAGCAACGTGCGCCGGGCACCGGGATGAATGCCGACGGCAGTTTCAACGGCAACTACATCACCGCGCCGAGTGCCGACGGGCAGTACGGCGACATTCCGGGTTACGTGACCTGGCATGCGCGCGGCGGCTATGCGTTCGGGCCGCAGCTGTCGAACCTGAAACTGGCGGCCGGGGTGAAGAACATCTTCGACAAGCAGTACTTCACCCGCTCCAGCGACAACAACGCTGGGCTCTATGTGGGTGAGCCGCGCACGTTCTATGTGCAGGCCAGCGTAGGGTTCTGATAGCGCGTCGCCTTTATCGCGGATGAATCCGCTCCTACCGGTAGGAGGGATTCATCCGCGATGAGGCCGGCTCAGGCGACCACGGCCTCGGCCGGCGACACGATCGAGGTCTTCGCCCCGCGCGAGCGCCCCGAGCTCAGGTATGCCGCAATCGACTCTTGCGTCACCTCGCCCAGGAACACCTGCTCGGCATCCAGCACCGGTAACCACGCCCGATTGAACTCGTACATCCGCGACAGCAGGATGCGCAGGTGTTCGTCGTGGGACGCCGTGGCATTGAACGCCCTCAGGAAGTCCGCGCATGTCCCTTGCTGGCGGTGCATGTCGCGCCTGCGCACATACCCCAGCGCCTTGTTCTGCCCGTCGGTGACCACCACATAACGCCGGTCATGCTCATCCAGCAGCTCCAGCGCATCGCCCACCGGTGTTTCCGGGCTCACCGATGGCGCGTTGTCCGCGGCATCCTCGGCACGCACCAGCAACAGGCGTTTCAACGTGCTGTCCTGGCCGACGAAGTTGCTGACGAAATCATCCACCGGATGGGCCAGCAGCGTGTCCGGATGGTCCAGCTGCAACAGCTTGCCGGCACGGAAGATGGCGATCTTGTCCCCCAGCTTGATCGCTTCGTCGATGTCATGGCTGACCATGATCACGGTCTTGTTCAGCGCCCGTTGCATCTCGAAGAACTCGTGCTGGATCAGCTCGCGGTTGATCGGGTCGACCGCGCCGAACGGCTCGTCCATCAGCAGCACCGGTGCCTCGGCGGCCAGGGCGCGGATCACGCCGATTCGCTGCTGCTGGCCACCGGACAGCTCACGGGGGTAGCGCTGCAGGTACTGCTTGGGCTCAAGCTTGATCATGTGCATCAGTTCGCGGGCGCGGTCGTGGCATTTCTGCTTGTCCCAGCCGAGCAAGCGCGGGACCACGGTGATGTTCTCCTCGATGGTCATGTTGGGGAACAGGCCGATCTGCTGGATCACGTAGCCGATCTGGCGGCGCAGGGTGACTTCGTCCAAGGCGCTGGTGTCCTCGCCATTGATGAGCACCTGGCCGGAGGTCGGGGTGATCAGGCGGTTGATCATCTTCAGCGTGGTGCTCTTGCCGCAGCCGGAGGGGCCGAGGAACACGCAGATCTCGCCTTCGTTGACGGTGAGGCTCACCGCGTCGACGGCTTTGACCTCCTTGCCGTTCGTGTGGAAGGTCTTGCTGAGGTTGTTCAGTTCGATCATGGGCGCAGTCCTTCTGGAGTCAGGGCACGTTGCAGGGTTTGCAGGAGCAGGTCGGCGATGATCGCCAGCAGGCTGACGAGCACGGCACCGACCAGCAGCATCGACATGTCGCTGCGGCTGATGGCGGTGAGGATGAGCACGCCCAGGCCACCGGCGCCGATGGTGGCGGCGATGGTCATCACGCCGATGTTCATCACCACGGCGGTGCGCACGCCGGCGAGGATCACCGGCACGGCGATGGGCAGCTCGACCATGCGCAGGCGCTGGCCGAAGGTCATGCCGATGCCACGGGCGGCTTCACGGATGCCGGGCTCGACGTTGGTCAGGGCCAGGTAGGTGTTGCGCAGGATCGGCAGCAGCGAGTAGAGGAATACAGCAGTGATTGCCGGCAGCGGGCCGAGGCCCTGGCCGAACTTCGAGTAAAACGGCAGCAGCAGGCCGAACAGCGCGATCGAGGGGATGGTCAGCAGCACCGTGGCACTGGCTTGCAGCGGGCCGGCGAACGTTGGGAAGCGAGTCATCAGGATGCCCAACGGCACGCCGACCATAATGGCCAGCCCCACGGCGATGCCAACCAGGGTGATGTGCTGCCCGGTCAGTTGCAGGACCTGGGCCCAGTCAAGGTGGGCAAAGGTATCGAGCAGGTTCATGGTTGTACCTCGCCGAGTGAGTGCTCGCGCAGGAATGCCGCGGCGACCACGTTCGGGCTCTGGTGCTCGACGTCGACCTTGGCGTTGAGCTGGCGCATGGTTGCGTCGTCGAGCTGTTCGGCCAGCGGCTGGAGCAGGGTGGCCAGTCGTGGGTGGGCGTCGAGCACTGCTTGGCGCAATACGGGTGCCGCGGTGTAGTCGGGGAAGTAGTGCTTGTCGTCTTCCAGCAGCTTGAGGTCGAAGGCGTCCAGGCGCCCGTCGGTGGTGTACACCAGGCCGGCGAACACCTGGTTGTTGCGCATCGCGGTGTACACCAGGCCGCCATCCATCTGGCGGATGTTGCGGCGGTCCAGAGGCAGGTCGTACACCTCGCGCAGGCCGACCAGGCCATCGGGGCGGTTGGCGAATTCGGTGTCCAGGGCTACCAGGTGGTTGCGGGTGCGCTCAGCGTGCAGTACCTGATTGAGATCGCTGATGGTGTTGACCCGTGGATAGGCTTCGGCCACCTGCTTGGGCAGGCCCAGGGCGTAGGTGTTGCTGAATTTTGACGGAGTCAGCCAAACCAGCCCCTTCTTCGCATCGAGTTCCTTCACTCGGGCGTAGGTGGCTGCGGCGTTGGGCATGCGTTCGTCGATATGGTTGTAGGACACCAGCGAGACGCCGGTGTATTCCCACATCAGGTCCAACTGCCCGGTTTCTTGGGCCTGGCGAGCGATGTTGCTGCCAAGGCCGGAGGTGACCCGCACGTCGAAGCCGTTGGCGCGCAGGTACTGGGCGGTGATTTCGGCGAGCACGGTCTGCTCGGTGAACACCCGGGCACCGATGCGGATCAGCGGTTTGTTTGCCGCCTGGGCAAAGCCTGCGCATAGCAGGGCCGCGCCCAGGAGCAAGGCGATTGTTTTTTTCATGGTTTCCCTCTTATTGTCAGGCCAGGCCACGTTCCAGCCAGCGCTTGCTGGAGAAACTCACCAGCGCGTCGAGCGCCAGGGCCAGCAGCGCCGTGCAGGCGGCGCCCAGCAACAGCTGCGGCTGGTTGTTCAGGGCGATGCCGGGGAAGATCAGGCTGCCCAGGCTGTTGGCGCCGATCAGGAACGCCAGCGGTGCGGTGCCCACGTTCAACGCCAGGGCCACCCGCACACCGCCGACGATGATCGGCACCGCGTTGGGCAGTTCTACCTGCCACAACTGCTGACGCGGGGTCATACCGATGCCGGTGGCGGCTTCCGTGAGCGAGGCAGGGACGTTTTTCAGGCCCTCGTAGGTGTTGCGCACGATGGGCAGGAGAGAGGCGAGGAACAGCGCGAAGATTGCGGGGCCCGCGCCGATGCCCAGGACACTCAGGGCGATGGCCAGGACGGCCAGGGGAGGAATGGTGTTGCCAACATTGAAAAACTGCATGAAACGTTCGGCTTTGTCGACCCTGTGCGGTCGACTCAAGGCAATGCCAGCGGGGATGCCCACGGCCAGCGCCGCCGCCATCGAAGCCAGCACCAAAACCAGGTGCGCTTGCAGGTAGAACCCAAGATCGTCGCGGTAGCGGGCGATCGTGTCGATGCCGATCCAGTGGACCAGCAGGGCCAGGATGACGAGCACGGCGGCCCATCCCAACAGCCCTTTTCCGTAGCGTGCAGCCACAGGCGGACTCCTTTTTTGTAGTCGGCGATCACACCCCCGTGCGGCCGGCCATTCCTGGCGGCGGGCAGTGTGGTCGCGAGTAGCAGCCCAATATGTGCATCAGGCCATGAGCCGAACCCCGTCGGGCTCGTGAAGCAGGTGAAACCAGCCCTGAACCGAGGCGGGTTGCAGGGGAGTGGACGTCTCCGTGGAGGGAAAGGTTCCCATCTGAGGCGGCATTTGGCCAGTGTTAATCACTGGAAAGCTGGAATTGCATCGAGAGAAAGCTGTGAGTTCATTTGCCATAGGCGTTGAAAACACTGCTTTGTGGCCTTTTGCCGTGACCCGGCGAATGCCTGATGAATTGTTGTGGCTTCACTGGCCCTTTCGCGGGTAAACCCTCTCCTACAGGTACTGCACAAGACTGCTGGGCTGTGGAAGTTCCTTTAGGAGCGGGTTTACCCGCGAAGAGGCCGGAACGAGCGCCTCTGGTTCAGCAGATTTTGGCCCGCGCCCCGACTTCAGGTATGATATCGCCCCTTTTTGAATCCCCAGTCAGGCGATTTCCCATGACCAACCAGGCCGCCGAAGTCGCGAAGCGCCGCACTTTCGCCATCATTTCCCACCCCGACGCCGGTAAGACCACCATCACCGAGAAGCTTTTGCTGATGGGCAAGGCGATCTCCGTCGCGGGCACCGTGAAGTCGCGCAAGTCCGACCGCCACGCCACCTCCGACTGGATGGAAATGGAGAAGCAGCGCGGCATCTCCATCACCACCTCGGTGATGCAGTTCCCCTACCGCGAGCACATGATCAACCTGCTCGACACCCCCGGCCACGAGGACTTCTCGGAAGACACCTACCGCACCCTCACCGCGGTGGACTCGGCGCTGATGGTGCTCGACGGTGGTAAGGGCGTCGAGCCGCGCACCATCGCCCTGATGGACGTCTGCCGCCTGCGCGACACCCCCATCGTCAGCTTCATCAACAAACTCGACCGTGACATCCGCGACCCGATCGAACTGCTCGACGAGATCGAGGCGGTGCTGAAGATCAAAGCCGCGCCGATCACCTGGCCGATCGGGTGCTACCGCGACTTCAAGGGCGTGTACCACCTCACCGGCGACTACATCATCGTCTACACCCCAGGCCACGGCCACGAGCGCACCGAGGCCAAGATCATCCAGAAACTGGACTCGGACGAAGCCCGCGCCCACCTGGGCGACCAGTACGACGCGTTCGTCGATCAGCTGGAGCTGGTGCAGGGCGCCTGCCACGAGTTCAACCAGGACGAGTTCATCAACGGCCAGCTGACCCCGGTGTTCTTCGGGACCGCACTGGGCAACTTCGGTGTCGACCACGTGCTCGACGCGGTCGTCGACTGGGCGCCACGCCCGCTGGGCCGTGTCGCCCACGAGCGTACCGTCGAGCCTGTGGAAGAAAAATTCACCGGCTTCGTGTTCAAGATCCAGGCGAACATGGACCCGAAACACCGCGACCGCATTGCCTTCATGCGCATCTGCTCGGGCAAGTACGAGAAAGGCATGAAGATGCGTCACGTGCGGCTGAACAAAGACTTGCGCATCGGTGACGCGCTGACCTTCTTCTCGTCCGAGCGTGAGCAACTGGAAGAGGCCTTTGCCGGCGATATCATCGGCCTGCACAACCACGGCACCATCCAGATCGGCGACACCTTCACCGAAGGCGAGGCGCTGGGCTTCACCGGTATCCCGCACTTCGCCCCGGAGCTGTTCCGCCGTGTGCGCCTGAAGGACCCGCTGAAATCCAAGCAACTGCGCCAGGGCCTGCAGCAGCTGGCCGAAGAGGGCGCCACGCAGGTGTTCTTCCCCGAGCGCAGCAACGACATCATCCTCGGTGCGGTCGGTGTGCTGCAGTTCGACGTGGTCGCCAGCCGCCTGAAGGAAGAGTACAAGGTCGAGTGCGCCTACGAGCCGATCACCGTCTGGTCGGCGCGCTGGATCAGTTGCGATGACAAGAAGAAGCTGGAGGAATTCCAGAACAAGGCCATGGAGAACCTGGCCATCGACGGTGGCGGCCACCTCACCTACCTGGCACCGACCCGGGTCAACCTGTCGCTGATGGAAGAGCGCTGGCCGGACATCAAGTTCCGCGCGACCCGCGAGCATCACTGATCGTTACAGGTCTTCACCTGGCCCTGCAGGAGCGGCCTTGAGCCGCGAAAGGGCCGCAAAGCGGCCCCGGCGATCTTTGTTGAACACTGAATCCCGGGGCCGCTACGCAGCCCCTTCGCGGCACAAGGCCGCTCCTACAGGGTAAGCGTAAATCCCGCCGTTAATTTCCCGCTTTTATGCTGGTCCAGATCCGCGTCCTGATGCGGTCGATCTTCGCCGGCATTGCCTCCAGCGCATACAACTTGCCCATCACATCCTCGCTCGGATAGATCATCGTGTTGCCCTTCATCGCCGGGTCCACCAGCGCATCAGCCTGCTGGTTGCCATTGGCGTACTGCACGAAGTTGCTGATGTTCGCCATCACTTCAGGCTGCAGCAGGTAGTTCATGTAGGCATAACCCGCCTTCTCGTTGGGCGCATCGGCTGGCATGGCCACCATGTCAAACCACATCGGCGCGCCTTCCTTCGGGATCGAATAACCCACCTTCACCCCATTTTTCGCCTCTTCGGCGCGGTTCTTCGCCTGCAGTACGTCGCCCGAGAAGCCCACCACCACGCACACATCGCCATTGGCCAGGTCGCCGGTGTACTTCGACGAATGGAAGTAGCTGATGTATGGGCGCACCTTCATCAGCAGGTCCTTGGCCTTGTCGTAGTCGGCCGGGTTCTGGCTGTGATGCGGCAAACCTAGATAGTGCAGGGCGATGGGCAACAGTTCGGGGCCGTTGTCCAGCACTGCCACACCGCAACTCTTGAGTTTGGAGAGGTATTCGGGCTTGAAGAACAAGTCCCAAGAGTCGATGGGCGCATTGTCGCCAAGCACCGCCTTGACCTTGTCGATGTTGTAGCCGATGCCGGTGCTGCCCCAGAGGTAGGGGAAACCGTACTGGTTGCCCGGGTCGTTCACCTCCAGCGCCTTGAGCAGCACCGGGTTGAGGTGCTTCCAGTTCGGTAGCTGCGACTTGTCCAGTTGCTTCAGGGCCTTGCCCTGGATCTGCCGGGCCATGAAGTGGTTGGAGGGGAACACCACGTCGTAGCCGGAATTGCCGGTCATCAACTTGCCGTCGAGGGTCTCGTTGCTGTCGAACACGTCGTAGGTTGGCACGATACCGCTGGCCTGCTGGAAGTTCTTCAGGGTGTCCGGGGCGATGTAGCTCGACCAGTTGTAGATCTTCACCGAGTCGGCGGCGCTGGCAACGCTTGCGGCCAGCATCAGGGGAGCGAGAAGGAGCGTGCGCATGTCGGGGTTACCTTGCTTTGTCTGTTGTTATCGAAGGCAGGCGATCAGCGGATCAGAAAATCAGCACATAGGTCTTGCGCACGGTCTCCTGGATGTCCCAGGTGCCGAGGCTGTTGGCCGGTAGCATCAGGGCGTCTCCGGCTTCTATGACAAACGGCTCGCCACCGTCGGGGGTGAAGGTGCAGCGGCCCTTGATGAAATGGCAGAACTCCTGCTGCACGATCTGCCGTCGCCAGCGGCCCGGGCTGCACTCCCAGATACCGGTCTCGACGCCGTCGCTGCGTTCGACGCAGGTGAGCGAGGTGACCGCGACCGGCTCGCCGAGGGGCACGGCGACCGGGGTGGAGCTGTCCAGGATGGCGCTGGCGGTGTGCTTGAAGTGGGTGATGCGCATGACCGGTGGATCCTCTGTGGTGATAAAGGGAAGTCAGTGCATGAAGCCTTCCATGAAGTCGGCCAATCCACAGGCCAAGCGTCGCCGCCAGGGGGCGCTGGCCGGGTTGGCGAGGGTCTGGTCCTCGTGGACGAAGCTCTGGATGATCGCGTTGTAGCCCAGCCAGCGGCAGGGTTCGGGTGGCCAGCTGGCCAGGTTCGATAACGGGCGGTTGTCATGCACCCAGGGCTGGGCGGTGAGCGCGTTGTGTTGACCGAGAATCAGTGCTGCCAATGTGCGGCCACCCAGGTTGGTGGCGCCGACGCCTTCGCCACCGTAGCCACCGGACAGGGCGATGCCGCGCTGGCGGTCGCACAGCATGTGCGGGCGGAAGCGTCGGGCCATGCCCAGGTTGCCGCCCCAGGAATGGGTGATGCGAACGTGCTTTAGCTGCGGGAACAGCTCGCCGAACAGGTAGCGGCGCAGTTCGACCTCGTTTTCGGTCAGGGTGAAGTCCTCGCGCAAGCGTCCGCCGAAGCGGTAGCCGCCGCGGGCGCCGAACACCAGGCGGTTGTCGGCGCTGCGCTGGCCATAGGTGACCTGGCGGCTGCTTTCACTGAAGGCCTGGCCCTGACCCAGGCCGATCTGTTCCCAGGTCGATTCCGGCAGTGGTTCGGTAGCCACCAACAGGCTCTGCACGGGCAGTTGGTGACGCCCGAGCGGCGGCAGGCTGGCGGCATAGCCTTCGACGGCGGGCACCACCCAATGGCTGCGAATGCGTGCCAGTGGGGTACGCACTTCGCCGGTCTGCCAATCGATGGCCGGGGTGTTCTCGTAGATCGGCACGCCCATGGCCTCGACCGTCCGCGCCAGGCCGCGCACCAGTTTGGCCGGCTGGATCGTGGCGACATGGGGGCTGTAAATGGCGCCGTAGGGGTTGCTGACTTTCAATTGGGCGTCCAGTTGTTCGGGACGTAGCCAACGGTAGTCGTCTTCGTTCATTCCCTGGCGGTAGAGGTCGTCGAGCCAGCCGCGCAGGCTGCGCTCCTGTTCCGGATAGCGGGCGGCGCAGTAGAGCACGCCGCCCTTGCGGTAGTCGCAGTCGATGCCTTCGTGCTGGAGCACGTCGTGGACTTCGTCGGGGATGCCATGCAGCAGGTCGATGCTTTCACGGCGTTGTTGTGGCGAGAGGGTGGCGAGCAGGCGGTCCTCGCCCAGCAGGTTGCCCATCAGCCAGCCGCCGTTGCGCCCGGACGCGCCGAAACCGGCGATGTTGGCTTCGATCAGCGCAATATTGAGCTGGGGCGCCTGGCGCTTGAGGTAGTAGGCGGTCCACAGGCCGGTATAGCCGGCACCGATGATGCACACATCGAGGTCAAGATCCTGGCGCAGGGCCGGGCGCGCGCACAGCGGTTCGTCGAGCTGGTCCATCCACAGGCTGATCGTGCGCAGGGGTTGCATCGGGGCGGGCTCCACATCCGGTAAAGGTCTGTGGGCGATCCTAGTGAAGCGCGGGGAAGGCTGTCTTACGTGCGTGCACGCAGGGAAATTTGCTTGAGGTAGGCCTTTGGGGACAACCCGGTGTGTTCGCGGAAGCACTTGTAGAAGGCCGACAGTGAGTTGAAGCCGGCATTGAACGCCAGCTCGTCGATGGGCGTGCGCACGCTGCCGTCGCCCAGGCTGGCCATCAGGTGTTGCAGGCGTGCCTGGTTGACGTAGCGGTAGAAGCTTTGTCCCAGCACCTGGTTGAGCAGGTAGGAGATCTGGTTGCGGCTGTAGCCGCTCTCGTCGGCGACCTGCTGCAGGTCCAGCTCCGGGTCGAGGTAGGGGCGCTGGCCCTGGAAGTAGTGCTCCAGGTCCTGGGCCATGGTGGACAGTTGGCGCGGTGACAGGCCCAGCCTGCTGGTGGCGGGGCGTGGCCTACCCGGATGGCTGGCGCAGCTACCCTGGCGCACCAGCGTAGCGTACTCGTTGACCTGCCAGATCAGCCCGTCCTTGACCGTGATCGCTTCGCTGGACTGGAACGCTGCCAGGCCGTCGCCACCTTGAACCGTGACCTGGTACTGGATGAACGCGGTGCAGCCGTCGACGCGGATGCGGTCGCTGTGGACGATGTCCTCGCCAGCTTCATGGGGCAGGCAGGCGCGCACGTAGTCGCGCATGTCGTCGTAGCCGAGCACGCGGTTCTGGAAGAAGTCGTGGTACTGGATGTCCGGGTGGTAGAGCGCCATCACCCCGTCGAGGTCGCGATGCTTCCAGCACAGGTGGTAGCGCATGACGGTGTCGGCGGTGAGCGGGGTTTGCCCGGGGCCGTCGGGGAGGGGAGTGGCGGTCATGGGCTCGATAGTGCATTGCAGAAAACCCAGGCGCAAGGCCATGGATCCGGCATTTTGCACGGTTTTCCCGAGCGGTTACCGGCTAAGGGCTTGATTCGTATGCATGTATTTTTTTGATACAGCTGGCACGGGGGCTGCACTTCCATTGTTCAACGCCGAACGAGGAGAACGGTTATGCGCTCGATACTGCTGTGGATGATTGGAGTGCCGATTCCGGTGATCATCCTGATCTGGTTCTTCATGCACTGACACGTTGGGCTGCCATGCAGCCCTTCGCCGGCAAGCCGGCTCCTGCAGGGTCAGGTGATACCTGTAGGAGCCGGCTTGCCGGCGAAGAAGGTCACACGCGTCTAGAGAAACTGCTCAGCATAGTGACACGCCACCTGCCGCGTACTCACCTGGCGTAACGCCGGTACTTCCTTGGCGCATCGTTCGGTCGCATGCGGGCAACGCTTGTGGAAGGCACAACCGTCCGGTGGGTTCAGCGGGTTGGGCAGCTCACCGGCAATGCGGATCTTCGGCTTCAGCGGGTCCGGGTGGATCGCCGGGGTCGCCGACAGCAGCGCTTGCGTGTACGGATGCAGCGGCTTTTCGTAGATATCTTCTTTCGGCCCCATCTCGGCCGGCCGCCCCAGGTACATCACCAGCACCTGGTCCGCCACATGGCGCACCACCGCCAGGTTGTGGGAGATGAACACGTAGGCGGTGTTGAACTCCTTCTGCAGGTCCATGAACAGGTTCAGCACCTGGGCCTGGATCGACACATCGAGAGCGGAAGTCGGTTCGTCCGCCACCAGCACTTTCGGTTGCAACATCATCGCCCGGGCCAGGGCGATACGCTGGCGCTGGCCACCCGAGAACATGTGCGGGTAGCGCTGATAGTGCTCGGGGCGCAGGCCCACCTGCTCCATCATCTTCTGCACTTTCTCGCGGCGCTCGGCCTTGCTCAGCGAGGTGTTGATCAGCAGCGGTTCGGCGAGCTGGTCGCCAATCTTCTGCCGCGGGTTGAGCGAGGCGTAGGGGCTCTGGAACACCATCTGCACGTCGCGGCGCAATTGCTTGCGCTGGTCCTTGCTGGCGCCTTTGACCTCATGCCCGGCGATCTGCAGCGAGCCGGAGGAGGGTTCCTCGATCAGGGTCAACGCACGGGCCAGGGTGGACTTGCCACAGCCGGACTCGCCAACCACGGCCAGGGTCTTGCCGGCCTCCAGCTCGAACGATACGCCATTGAGCGCGCGTACCAGCGCATGGCCCTTGAACAGGCCGCGGGAGACTTCGTAGTGGCGGGTCAGCTCACGGGCGGATAGAACGACGGTCATCACGCCACCTCCTGGTTCAGCGGATAGAAGCAACGCACCAGGCTGTGGGCCTGGGGATCGAGGGCCGGGCGCTGGCGGCGGCAGTTTTCCTGTACATACGGGCAGCGCGGCGACAGCAGGCAGCCTTGCGGGCGGTCATAGCGGCCGGGAACGATACCGGGCAGGGTCGCCAGGCGCTCGGCGCCGATGCTGTGCTCGGGGATGGCCGCCAGCAGCGCTTCGCTGTACGGGTGGGCGGGGATGTCGAACAGTTCCGGCACCTGGCCCACTTCGACAGCCTGGCCCGCGTACATCACGCACACGCGCTTGGCGGTTTCCGCGACCACGGCCAGGTCGTGGGTGATGAGAATCAGCGCCATGTTGCGCTCTTTCTGCAGGTTGACCAGCAGCTCCATGATCTGCGCCTGGATAGTCACATCCAGGGCGGTGGTCGGTTCGTCGGCGATCAGCAGTTTCGGCTCGCCGGCGATGGCCATGGCGATCGCCACCCGTTGGCTCATGCCGCCGGACAGCTGGTGAGGGTAGGCGTCCAGGCGGCTTTCGGCGGCCGGAATCTCGACTTTCTTCAGCAGCTCCAAGGCCCGTTGGCGCGCGGCCTTGCCCTTGAGGCCCAGGTGCTGGCGCAGCACTTCTTCGATCTGGTAGCCCACGGTGTAGCTGGGGTTGAGCGCGGTCATCGGGTCCTGGAAGACCATGGCGATGTCCTTGCCCACCACCTTGCGCCGTTGGCGGCCGCTGAGCTTGAGCATGTCGATACCGTCGAAGTTGAGCACGTCGGCGGTAATGCGCCCGGGCGCGTCGATCAGGCCCATCAGGGCCATCATGGTGACCGACTTGCCGGAGCCGGACTCGCCGACGATGGCGAGGATCTCGCCAGCGTCCACGGCCAGGTCGAGGCCGTCCACGACAGGGATGGCGTTGGTGTCGCCGAAGCGCACGTTCAGGTTGTTGATCTGCAACAGTGACATGGCGTTCTCCTCAGGCGGCGTTCTTGAGTTTCGGGTCCAGCGCGTCGCGCAGGCCGTCGCCCATCAGGTTGATTGCCAGCACACTGAGCAAAATGGTCAGGCCGGGCAGGCTCACCACCCACCAGGCGCGCTCGATGTAGTCGCGGGCCGAGGCCAGCATGGTGCCCCACTCGGGGGTTGGCGGCTGCACGCCCAGCCCCAGGAAGCCCAGGGCGGCGGCGTCGAGAATGGCCGAGGAGAAGCTCAGCGTGGCCTGCACGATCAGCGGCGCCATGCAGTTGGGCAGCACGGTGACGAACATCAGGCGCGGCAGGCCGGCACCGGCCAGGCGCGCGGCGGTGACATAGTCGCGGTTCAGCTCGCCCATCACGGCGGCGCGGGTCAGGCGCACATACGACGGCAGCGAGACGATGGCGATGGCGATCACGGTGTTGATCAGGCCAGGGCCGAGGATGGCGACGATGGCCACGGCCAGCAGCAGCGAGGGCAGGGCCAGCATCACGTCCATCAGGCGCATGATCGAAGGGCCGAGCAGGCGCGGGAAGAAGCCGGCGAACAGGCCGAGCAGGATCCCCGGGATCAGCGACATCACCACCGACGACAGGCCGATCAGCAGCGACAGGCGCGCGCCCTGGATCAGCCGCGAGAGCAGGTCGCGGCCCAGTTCGTCGGTACCCAGGATGAACTGCCAGGTGCCGCCTTCCAGCCACACCGGCGGGGTGAGCAGGAAGTCGCGGTATTGCTCGCTGGGGTTGTGCGGCGCCACCCAGGGGGCGAACAGGGCGCAGAACACCACCAGGGTCATGAAGGCCAGGCCGGCCACCGCGCCTTTGTTGCGCGAGAAGGCCTGCCAGAACTCCTTGTACGGCGAGGGGTAGAGCAAGCTCTGGTCGACCGCGCTGGACGGGGTCACGGATTTCGGAATCGGGCTAGTCATGGCGGGAGCCTCAGCGCTGATGACGGATGCGTGGGTTGACCAGGCCGTAGAGGATATCCACGACGAAGTTGACCAGGATCACCAGGCAGGCGATCAACAGGATGCCGTTCTGGACCACGGGGTAGTCGCGGGCGCCGATGGCTTCGATCAGCCATTTGCCGATGCCCGGCCAGGAGAAGATGGTTTCGGTGAGCACGGCGCCGGCCAGCAGTGTGCCGACCTGCAGGCCGAACACGGTCAGTACCGGGATCAGCGCGTTGCGCAGGCCGTGGATGAACACCACGCGCGAGGGCGACAGGCCTTTGGCGCGAGCGGTGCGGATGTAGTCTTCGCGCAGCACTTCGAGCATCGACGAGCGGGTCATGCGGGCGATCACCGCCAGCGGGATGGTGCCCAGCACGATGGCCGGCAGGATCAGGTGCATGACCGCGTCCTTGAACGCGCCCTCTTCGTCACTGAGCAGGGTGTCGATGAGCATGAAACCGGTTTTCGGTTCGATGTCGTAGAGCAGGTCGATGCGCCCGGACACCGGCGTCCAGCCGAGGCTCACGGAGAAGAACATGATCAGGATCAGGCCCCACCAGAAGATCGGCATCGAATAGCCGGCCAGCGAGATGCCCATCACCCCATGGTCGAACAGCGAGCCACGCTTGAGCGCGGCGATCACCCCGGCCAGCAGACCGATGACGCCGGCGAACAGCAGGGCGGCCATGGCCAGCTCAAGCGTTGCCGGGAACAGGGTGAGGAATTCGTTCCATACGCTCTCACGGGTGCGCAGGGATTCGCCCAGGTCGCCCTGGGCGAGCTTGCCGACATAGTCCAGGTACTGGGCCGGCAGCGGCTTGTTCAGGCCCAGGCGCTCCATGGCCTGGGCATGCATTTCGGGGTCGACCCGGCGTTCGCCCATCATCACTTCGACGGGGTCGCCGGGGATCAGGCGTATGAGCGCGAAGGTCAGCAGGGTGATACCGAAGAAGGTCGGGATCAGCAGACCCAGGCGTCGGGCAATAAAACTCAACATTGTCGGGGGTACCTCATCAGCCGGAACGGCGGTGCCGCCGGGGCCCCTTGCAGAGGGTCCGGCGGCCGTTGTTGTTCTACTTCACCTTGGTGGTGGCGAAGTTGTTGTTGGTCAGTGGGTTGATCACATAGCCTTCGACGTTCTCGCGCATGGCGGTGAACATTTTCGGGTGGGCCATGCTGATCCAGGGCTGGTCTTCATCGTACACCGCCAACGCCTCGTTATAGAGCTTGGCGCGCTCGTCGTTGTCGATCACTTCGCGGGCCCGGGTGATCAGGCCCTGGAATTTCTGGTTGCACCAGCGGGCGTAGTTCTCGCCGCTCTTGACGGCGTCGCAGCTGAGCATGGGGGTGAGGAAGTTGTCCGGGTCGCCGTTGTCGCCGGCCCAGCCTGCCGATACCAGGTCGGCTTCGCCTTTCTTGGCGCGGCGCAGCATTTCGGCCCATTCCATCACGCGGATATCGAGCTTGATGCCGATCTTGGCCAGGTCGGACTGGAGCATTTCGGCGGACAGACGCGGGTTGGGGTTGGTCGGGCCACCGCCGTTGCGGGTGAACAGGGTGATCACCGTGCCTTCCGGTACGCCGGCTTCCTTGAGCAGGGCGCGGGCCTTGTCCAGGTCGTGGGGCGGGTTCTTGTTGTCGGTGTTATAGCCGATCATGGTCGGTGGGTACGGGTTCACGCCTGGCAACGCATTGCCCTTGCCGAACAGCTGGTCGACGTGGGTCTGGCGGTCGAAGGCCATGTTGATCGCCTTGCGCACACGCACATCGCTCAGGTACTTGTGCTGGGTGTTCATCGAGATGTAGCCGGTGACCAGCGCCTCGATTTCCGCCACCTTGAGTTTCGGGTCGGTTTTGATGCCTGGTACGTCGTCAGGCTTGGGGTACAGGGCGACCTGGCATTCGTTGGCGCGCAGTTTCTGCAGACGCACGTTGCTGTCGGTGGCGATGGCGAAGATCAGCGCGTCGGCCGGTGGCTTGCCGCGGAAGTAATCCGGGTTGGCCTTGTAGCGAACCTGGGCATCCTTGTTGTAGCGCTGGAAGATGAACGGGCCGGTGCCGATTGGTTTGCTGTTGAGGTCGGCGGTCTTGCCGGCCTTGAGCAGCTGGTCGCCGTACTCGGCGGAGTAGATCGAGGTGAAGGCCATGGCCATGTCGCGCAGGAACGGCGCCTCGGGGCGGGTGAGGGTGATCACCACGGTGTGGTCGTCGGTCTTCTCGACCGACTTGAGCAGGTCCTTGAAGGCCATGCTTTCGAAATAGGGGAAACCGATGCTGGTCTTGTCATGCCAGGGGTGGTCGGGCCGCAGCTGGCGGTTCAGGCTCCACAGCACGTCGTCGGCGTTGAAGTCGCGGGTCGGGGTGAAGTAGTCGGTGGTGTGGAACTTGACACCTTCACGCAGATGGAAGGTGTAGACCAGCCCGTCGGGGCTGACGTCCCAGCTCTTGGCCAGGGCCGGCTGGATCTCGGTGGTGCCGGGCTTGAAGTCGACCAGGCGATTGAAGATGGCCTCGGCCGTGGCATCGGCGGTGACGGCGGTGGTGTACTGGACGATATCGAAGCCCTCGGGGCTCGCCTCGGTGCACACCACCAGCGGCTTGGCCGCCAGGTTTGACGCCGCGCCCAGGATGACCGCTGCCAGGGCAGCGCGTAGCGGTAGCGATTTCATGGAACCTCCCTGCAGTCATTGTTCCAGCGTAGCCGCCACGGCCCGTTGTTTATCGGGCCGTGGCGGCAACGGTCAGAGGATGTTGAACGGAATGGTGGTGACCAGGCGGAACTCGTCCAGGCTGCCATCGCCCTGGGCCTTGCTGGCGCGGTGGGCGGTGTAGGTGGCGCGAATGGCGGTGTCCTTCAGCGGGCCGCTCTGTATCGCGTAGCTGGTACCGAAGCCCCACTCGTAGTGGGTTTCACCGTCCAGGCCTTTGACGTCGTACATCGTGCCCTTGTAGTGGGTGCCATCGATGCCCCAGCCGCGAGCGTTGTACAGGTTGAACTTGAGGCCCGGCACACCGTACGGCGCCATGTTCAGCACGTAGCTGATCTGCAGGGATTTCTCGTTCGGGCCGTTGAAGTCCGACAGCAGGGAGTTGGCCAGGTAGATGCCGTTGGTTTCGTGCAGGTAGTCGAAGTACTCGTTGCCGTTGACCTGCTGCCAGGAGGCGCTGAGCGTGTGGGCCTGGTGGGTCAGGCCGAACGATAGGCTGTAGGTGTCGTTGTCGATCTCGCCCATCTTCTTGCTGCCTTCGTCCACGGTCTTGTAGTAGTTCAGACCGGTGGTCAGGCTCAGCACCGCGCTGTCACCCAGCACATGGTTGGCGCCGACGTAGTACTGGTTCCAGAAGTCTTCGACCTGGGTGGCGTAGAAGCTGGTGGTCAGGCTCTTGAGTGGCTGGTAGTTGACGCCGACGGTGCTGGCGCGGTCGGTTTCCACGCGCTTGGCCGTGTATTCGCTACGGAACTTGCTCAGGCTCTGTTCGGTACGCGGCGAGACGCGGTCGAACGTGCCCAGGTCGAACGACAGGTTGTCGAACTCGGCGCTGTGCAGGAAAGCACCCTGGAAGCTCGAGGGCAGGGCACGGTTGCCGATGTAGGCGATCATGGGCGTGTCGACCGACTGGCGACCGACGGTCAGCGTGGTGTTGGAGACGCGCGCCTTGACGTTGCCCAGGCCCATCTTGCTCCACTGGCCGATGACATCGCCGTCGCTGTGGGTGAGCGTGCGGTTGTTGGGGCCGGCCACGGCGGCGCGGCCGCGCTCGAGGGCGATGGCGTTGTAGGCCGCGGCCTCGACAGCGAAGCCCACGGTGCCTTCGGTGAAGCCCGAGCTGTAGTTGAGGATGGTGCCCTGCACCCAGTTGTTACGGCTGTGGGTGTCGTGCTGGGTGCCGTCGCCCTTGTAGTACTTCCACAGCGGCGCGCGGGTGGCGCGTTCGTGGGCATACCAGTTGCGGGTGCTGCCGGACAGGCTCTGGCCGTCGATGAAGCCTTTGCTCTCGGCTTGCTCGCTGCTCGACTTGAGCGTGACCGGAACGAAGTCCTGGCTGGCGGGTTCGGCCAGTGCCAGGGCGCTGAAGGCGCCGACGGACAAGGCTAATGCGGTGAGTGTGAAACGTCTCAAGATTAAAGCTCCCTTTATATTTTTTTTAGTTATCACCCGGCCTTGTGGGCCGGGCCTGCTGCGGTAACGCGGTACTGCAAGTGTTTGCCTTGGGGTCACCAGGCAAATCCGGGCTGCACGCGGGCGCGGGAGTGGGTCTCACGCCCGGCTGGGCGGTGCAGGGTCAATCGATGCTGACGCCGGAAAATACGTTGCGTCCGAAGGGGCTGACCTTGAAGTCTTTCACGCTGATGCTGAGCGGCTGGTTGACCGTGGAGTGGGCCACTGGAGTGATCGGCACCTGTTGCTTGAGGCGTTGCTGAGCCTTCTGGTAGAGGGCGGTGCGCTGCTCGCGGTCGGTGACCTGCTTGGCCTTGTTGACCAGCGTGTCGTACTGCACGTCGCACCACAGCGAGTAGTTGTTGCTGCCGATGGCGCCGCAGCTGTACAGGGTGCCCAGCCAGTTGTCCGGGTCACCGTTGTCGCCGGTCCAGCCGATCAGGGCGATGTCGTGCTCGCCGTTCTTCATGCGCTTGAGGTACTCGCCCCACTCGTAGCTGACGATACGTACCTTGAAGCCGAGCTTGCTCCAGTCCGATTGCAGCATTTCGGCCATGAGCTTGGCGTTGGGGTTGTAGGGGCGTTGCACCGGCATGGCCCACAGGGTGATTTCGGTGCCGTCCTTGACCCCGGCCTGCTTGAGCAGTTGCTTGGCCTTTTCTGGGTCGTACTGGGCGTCCTTGAGCGAGGTGTCGTAGGACCACTGGGTGGGCGGCATGGCATTGACCGCGGGCTGGCCGGCGTCCTGGTAGACCGCCTGGATGATCGCTTGCTTGTTCACCGCCATGTCCATGGCCTGGCGCACTTCGACGCGGTCGAACGGTGGGTGCTTTGTGTTGTAGGCGATGTAGCCGAGGTTGAAGCCGGGTTGCGTCATCACCTGCAGCTTGTCGTCCTGCTTGAGCGCGGGCAGGTCGGCCGGGCGTGGGTGCAGGGTGATCTGGCATTCGTTGCGGCGCAGCTTCTGGATGCGCACCGACGGGTCGACGTTGATGGAGAACACCAGGTTGTCGATCTTCACCAAGTCCGGGGCCCAGTAGTCCTTGTTGCCCTTGTAACGGATCTGCGAATCCTTCTGGTAGCGCTGGAAGACGAAGGGGCCAGTACCGATCGGTTTCTGGTTGATATCGCTGGCCTTGCCGCTGGCCAACAGGTGCTCGGCGTACTCGGCGGAGAGGATCGAGGCAAAGGCCATGGCGATGTTCTGCAAGAACGCGGCATCGACTGTGTTCAGGGTGAAGACCACGGTCAGCGGGGCGGTCTTCTCGACCTTGGCGATGTTCTTGTCCAGCCCCATGCTGATGAAGTAGGGGAACTCGGTGGGGTAGGCCTTGCGGAAGGGGTGGCCCTTATCGAGCATGCGGTTGAAGGTGAACAGCACGTCGTCGGCGTTGAAGTCGCGGGTGGGCTTGAAGTTCTTGTTGGCGTGGAACTTCACGCCGGACCGCAGGTGGAAGGTGTACTTCAAGCCATCGTCCGAGACTTGCCAGTCGGTGGCCAGGCCCGGCTGCACCGCGGTGCCGCCACGTTCGAACTCGACGAGGCGGTTGTAGATCGGTTCGGCGGCGTCGTTGTCGGTGGCCGCGGTGTATTGGGCGGTGTCGAAACCGGCCGGGCTGCCCTCGGAGCAGAACACCAGGTTGTTGGCCGCGACGAGCGGCGCCTGGCTCAGCAGGCCGAGGGCGAGCAGGGTGGAACTCAGTGTCGTGAGGCGCATGGCAGATCCTTTGTCCGTGTATTTCGGCCGCGACAGGCAAAACGCGGCTGCAACGTCCCGGCCCTGACGATAGAAGCGCCAGAATGCGGGAAGCTGAGTCAGATACTGATAAGTGAGCGGGAGCTGTCCGGTGAGCGCTAGGGAATGGCCCTACGTGTCACCCGGTCGCGTCGCCGTCCTGCCGAAAGCTTCGACAGGACGGTCGCGGCCGTTAGTTGTCCACGCTTACCCCGTAGAAGGAGTTCAGGCCGAAGGGGCTGATCTTGAAGTCCTTCACTTTCGTGCTCATGGGCTGATACACGGTGGAGTGGGCGATCGGGGTGATCGGCACCTGCTCCTTGAGGATGTGTTGCGCCTGCTTGTACAGCTCGGTGCGCTTGGCCTGGTCGGGGGTGGCCTTGGCTTGCTTGATCAGGTCGTCGTACGGCTTGTAGCACCACTTGGAGAAGTTGTTGCCGTCCATTGCATCGCAGCCGTAGAGGGTGCCCAGCCAGTTGTCCGGGTCGCCATTGTCGCCGCTCCAGCCAATCAGCATGGCGCCCTGCTCGCCGCCCTTGGAGCGCTTGATGTACTCGCCCCACTCGTAGCTGACGATCTTGGCCTTGATGCCGACCTTGGCCCAGTCCGATTGCAGCATCTCGGCCATCAGCTTGGCGTTGGGGTTGTACGGGCGCTGCACCGGCATGGCCCACAGGGTGATCTCGGTGCCTTCCTTGATGCCGGCCTCCTTGAGCAGCTGTTTCGCTTTCTCAGGGTCGTACTTGGCATCCTTGATCGTGGTGTCGTAGGACCATTGCGTCGGTGGCATGGCGTTGACCGCCAACTGGCCGGCGCCTTGATAGACCGACTCGATGATCTGCGGCTTGTTCACCGCCATGTCCAGCGCTTCGCGCACCTTCAGTTGCGACAGTGGGTTGGGTTCGTTGCTGCCCTTGACCTTGTCCATCACGTTGTAGGCGATGTAGCCGAGGTTGAAGCCGGCCTGGTCAGGCATCTTCAGCTTCGGATCCTCTTTCAGCGGCTTGATGTCGGCTGGGCGCGGGAACAGGGTGACCTGGCATTCGTTCTTCTTGAGTTTCTGCATGCGCACCGAGGCGTCGGTGCTGATGGCGAAGATCAGGTTGTCGATCTTCACGTCCTCGGGCTTCCAGTAGTCTTTGTTGCCCTTGTAGCGGATTTGCGCGTCCTTCTGGTACTTGCTGAACACGAACGGGCCGGTGCCGATGGGTTTCTGGTTGATATCGGCGGCCTTGCCTTCCTTGAGCAGCTGGTCGGCGTATTCGGCGGACTGGATGGAGGCGAAGCTCATGGCGAGGTTCTGGATGAACGCAGCATCCACTTCGTTGAGGGCGAAACGCACGGTGTGGTCATCGACCTTCTCGACCTTGGCGATGTTCTTGTCCATGCCCATGTCGGTGAAATAGGGGAACTCGGTGGGGTAGGCCTTGCGGAAGGGATGGTTCTTGTCGAGCATGCGGTTGAAGGTGAACAGCACGTCGTCGGCGTTGAATTCACGGGTGGGATTGAAGTACTCGGTGGTATGGAACTTCACGCCGTCGCGCAGGTGGAAGGTGTACGTCTTGCCGTCGTCGGAGACTTCCCACTTGGTGGCCAGGCCCGGGATCACCGCGGTGCCGCCGCGCTCGAATTGCGTCAGGCGGTTGAAGATGGTTTCGGCGGAGGCGTCAAAGTCGGTCCCGGTGGTGTACTGGCCAGGGTCGAAACCGGCCGGGCTGCCTTCGGAGCAGAACACCAGGTTGGTCGCGGCGAGGGCGGACGGAGCGCCGGCTAGCAAGCCTGCACTGACCAGGAACGGGATGACTGCGTGTTTGAGCATGGTGGCCTCATTGTTGTCATTTTTCGAATTGAGGCGGCCTCGTGAGCCGACCTGCGGATACTTATGCAGGGGCTATTCCCAATGCAACACTCAGCGGGATGGTTGGCGGCAAAAATGTGGGACGGACGTACATGGATGTCGCATCCATATAACTTTGGCGAATGTTGATCGTTTGCGCGGTCGTTTGACGCGGAAATTTCAAGATGTTTCGCGCTAAAAGTGACAAGCGGATGCACCCGTTTGGGGCGTAGGAAAGGGCTGAAACTACTGTCCGAGACGGTCTTATCCGTCCCGGACATCCAACTGGATGGGTCAGGGCACCTGAACTTCGATCAGGCCATCGGCAGTCATGCTGACTTCGCTCGTACCGGCTTCGATATCGGGTGCCGGCGCGGCTTCATCGGCGGCGCCCTTGGCCATCATCGCCATCGGCGCGCTGCGCAGGTATGGGCGCGGGTAGCCGCTGCTGTTCAGGTTCAGGCTGACCACCTTGTAGCCTTTGCCACCCAGGGCCTCGGTGGCCAGTTGGGCGCGTGCCTTGAAGGCCGCGACGGCATCCTTGAGCAACTCGTCCTCATTGTTCTTGCGGGTGGCGGGGGCGATGGAGAAGTCCATGCCGCCCATCTTCAGGTCCTGCAGCAGCTCGCCGGTCAGCTTGGACAGGGCCGGGAAATCGGCGCTCTCCAGGCGCAGCTCGGCGCGCTCGCGCCAGCCGGTGATCTTCTGACCCTTGGTGTCGTAGATCGGGTAGCTGTTGCGGCTGCCCTGGCTGATCTTCACCTCATTGACCTGGCGGGCCTGCTGCACCGCCTTGTTCATGGTCTCGGTGATTTCCTTGGCCAGCTTGCCCGGATCACTGTTTTGCGATTCGCTGTACAGCGTCACGACCATCAGGTCGCGTGCCACTTCCTTGCTGACTTCGGCGCGCAGCGAGACCTGGTTGTAGCGTGGCTCGTCGGCCGCCAGGGCGGGCAGGCTGGCGAGCATGCCGCAGGACAGGGCGAAGGCTTTGCTGCGACGGGAGATGTGCATGTGGAACTCCTTGGCAATATATAAAGCGCGGAACGATATTCACCCCACGCATGGCCGATCAGACCGGAGTGAGTGTAGTGGGTTCAAAAGTGCCATCATGAATCTGTGACAAAGTGTGGCGCTTTGCCGCATTGCTGCAGCGAGGCGCCTGGCTTCGGTATACTCCAGCCGATTTTCCTGGAGCACTCATCGGGAGAGCTCATGCTCGCCGCCGCACATCCGCTGTCCGCTACACGCCAGAACCTCTGGCGCCTGACCTTCATTCGCATCCTCGTCCTGGCGGCCCAGGCCGGTTCGGTGGGCGTGGCCTACTGGACCGAACTGCTGCCACTGCCGTGGTTCTCGCTGGCGGTGACCCTGGCCCTGTCGTCACTGCTGTGTGCCTTCACCGCCCTGCGCCTGCGCCTGTCGTTGCCGGTCACCGAGCTCGAGTACGCCTTGCAACTGGCCTGTGACCTGCTGATCCACAGTGCCCTGCTGTATTACTCGGGCGGTTCGACCAACCCCTTCGTTTCTTATTACCTGGTGCCGCTGGCGATTGCCGCGGTCACGCTGCCGTGGATCTATTCGCTGGTGCTGTCGGGGATCGCGCTGGTGGCCTACAGCCTGTTGCTGGTGCAGTACTACCCGCTGGAAACGCTGCCGCTGGCGCGCGACACCATGCAGGTCTACGGCATGTGGCTGAGCATTGCCCTGGCGGCGGGGGTAATCACCTTCTTCGCCGCGCGCATGGCCGAGGAACTGCGCCAGCAGGAAAACCTGCGCGCCGAGCGGCGTGAAGAAAGCCTGCGCGACGAACAGTTGCTGGCCGTGGCCACCCAGGCCGCCGGCGCCGCCCATGAACTGGGCACCCCGCTGGCGACCATGAGCGTGCTGCTTAACGAGATGCGCCAGGACCACGCCGACCCCCTGTTGCAGGAAGACCTGCAGATCCTCCAGGACCAGGTCAAGCTGTGCAAGGAAACCCTGCAGCAGCTGGTGCGCGCCGCCGAGGCCAACCGGCGCCTGGCCATCGTCGAGCAGGACGTCACCGCCTGGCTCGACGAAGCGCTCAATCGCTGGCACCTGATGCGCCCCGAAGCCAGCTACCGTTTCCAGCGCCTGCGCGACGGCGTGGTGCCGCGCCTGACACCGCCACCGGACCTGACCCAGGCCCTGTTGAACCTGTTGAACAATGCAGCCGATGCCTGCCCGGACGATCTGGAGGTGCGCCTGGACTGGGACGCCCACGACATCGTCATCAGCATCCGCGATCACGGCCCGGGCGTACCGCCGGCCATCGCCGAAGCCATCGGCAAACCCTTCATTACCACCAAGGGCAAAGGCTTCGGCCTGGGCCTGTTCTTGAGCAAGGCCAGCGTGACGCGTGCGGGCGGTTCGGTGAAACTCTATAGTCATGAGCAGGGTGGCACCCTGACCGAATTGCGCCTGCCCCATGGCAAGCGAGGAGATGCATGATGAGCGAAGAAAACCAGGTTGAAGGCGAAGAGCTGCCGCACCTGCTGCTGGTGGACGACGACGCCACCTTTACCCGGGTGATGGCGCGGGCCATGGCCCGTCGCGGGTTCCGCGTGAGCACCGCGGGTTCCGCCGAAGAAGGCCTGAAGCTGGCCGAGCAGGACCTGCCGGACTACGCCACGCTGGACCTGAAGATGGAAGGCGACTCAGGCCTGGTGCTGCTGCCCAAGCTGCTGGCGCTGGACCCGGAGATGCGCGTGGTGATCCTGACCGGCTACTCGAGCATCGCCACGGCAGTCGAGGCGGTCAAGCGCGGTGCCTGCAACTACCTGTGCAAGCCGGCTGACGCTGACGACGTATTGGCGGCATTGCTTTCGGAGCACACCGACCTGGACACGCTGGTGCCGGAAAACCCGATGTCGGTGGATCGGCTGCAGTGGGAACACATCCAGCGCGTGCTGGGTGAGCACGAAGGCAATATCTCCGCCACGGCGCGGGCGCTGGGCATGCACCGGCGCACCCTGCAGCGCAAGTTGCAGAAACGCCCGGTTCGTCGCTGACGGGTTCGCCGGCAAGCCGACTCCTACACATACCCGTAGGAGCCGGCTTGCCGGCGAATGGGGCACCGCTTTCTATCAGGCTTTCACCCCCGACCGATCAACTCGCACCGCCAATTGCCCGTTGCCCGCAGGTGCCTCGAACGCCACCAGCCCTCCCGCCGGCACCTTGGCCCGGCCAATCACCTTGCCCGCCCGCAGCAGCTCCAGCGGCATGCCTTCCAACGACTGGCCCGAAGCCAGCTCCAGTTTGATCCTGATGTTCATCTGTGACCTCCTTGTCACGCGTTGCGATCGATGTACGTAGTTGCCTTGCCATCCAGGCTGGCGATCAGCTCTGGCGAGCCGCCGCGGAACTGGCGGAACAGGTTGCGCCCGCGCTGCCTGCCGTCCACCGGCACTTGCACGGTCGGGTGGAACTGGTCGGTCAGTTCGGCATACGTGCTCCACGGGCCGATATAGGACTCATTGAACTGTTCGGTCACGCTGAAGGCATAACGCACGGCATTGCCACGCTGCCAGTTGAGGCCATCGGGCTCACGGCGCTGCCAGCCATTGGCGACGATCGCCGGTGAGCCGGTTGGCGCCTCGATGAAGCCCGTGGGCTTGTTTGGTTTGTAGTCCTTGAGCAGCAGGTAAGTGCTCCAACCCCACCAGTCGGCGGTGCGGTTGCGGTCATTGAGGTCGTTGACGTCCTTGCGTCGCAACACGGTCTTGCCGTCGTAAACGTACAGCGGGGCGAAGTTGCCGGGCACCAGGTCCTGCTCGGCGGCGCGCAGGTCCGGCACCAGGCGCAGGGCCGCGTAATCCTTGGCCTGCGGCGCGCGGCCGTCGACGAAGGCCTGGAACACTTCATCGGCCGAGCGTTGCACGGCGCGCCCGACCTGGCGACGGTTGGCCACGTCGACGGTGTCGAAGTAGCGCTTGTCACCATAGGCGCGCCATTGCTCGCCTTCGGCATTGCGCACGGCCAGGCCGTACTTGCTGTCCTCGTCGTGCATGAAGCGCGCGATCAGCGAGCCGACGTCGCTGGGGGTGACGGTGTCGGCCAGCGCCTTGCGCGGCACCCGTAGGTGGCCGGCGGAGAACAGGTCGGTGAGGAAGTGGTCGGCGAAGGCGTTCATTGCATAGGCCAGTTGCAGGTCGCGCTCGTTGCCGCTGGCACGTGCCTTCACGGCTTGCTGCAGGGCACAGGCGTGGCCGGCCTGGTAGGCCAGCAGGGCCCAGGGGCCGAAATGGTCCCAGTTGCTGGCGGCCAGTTTCAGGTAGCGGCCCAGGGGGAACAGGTCGGAGGCGAAGCTGCCGCCGCCGGTGATGCGGTTCCAGCGTGCCGAGAGGGTGTCACCCAGCGCGTCATAGGCTTCGTGAGGCTGACGGCCATCCTTGATGGCCTGGTTGGCGGCGCTGATTTCTTCCTGCATGACGGCCAGGATCGATTCGGCTTCGCTTTTGGCCGCCGGGAGGCGGGCGAGGGCGTCGAACGCCTGGGTGAAGCGTTCGAGGCGCTCGGCCTCGTTGGCACCATCGGCGATCGGGCGTTCGGGCACGCCGTAGAAGTCGCCGCCTAGGGCGATCACCTGGCCGTAGGTCAGGCTCAGGCCATTGGGCAGCGGCAGCGGCGACTGATGGGCAGGGATGCCTGCCTGCCCGGCCTCGAAGCGCAGCAGGGTGTTGTCGCCGATGGCGGTGTGTTCTGCGCCTTCGAAGAACAGTTCCGGGCCACGCTTGGGGGGCGTGGGCGGTACGGCAAAACGGTGGTACTTGAGTGTGTGATGCCCGTGCATCACCAGCACAAGGTGGCTGTCCGGCCCGGGCAGGGCGACGCCCTGTATGTCGAACAACTGGTCGAGGTCGGCGACCACCAAGCTGGCCTGGGCCTGAATGGCCGCAGGCGGGGTTTGCATGCCTGACATGATTTGCTCCTTGCAATGTCTGGATTATCCATTTTTATACTGTATGTATGTACAGTGATTTTTATCTTAAGCTGGATTTTTCCTACGTCAAGGTCTGTTTGTGCGGGTAACCGGCACCTGCGGCGGGCGCAAGCCCCTGGCACTGACGTATGATTGCTCCCCTGACGAATACCCTCAGGATCGCGCTGCATGCTCGCCCTTCTCATCCAGACACTGAACATCACGGCACCTGTGTTCGCCATGCTGTTCATGGGCGTGCTGCTCAAGCGCATCCGCTTGATCGACGACAACTTCAACAAGGTCGCTTCGACGCTGGTGTTCAACGTGTGCATGCCGGCACTGCTGTTCCTCGGCATCTACCACGCCGACCTGGCGACGGCGGTCAAGCCCGGGGTGATCCTCTACTTCATCGCCGCCACGCTGGTGTGCTTCGGCCTGGCCTGGTGCCTGGCGATCTGGCGCTGCCCGCCGGCAGACCGGGGCATCTACACCCAGGGTGCGTTTCGCGGCAACAATGGCGTGATCGGCCTGGCACTGGCGGCCAGCCTGTATGGCGACTACGGTATATCCCTCGGCGCGGTACTGGCCGGGCTGGTGATCCTCATGTACAACTCGCTGTCGGCCGTGGTACTGGCGGTGTACAGCCCGGACCTGAAGTCCGACCCGTGGAGCATCTGCAAGAGCATCCTCAGCAACCCGTTGATCATCAGCGTGCTGCTGGCCACGCCCATGGCTTATGGCCAAGTGCCGCTGCCCAACTGGCTGCTCACTTCAGGTGACTATTTGGCGCAGATGACCCTGCCGCTGGCGCTGATCTGCATCGGTGGCACCTTGTCGATGGCGGCGCTGCGCGACAGTGGTCGGCTGGCGTTCGACGTCAGCCTGGTGAAAATGGTCTGGCTGCCACTGCTGGGGACGCTGGGCGCCTGGTTGTGTGGTTTTCGTGGCGCGGAGCTGGGCATCTTGTTCCTCTACATCGGCAGCCCCACCGCGGCGGCCAGCTATGTGATGGCGCGGGCGGCGAATGGCAATCATGAACTGGCGGCGTCGATCATCGTGATCACCACCTTGATGGCGGCGATCACCACGAACATCGGTATCTTCTTCTTGCAATGGGGTGGATGGATCTAGCCCATGACAGCAAGCAACACTAACAATACGGCCTCATTGAAAGGACACTTCATGCAAGACCAGAGCACGCCCGCGCAGTTGCAGCGCGGGCTGAAGAATCGCCATATCCAGCTGATCGCGCTGGGTGGCGCCATCGGCACCGGATTGTTCCTGGGCATTGCTCAGACCATCCAGCTGGCCGGCCCCTCGGTGCTGCTGGGCTATGCCGTCGCCGGCCTGATGGCTTTCCTGATCATGCGCCAGCTGGGCGAGATGGTGGTCGAGGAACCGGTCGCCGGCAGCTTCAGCCACTTCGCCCACCAGTACTGGAGCGAGTTCGCCGGCTTCGTCTCGGGCTGGAACTACTGGGTGGTGTACGTGCTGGTCGGAATGGCCGAGCTCACTGCGGTGGGCATCTACGTGCAGTACTGGTGGCCAGACTTCCCCACCTGGGCCACGGCGGCGATCTTCTTCGTGGTCATCAACGCCATCAACCTGACCCAGGTGAAGGTGTACGGTGAAATGGAGTTCTGGTTCGCCCTGGTCAAGGTGGTGGCCATCGTCAGCATGATCGGCTTCGGTGCCTGGCTGCTGGCCAGCGGCCACGGTGGCCCGGATGCCAGCGTCGCCAACCTCTGGCAGTACGGTGGCTTCTTCCCCAACGGCGTGACGGGTCTGGTCATGGCCTTGGCGGTGATCATGTTCTCGTTCGGTGGCCTGGAACTGGTGGGCATCACCGCCGCCGAAGCCGCCAACCCGCGTGAAAGCATCCCCAAAGCCACCAACCAGGTGGTCTACCGCATCCTGATCTTCTACATAGGTGCGCTGGCGGTGCTGTTGTCGTTGTACCCGTGGCAGAAGGTGGTGCAGGGCGGTAGCCCGTTCGTGATGATCTTCCACGAGCTGGACAGCGACCTGGTCGCGACCATCCTCAACATCGTGGTACTGACGGCGGCACTGTCGGTCTACAACAGTTGCGTGTACGCCAACAGCCGCATGCTGTTCGGCCTGGCTACGCAGGGTGATGCGCCGCGTCAGTTGCTCAAGGTCAGCCGCCGTGGTGTGCCGCTTACCGCATTGGGCGTTTCGGCATTCGCCACCGGGCTGTGCGTGGTGATCAACTACCTCATGCCGGGCGAGGCCTTCGGGCTGCTGATGGCGTTGGCGGTGTCGGCGCTGGTGATCAACTGGGCGAGCATCAGCATCACCCACCTGAAGTTCCGCAAAGCCAAACTGGCAGCCGGCATCACGCCGTTCTATCGCAGCTGGGGGCACCCGCTGACCAACTACCTGTGCCTGGCGTTCATCGTGCTGATTCTGGTGGTGATGTACCTGACGCCGCCAATCCGCATCTCGGTGATGCTGATTCCGGCGTGGATTCTGGTGTTGTGGGTGGCGTTCCGCATGAAGAAGGCCCGTCAGGCCCAATGATGTAGCCAGTGTCGCCGGCAAGCCGGCTCCTACAGGGCGTGCAATACCTGTAGGGGCCGGCTTGCCGGCGAAAGGGCCGCTGGCCACTCAGCCTTCGTAGCTGTCGATCACTTCCTGCGCGGCGCGGAATGCATCGATCGCCGCCGGCACCCCGGCATACACCGCGCAATGCAGCAGCGCCTCGCGGATCTCCTCCACCGTACAGCCATTGTTCAGCGCACCACGCACATGCCCCTTGAGCTCCTGCGGGCACTTGAGCGCGGTCAGCGTGGCCAGGGTGATCAGGCTGCGGGTTTTCAGTGGCAGCCCGTCACGTGCCCAGACGCTGCCCCAGGCATGCTCGTTGACGAAGTCCTGCAGCGGTTGAGTGAATGCGGTCGCGTTACCCAGGGCGCGGTCGACGAACGCATCCCCCATCACCTGGCGGCGAATGCTCTCGCCGGTCTGTTTCGTGTCAGCCATGTCGTTTTCCTTAATGTTGGCGGCGCCAGGCGCGGGCCGTGGTGTACAGCAGCACGATCCCGAGCACAGGCATCACATAGAACAGCATCAGTTGTTCAAGGCGGCCGGCCAGCGGCATGCCGGTGGTGAAGGCCACCACATGCAGGCCATAGGCTAGGTAAAGGCAGAGGAACACCACGCCTTCGGCACGGGTGACCCGGTAGCCGGAGTAGAAGACCGGCAGGCACAGTGCTGCCACGCCGAGCATCACGGGGAGGTCGAAGCCCAGCGCATTAGGTGAGATCGACAGCGGCTCGGGTGTGACAAGTGCCGTCAGCCCCAGCACCGCCAGCAGGTTGAACAGGTTGCTGCCGATCACCGTGCCCACCGCGATTTCCCGCTCACCGCGCAGGGCGGCGATCAGTGCGGCGGCGAGCTCTGGTAGTGATGTGCACACGGCGACCACGGTCAAACCGATGATTCGCTCGGACAACCCCAGGTCGGTCGCCACTTCCACGGCGGCCTCCAGCAACAGGTGGCCGGCCAGGCTGAGCAAGCCGAGCCCCAGTGCGATCTGCAGCAGTGCGCCGCTCCAGAATCGCACGGCGCTCGTGTGGGCCGCGCTCGGGGCGGGATAGGTACGGGCATAGTGGCGCGACTGGTGCCAGAGCATGAGCAGGTAGCCCAGTAATCCGAGCAGCAGCACCAGCCCTTCGACACGCCCCAGCATGCCGTTGCCGGCCAGCAGGTAGACCAGACCGCTGGCTGCGATCATCAGGGGGATGTCCAGGCGCACCAGCTGGCGGGAAACACGCAAGGGGATGATCAGCGCCGCCAGGCCGAGAATCACCAGCACGTTGAAGATGTTGCTGCCGACCACGCTGCCCACCGCGACGTCCGGTGCGCCTTGATAGGCGGCCTGCAGGCTCACGGTCAATTGTGGCGCGGTACTACCGAAGGCCACCAGGCTCAGGCCGATGATCAGCGGGCGCACATGCAGGCGGGTGGCCAGGCGCAAGGCCGCGCGCACCAGCAGTTCGGCACCGATGATCAGCAGCACCAGGCCCAGGCCCAGTTGCAGGAGGCTGAAGGTGGGGAGGGTGGCCAGGTCGAAAATGGCGAGGGCTCCAGTCAGGTCAATCGCTCAGACCTTGTACCCGGACTCGCGCCGTTCCGCTACGGAGCATGCCGATTTTTTCCGCTGCCGCCCGTGACAGGTCGATCAGTCGGCCGCGGGTGTGGGGGCCTCGGTCATTGATGCGGACCACGACGCTGCGTTGATTGTCGAGGTTGGTGACCAGCACCCGGCTGCCGAAGGGCAGGCTGCGGTGGGCGGCGGTGAGGCCGTGCTGGTTGAAGGGTTCGCCGCTGGCAGTGCGTTTGCCGTGGTGGCGTGAGCCGTAGTAGGAGGCGGTGCCGGTTTCGTTGTAACCGCGGGGGTCGATGTCGTGGCTGGCACAGCCGGCCAGGAGGGAGAAGAGGGTGAGGGTGGCGAGGGATCGCTTCAGCAATTCGGATGCTCCGCAAATGGGGCCGCTGTGCGGCCCATCGCGGATGAAGCCGCTTGAAAGAACGGCTTCATCCGCGATCAAGGGCAAAGCCCTCGCCGCGTTCTCAGGTCACCCTTCGAGCTTGGCCTTGAGCAATTGGTTCACTTGCCCCGGGTTGGCCTTGCCCTTCGACGCCTTCATCGCCTGGCCGACGAAGAAGCCGAACATCTTGCCGCGCTTGGCCTCGTCGGCGGCGCGGTACTGTTCGACTTGCTCAGCGTTGGCAGCGAGCATCTCGTCGAGCATCTTGTCGATCGCGCCGGTGTCGGTGACCTGCTTGAGGCCCTTGCTTTCGATGATGCTGTCGGCGTCACCTTCACCGGCGGCCATGGCCTCGAACACGGTCTTGGCGATCTTGCCGCTGATGGTGTTGTCGCGGATACGCAGCAACATGCCACCGAGTTGTTCCGCGCTGACCGGCGACTGGTCGATCTCGACGCCCAGCTTGTTCAGCAGGCTGCCCAGCTCGACCATGACCCAGTTGGCCGCCAGCTTGGCGTCGCCGCCGATGCTGACCACCTGTTCGAAGTAGTCGGCCTGTTCGCGGCTGGAGGCCAGCACGTTGGCGTCGTACGCAGAGAGGCCGTACTGGCTCTGGAAGCGCTCGACCTTCTGTGTGGGAAGCTCCGGCAGGGCGGCGCGCACGCTGTCGAGGAAGCTTTGCTCGATGACCACTGGCAGCAGGTCGGGGTCGGGGAAGTAACGATAGTCGTTGGCTTCCTCCTTGCTGCGCATGGAGCGGGTCTCGTCTTTGTTCGGGTCGTACAGGCGGGTTTCCTGCACCACCTTGCCGCCGTCCTCGATCAGGTCGATCTGGCGCTGGATCTCACTGTTGATCGCGCGCTCGATAAAGCGGAACGAGTTGACGTTCTTGATCTCGCAGCGGGTGCCGAATTCGGTCTGGCCTTTCGGGCGCACCGAGACGTTGCAGTCGCAACGCAGCGAACCTTCGGCCATGTTGCCGTCGCAGATGCCCAGGTAACGCACCAGGGCGTGGATCGCCTTGACGTAGGCCACGGCTTCCTTGGCGCTGCGCATGTCCGGCTCGGAGACGATTTCCAGCAGCGGGGTGCCGGCTCGGTTCAGGTCGATGCCGGTGGCGCCATTGAAGTCTTCGTGCAGGCTCTTGCCGGCATCCTCTTCAAGGTGCGCGCGGGTCACGCCGATGCGCTTGATCGTGCCGTCTTCCAGGGCGATGTCCAGGTGGCCCTTGCCGACGATCGGCAGGTCCATCTGGCTGATCTGGTAGCCCTTGGGCAAGTCGGGGTAGAAGTAGTTCTTGCGTGCGAACACGTTGCGCGGCCCGATTTCGGCGTCGATCGCCAAGCCGAACATGCACGCCATGCGCACAGCTTCCTGGTTGAGCACCGGCAGCACGCCGGGCATCCCCAGGTCGATCAGGCTGGCCTGGGTGTTCGGTTCGGAACCGAAGGTGGTGGCGCTGCCGGAGAAGATCTTCGACTGGGTGGCGAGCTGGGTATGAATCTCCAGCCCGATCACAACTTCCCATTGCATGTGTGAACTCCTCAGAAGCCGTTAGGGGCGCGGGTGTGCCAGTCGGTGACTTGCTGGTAACGGTGCGCGACGTTGAGCAGGCGGCCTTCCTGGAAATACGGGGCCAGCAGTTGCACGCCTACCGGCAGGCCATCGACGAAGCCGGCCGGCATCGACAGGCCAGGCAGGCCCGCCAGGTTGGCGGTGATGGTGTAGACGTCTTCCAGGTACGCGGCGACCGGGTCGGCGCTCTTGGCGCCGAGCTTCCAGGCCGGGTTGGGGGTGGTGGGGCCGAGGATCACGTCGACATCGTTGAATGCGGCGACGAAGTCGTTCTTGATCAGGCGGCGAATCTGCTGCGCCTTGACGTAGTAGGCGTCGTAGTAGCCGGCCGACAGGGCGTAGGTGCCGACCATGATGCGGCGCTGCACTTCAACGCCGAAGCCTTCGCCACGGGAGCGCTTGTACAGGTCGGTCAGGTCTTTCGGGTCCGCGCAGCGGTGGCCGAAGCGTACGCCGTCGAAACGTGACAGGTTGGAGGAGGCCTCGGCCGGGGCGATCACGTAGTACGCCGGGATGGCGTGCTGCATGTTCGGCAGGCTGATTTCCTTGACCACCGCGCCGAGCCGTTCCAGCTCCTTGACGCTGGCCTGGACCAGCTCTGCGATGCGCGGGTCGAGACCGGCGCCGAAGTACTCTTTCGGCAGGCCGATGCGCAGGCCCTGCAGCGAGGCGTTGAGGTCGGCGCTGAAGTTCGGTACGGGCTCGTCGACCGAGGTCGAGTCCTTGCTGTCGAAGCCGGCCATGCCTTGCAGCAGCAGGGCGCAGTCTTCGGCGGTGCGGGCCAGCGGGCCGCCCTGGTCGAGGCTCGAGGCGTAGGCGATCATGCCCCAGCGCGAAACGCGACCGTAGGTCGGTTTCAGGCCGGTGAGGTTGGTCAGCGCCGCCGGCTGGCGGATCGAGCCGCCGGTGTCGGTGCCGGTGGTGGCTGGCAGCAGGCGCGCGGCCACGGCGGCGGCCGAACCACCGGACGAACCGCCCGGCACGTGCTCGAGGTTCCACGGGTTCTTCACCGCGCCGTAGTGGCTGGACTCGTTGGCCGAGCCCATGGCGAATTCGTCCATGTTGGTCTTGCCCAGCGTGACCATGCCGGCTTCGGCCAGCTTGGCGACCACGGTGGCGTCGTAGGGGGCGGTGAAGTTGTCGAGCATCTTCGAGCCGCAGCTGGTGCGCACGCCCTGGGTGCAGAACAGGTCCTTGTGGGCAATCGGCGCGCCGAGCAGCGCGCCGGTCTCGCCGGCGGCGCGGCGGGCATCGGCGGCGCGGGCCTGGTGCAGGGCCTGCTCTTCGGTGACGGTGATGAAACTGTTGAGTTGCGGGTCGAGCTGCTTGATGCGCGACAGCAGTGTGCCGGTCAGTTCTTCCGAGGAGAACGACTTGTCGGCGAGTCCGCGGGCGATCTCGGCCAGGGTCAATTGATGCATGGCAGGCGCCTTCCCTTAATCGATGACTTTCGGTACGAGATACAGGCCGTTCTCGGTCGACGGCGCGACGGCCTGGTAGCGGTCGCGCTGGTTGCTTTCGGTGACCTGGTCGGGACGCAGACGCTGGGTGGTCTCCAGCGGGTGGGCCAGGGGCTCGATACCGCTGGTGTCGACGGCTTGCATCTGGTCGACCAGCCCGAGAATACTGTTCAAGGCGTCGGTAATGCGTGGCAGTTCGCCTTCATTCAGGCCCAGGCGGGCCAGATGGGCGATCTTTTCCACGTCGGAGCGTTGAAGCGCCATGGGGATCTCCAGGGAAACGAAATGCGGAATGGGTCCGCAAATGAGGAACATGTCAGGATTCTGGCGGTCAAAGGGCCGCGATCATCGGCAGGCATGCTCGGAAAAACAGCCAATTTAACATATTGGCTCCTTGCCCAAAATCCCTGCCATTGTTAGAGTTTGCCGCACTTTTTTACCCACGCTTTCCCCAGGGTCACTTTCCCATGTTCAAGAAACTGCGTGGCATGTTCTCCAGCGATCTGTCCATCGACCTGGGTACTGCCAACACCCTTATTTACGTGCGTGAGCGCGGTATCGTCCTGAATGAGCCCTCGGTGGTTGCCATCCGTACCCACGGCACCCAGAAAAGCGTCGTCGCAGTCGGGACCGAAGCCAAGCGCATGCTCGGCCGTACTCCAGGCAACATCGCTGCCATTCGTCCGATGAAGGACGGTGTGATCGCCGACTTCAGCGTCTGCGAAAAGATGCTGCAGTACTTCATCAACAAAGTGCACGAAAACAGCTTCCTGCAGCCCAGCCCCCGCGTGCTGATCTGCGTACCCTGCAAATCGACTCAGGTCGAACGTCGTGCCATTCGCGAATCGGCCCTCGGTGCCGGTGCCCGCGAAGTATTCCTGATCGAAGAGCCCATGGCCGCCGCCATCGGTGCCGGCCTTCCGGTTGAAGAAGCCCGTGGCTCGATGGTCGTCGACATCGGTGGCGGTACCACTGAAATCGCTCTGATCTCGCTGAACGGCGTGGTCTACGCCGAGTCCGTCCGCGTCGGCGGCGACCGCTTCGACGAAGCCATCGTCACCTACGTGCGTCGTAACTACGGTAGCCTGATCGGCGAATCCACCGCCGAGCGCATCAAGCAGGAAATCGGTACCGCTTATCCAGGTGGCGAAGTGCGTGAAGTCGACGTTCGTGGCCGCAACCTGGCTGAGGGTGTACCGCGTGCCTTCACCCTGAACTCCAATGAAGTGCTCGAAGCGCTGCAGGAATCGCTGGCGACCATCGTCCAGGCGGTCAAGAGCGCCCTCGAGCAGTCGCCGCCGGAGCTAGCCTCCGACATCGCCGAGCGCGGCCTGGTGCTGACCGGTGGTGGCGCGCTACTGCGCGACCTGGACAAGCTGCTGGCCCAGGAAACCGGCCTGCCGGTGATCGTCGCCGAAGACCCGCTGACCTGCGTCGCCCGCGGTGGCGGCCGTGCGCTGGAGATGATGGACAAGCACGCCATGGACCTGCTCTCCAGCGAGTGATCGCAGGCGCTGCAGAAAGCATCCAGGTTTACAGGTAGCACGCACAGTGCTACCTGTATGCGCTGTGCTGGCGCCCGTTCCGGCGTCGTTTTCGTCAACCCGCAAGCAGGCCGGTGCGTTCCCATGTCCCATGACCTCCTGAATCGTCGTCCACGAGGAACGGCCCATTAAACCGCTTTTCTCCAAGGGCCCTTCGCTGGGCGTTCGCCTGCTTGTGCTGGTGGTGCTGTCGGTCGCGCTGATGGTGGTCGACTCGCGCTTCGACCTGCTCAAGCCCGTGCGCAGCCAGATGGGCCTGGTGTTGATGGAATCCTACTGGATCACCGACCTGCCCCAGCGGGCCTGGCAGGGCGTGGCGGGCCAGTTCGGCAGCCGCACTGAGCTGATCGCCGAAAACGAGAAGCTCAAGACCGAAGCCTTGCTGCTGCAGGGGCGGTTGCAGAAACTGGCGGCCCTGACCGAGCAGAACGTGCGCCTGCGCGAGCTGCTCAACTCTTCGGCGCTGGTCAACGAGAAGGTCGAGGTCGCCGAACTGATCGGCGTCGACCCCAACCCGTTCACCCACCGTATCCTGATCAACAAGGGCGAGCGCGACGGCGTGTTCCTCGGCCAGCCGGTGCTCGATGCCCGTGGCCTGATGGGCCAGGTGGTCGAGCTGATGCCGTACACCTCGCGTGTGCTGCTGCTGACCGACACCACCCACAGCATCCCGGTGCAGGTCAACCGCAATGGCCTGCGCGCCATCGCCAGCGGTACCGGTAACCCGGAGCGCCTGGAACTGCGCCATGTGGCCGACACTGCCGACGTCAAGGAAGGCGACCTGCTGGTAAGTTCCGGCATGGGCCAGCGCTTCCCGGCCGGTTACCCGGTGGCCACGGTAAACGAAGTGATCCACGATTCCGGCCAGCCATTCGCCATCGTTCGCGCCATCCCCACCGCCGCGCTCAACCGCAGCCGCTACATGCTGCTGGTGTTCAGTGACCGGCGCACGCCGGAAGAGCGTGCCACCGAGGCGGCGATCGCTCAGGAAGAAGCCGATCGCCAGGGGGCCAACCACGGCCAGGCGCCCGCCACCCCGGTGACGCCTGCTCCGGCCAGCCAGGCCGTGCCTGTGGCACCCGCCACGACGCCCGCCGCAGCGCCCCATCCGCCCGCCGCGCCCGCTCAACCCCGGAGACAATGAATGGCCAGCACGCGTAACAGAAACGGCTGGGTCATCTGGTTGACGTTCGCCATCGGCCTGTTGCTCAGCGTTTCGCCCCTGCCGCAGTTCATGGAAGTGTTCCGGCCCATGTGGCTGGCCTTGCTGCTGGCATTCTGGGCCCTGGCCGTGCCCGGCAAGGTCGGCATGACCACCGCGTTCGTGCTGGGTCTGGCCGAGGATGTGCTGTATGGCACCCTGCTGGGGCAGAATGCCCTGATTCTCACGCTCATCACCTTCCTCGTGCTGTCGTTGCAGCAGCGCTTGCGCATGTTCCCCATGTGGCAGCAGAGCCTGGTGATCCTGGTGATTTTCGGTATCGCCCAGCTGATCCAGCTGTGGCTCAGCGCCCTTACCGGCAACCGCCTGCCAACGTTGGCCCTGGTGTGGTCGGCGGTGATCAGCGCCTTGCTCTGGCCGTGGATCAGCTTTGCCCTGCGTGGCATGCGCCTGCGCCTGCATATCCACTGACGGCCGCCGCCACTGACAGGGAGATGTCTGCATGACCCAGTTGTACCTGGCCTCCGGCTCGCCACGTCGCCGTGAACTCCTGGCCCAGATCGGCGTGCCGTTCGTCGTCGTCAGCGCGCCCATCGATGAAACCCCGTTGCCTGGCGAAGCGCCGGCGGCCTATGTCGAACGTCTGGCGCAGGCCAAGGCCGTGGCCGGTTTCGCCCATACCGATGGCAGCGGTGTGGTGTTGGGCGCCGACACTACCGTGGTGCTCGATGGCAACATCCTCGGCAAACCCGAAAACCGCGAGCAAGCGCTGGCCATGCTCGGCGATCTGTCCGAGCGCGAGCACCAGGTGCTGACCGCCGTGGCGGTGACCGATGGCCAGCGCAGCCTGAGCTGCTGCGTCACCACCACCGTGCGTTTTCGTACCATCTCCTTCGAGGAAGCACTGCGCTACTGGGCCAGCGGCGAGCCGCTGGACAAAGCTGGCGGCTATGCCATCCAAGGCCTGGGCGCGGTGTTCGTCAGTGGCATCGAAGGCAGCTATTCATCAGTGGTCGGCCTGCCCTTGAGCGAGACGGCGAAACTGCTCGAGCAATTCACCATCCCCTGCTGGCAACTGCAAGAGGATGCCGCCCAGCGCTAGCCAGCCACCTTGCTGCGATCCATCATTACCCCAGACCTTTGACGAGAGCGTGCCATGAGTGAAGAGATCCTGATCAACATCACCCCGATGGAGTCACGCGTGGCGGTGGTAGAGAACGGCGTCCTGCAGGAAGTGCACGTGGAGCGGACCCAGCGCCGCGGCATCGTTGGCAATATCTACAAGGGCAAGGTGGTGCGGGTGTTGCCGGGCATGCAGGCGGCCTTCGTCGACATCGGCCTGGAGCGCGCGGCGTTCATCCATGCCTCGGAGATCTCGCAGCGTGAAGGCTCGGCGGTGGAGACCATCACTGCGTTGGTGCACGAGGGCCAGGCGCTGGTGGTGCAAGTAACCAAGGACCCGATCGGCACCAAGGGCGCGCGCCTGACCACCCAGCTGTCGATCCCCTCGCGCTACCTGGTGTACATGCCACGCAGCAGCCATGTCGGGATTTCGTTGAAGATCGAGGAAGAAGCCGAGCGCGAACGCCTCAAGCAAGTGGTCAACGACTGCATGGCCCAGGAAGACATGAAGGATGCCGGTGGCTTCATCCTGCGCACCGCCGCCGAAGGCGCCCGCGCTGAAGACATCCTCCAGGACATTCGTTACCTGCGCCGCCTGTGGGAGCAGATCGGCGCTCAGATCAGCACCTGTGGCGCCCCCACCGTGATCTACGAGGACCTTGGCCTGGCGCTGCGCACGCTGCGTGACCTGGTCAACCCGAAAATCGAGAAGATTCGCATCGATTCGCGGGAAACCTTCCAGAAGACCACGCAGTTCGTCGCCGAGTTGATGCCCGAGATCGCTGATCGCCTCGAGCATTATCCCGGCGAGCGACCGATCTTCGACCTGTACGGGGTCGAGGACGAAATCCAGCGTGCCCTGGAACGCAAGGTGCCGCTCAAGTCCGGTGGCTACCTGGTGGTCGACCCGGCCGAGGCGATGACCACCATCGACGTCAACACCGGTGCGTTCGTCGGCCATCGCAACCTCGAAGAGACCATTTTCAAGACCAACCTCGAGGCGGCCACCGCGATTGCCCGGCAACTGCGCCTGCGCAATATCGGCGGGATCATCATCATCGACTTCATCGACATGGAGGACGAGGAGCATCAGCGCCAGGTCCTGCGTACCCTGGAGAAGCAACTCGAGCGTGATCACGCCAAGACCAACATCATCGGCATCACCGAGCTGGGCCTGGTGCAGATGACCCGCAAGCGTACCCGCGAAAGCCTCGAGCAGGTGCTGTGCGAGCCGTGTGCCGCCTGCCAGGGGCGGGGCAAGCTGAAGACCCCCGAGACAATATGTTACGAAATCTTCCGTGAGATCCTGCGCGAGGCCCGCGCCTACCAGGCCGAGGGTTATCGGGTACTGGCCAACCAGAAGGTGGTCGACCGCCTGCTCGACGAAGAGTCGGGCAATGTCGCCGAACTGGAAGCGTTCATCGGACGGACCATTCGCTTCCAGGTCGAGTCGATGTACTCCCAGGAACAATACGATGTGGTGCTGCTCTGACCCGTTCTGAAGGCCGTCGCCCTGTTCGAGGGCTGGCAAAGCCCGATTCCCCGGCCATAGTTAAGGGACGACTCGGAGGGCCTTGGCCATGGAACGTCTGACCCGCGTTCTGGGCGCCTTGACCCGTTGGGGGCTGGGTATCTGCGCCCTGCTGGCAGTGCTGGTGGCGCTGTATGTCAGCCTTGGCCGACAACTGGTACCCCTGGTCGCCGAATACCGCGCGGATGCCGAGCTCAAGGCCGAACAGGCCTTGGGCTTGCCGGTGCATGTCGGTGCGCTGGAGGGGCGCTGGAGTGGCCTGGCCCCTGTGCTGCGGGTACGCGACCTGCAACTGGGCGAGGGGGCAGCAGCGCTGCGCCTGGATGACGTCAAGTTGGTGCCGGACCTGTGGGCCAGCCTCAAGGCGCGTGAAGTGCGCCTGGCGCGTATCCAGCTCGCCGGTTTGCAGTTGATCCTGCGTGAAGACGAACAAGGCGCTTGGGCCCTTGAGGGCCTGCCGCACAAGGATGATGCTCCACTCGATCCGGCCGAGGCGCTCAAGCGCCTGCGCCAGTTGGGGCGCATCGACCTGTTCGACAGCCAGGTCACCCTGCACCCGTGGCAGCGTGACCCGCTGACCCTGACCTATGTCAGCCTGGGGTTGCAGGCCGGTGCCTCGCGCCAGCGCCTCGATCTGCGGGCTACCTTGCCCGACGGCCAGCCGCTGGCCATGAGCCTGGACAGCCAGGCCAGTGCCAAGGCCTGGCGCGAGGGGCGCCTACAGGCCTACCTGAGCCTGCCGCAAAGTGATTGGGCGCGCTGGTTACCGCCGCGCCTGATGGGGCAGTGGCAAGCCAGTAGGCTGCGTGCCGGCGGCGAGTTCTGGGTCGACTGGAACAAAGGGCAACTGCAACAGGCAATGGTTCGCCTCAATGCCCCGCAACTCAAAGGCGCCTACGCCGAACGCAAGGCTGTGACCCTGGACAACCTGGCCTTGTCGGCCTGGTTCCAGCGCAAGGACCAGGGTTTCGACGTGGCGGTCGACTCGCTGGCCATGAGCCTGGGCCAGACCCGCTGGGAATCGCACCTGCAACTGGTACAGCGCCCAGGCCAGAACCCCACCGACGAAACCTGGCAGGTCCAGGCCGATCGCCTCGACCTGACGCCGCTGACCCCGTTGATCGACGCTCTGGCGCCTCTGCCCGACAAACTCATGACCGTGGTCGACGCCCTCAAGGTGACCGGCACGCTACGCAACGTGCGCCTGGACATTCGCCCGAAGGCCGAGGGTGACCAGCGCGTGCAGTTCGCCGCCAATCTGGAAAAGGTCGGCTTCGACGCCTATCACGGCGCGCCTGCTGCCGGCAACGTCACCGGGGCGATCAGCGGTGACCTCGGGCATGGTGAACTGCGCCTGGACACCCAGGCATTCATGCTGCATCTGTACCCGATCTTCGGCAAACCCTGGCATTACCCCAAAGCCAATGCGCGGCTGACCTGGACGCTGGACAAGGACGCCTTCACCCTGGTCGCCCCCTATATCAAGGTGTTGGGCGATGAAGGCAAGATCGCCGCCGACTTCCTGATCCGCATCCACCTGCAGCCAGGCCATGAAGACTACATGGACCTGCGTGTCGGCCTCACCGAGGGCGATGGCCGCTACACCGCCAAATACTTGCCCGAAGTGCTCAGCCCGGCCCTGGACGAATGGCTGCGTAGCGCCATCGTCAAGGGCAATGTCGATGAAGGCTACTTCCAGTACCAGGGTTCGCTGAACCATGGTGCGCCACCCCATGCCCGCGATATCAGCCTGTTCTTCAAAGTGCACGACGCGGCCCTGGACTTCCAGCCGGGCTGGCCCCAGGTGCAGCAGGTCGAGGGCGACGTGTTCATCGAGGACACCGGGGTGCGGATCAAGGCCCGGCAAGGGCTGCTGCTCGGCACCAAGGTCAGCGACGTGAGCGTCGACATTCCCCATGTCGAGGGCGACCAGCACAGCCACCTGTATCTCGATGGCGACTTCGATGGCAGCCTCGGCGATGGCCTGAAGATCCTCAAAGAAGCGCCCATCGGCACGGGGGAGATTTTCGCCGGTTGGGAAGGCGAGGGGCCGCTCCAAGGCAAGGTCAAGCTTGATATTCCCCTGACCCACGGGCAGCGACCCAAGGTGCTGGTGGATTTCTCGACCGCCGACGCGACCCTGAAGGTCGCGTCACCGAGCCTGGAGCTGAACCGCCTGAAGGGTGATTTCAGCTTCGATTTCGACAAGGGGCTCAGTGGCAAGGGCATCACCTTGCAGGCCTTCGGCAAGCCGGTCACCGCACACATTGCCGCCGAAGGGCAGGGCGGGCAGATCCAGACGCGTATCAGCGCCAGCGGCCAGGTCGGCCTCAAGGCCTTGACCGATTGGCTGAACTTCCAGCAAGCACTGCCGGCTTCGGGCGATCTGCCCTACCAGTTGCAGGTGATGCTTGGAAGGCGTGACAACCGGATCACTGTCAATTCATCGCTCAAAGGCCTGGCCATCAATCTCCCAGCCCCCTTCGGCAAGGCCGCCGCAGACACCCGCGACAGCCGTCTCAGCCTCACCCTGCAAGGCCCCGAACGGCGTATCGATGCCGGCTATGCCGACCTGGCGCGCTTCACATACGTCGCCCCCGCCGACAAACTGGCCCAGGGGCGTGGCGAGTTGCTGTTGGGGGCCGGTGAAACCAGCGTGCCGAGTGGCCAGGGCCTGCGTGTGCGTGGGCACCTGGAGACACTGGAGCTTGCACCCTGGCAGCAGCAGATGGAGCGTTTCGCCGGGCAGGACCCAGGCGGCAGTGCGCGACAGAACCTGCAGGGCGTCGACCTGAGCATCGGCCAGCTCAAGGCCTTTGGCATGGACCTCAACCAGGCGGTCGTGCGCCTGACGCGTGGCGGCCAGGCCTGGAACCTGCGCCTGGACAGCAAGGAAGTCATCGGCAATGCGCGCATTCCCGATGCCAAGGCCACGCCGATGACCATCCGCTTGCAGACCTTGCGCCTGCCGCCCGCCAACCCGACGACGGAGGAGCAGGCGCAAAGCGCTCCTGATCCACTGGCCGGCGTCGACCCGCGCAAAGTGCCGCCGCTGGACCTGAGCATCGACAAGATGTACCGCGGCGACGACCTGTTCGGCAGTGCCTCGGTGAAATTGCGCCAGGCGTCGCGTGGCCTGGCCCTGGCCGATATCGACCTGGACCTCAAGGGGCTGCATATCGATGGCAGTGGCGGTTGGGAAGGCGAGCCCGGCAGTACCTCAAGCTGGTACAAGGGCCGCCTGGACGGCAAGAACCTGGCCGACGTGCTCAAGGCCTGGGGCTTCGCCCCCACCGTCACCAGCCGGGATTTCCGTATGGATGTCGATGGCCGCTGGCCGGGGTCGCCGGCCTGGGTCAGCCTCAATCGTTATTCCGGCAGCCTCGACGCCGCTTTGCGCACCGGCCAGTTCGTCGAGGTCGAGGGCAGCGCCCAGGCCCTGCGGGTGTTCGGGCTGCTCAACTTCAACTCCATCGGGCGCCGCCTGCGCCTGGACTTCTCCGACTTGTTCAGCAAGGGCCTGGCTTACGACCGGGTCAAGGGCCTGCTGGTGGCCAGCGAGGGGGTCTACGTGACCCGCGAGCCGATTACCGTGACGGGGCCGTCGAGCAACTTCGAGCTCGACGGCACGCTGGACTTCGTCCGCGACCGGGTCGATGCCAACCTGTTGGTGACCCTGCCGGTGACCAACAACCTGCCGCTGGCAGCGCTGATCATCGGCGCGCCGGCCGTCGGTGGCGCGTTGTTCCTGGTCGACCGCCTGATTGGCGACCGCGTGGCACGTTTCGCCAGCGTGCACTACCGCGTAGAAGGGCCGGTGAAAGAGCCTAAAATCACGTTTGTGAAACCATTCGACAAGTAATGGCAGGGGTGGGCATGACTTCAGCAGTGATCCAGATGGTCAGCCAGGACGATATCCTGGTCAATCTGCAACGCGCCCGGGCCTTGCTCGAACAGGCCGCGGCCGGTGGTGCGCGCCTGGCCGTGCTGCCAGAGAACTTCGCCGCCATGGGGCGGCGTGACGCCTGCGCCATCGGCCGCGCCGAGGCACTCGGCGAAGGGCCGATCCTGCCCTGGTTGAAACAGGCGGCCCGCGACCTCAAGTTATGGATTGTCGCCGGCACCTTGCCACTGCCGCCGGTCAGCCGGCCGGAGCACAAGGCCCATGCCTGTTCGCTGCTGGTCGACGAGCATGGCGAGATTGCCGCGCGTTACGACAAGCTGCACCTGTTCGATGTGGACGTGGCCGACAACCGTGGCCGCTACCGTGAATCCGATGACTACGCCCACGGTGACCGGGTGGTGGTAGCAGATACGCCGGTCGGGCGTCTCGGCTTGTCGGTATGCTACGACTTGCGCTTCCCCGAGCTGTACAGCGCCTTGCGCGCCGCCGGGGCTGAGCTGATCAGCGCACCGGCGGCGTTCACCGCGGTGACTGGCGCGGCGCACTGGGAAGTCCTGATCCGCGCACGGGCCATCGAAACCCAGTGCTACGTGCTGGCGGCCGCCCAGGGCGGTATGCATCCGGGGCCGCGGGAGACCCACGGCCAGGCGGCGATCGTCGACCCTTGGGGGCGGATTGTCGCGCAACAGGCGCGGGGTGAGGCAGTACTGCTGGCCACGCGCGACAGCGAAGAACAAGCGTCCATCCGGGCGCGCATGCCGGTGGTCAGCCATCGGCGCTTTTTCTCGCAGGACGCCTTGCGGCCTGCGCACACCTCGGAGTGACTATGAGCCAGATGTTATCCACCGTCAGCGAGCAACTCCTGGCCCCGGGCGGCTTGACCCTCGACAGCCTGCAGACGGTGCTGGGCGAGTTGGCCGGCCCCGGCATCGACGCCGCCGACCTGTATTTTCAGGGCCAGATCTCGGAAACCTGGGCGCTGGAAGACGGCATCGTCAAGGAAGGCAGCTTCAACCTCGACCAGGGCGTGGGTGTGCGTGCCCAGTCCGGCGAGAAGACCGGCTTTGCATACAGCAATGCGATCAACCTCGAGGCGCTTACCTCGGCGGTGCGTGCCGCCCGTTCGATCTCGCGCGCCGGGCAGAATGGCAAGGTACAGGCCTTCCGCAGTCAGGACGTGACCGCCTTGTACGCGCCTGACAACCCCCTGGATGTACTCACCCGCGCCGAGAAGGTCGAGCTGCTCAAGCGCGTTGACGCCGCCACCCGCGCGCTCGACCCTCGCATCCAGCAGGTCAGCGTGAGCATGGCCGGGGTCTGGGAGCGCATCCTGGTGGCCGCTGCCGATGGCAGCCTGGCCGCTGATGTGCGCCCGCTGGTGCGCTTCAATGTCAGCGTGATCGTCGAGCAGAACGGTCGCCGCGAGCGCGGCGGGCAGGGTGGCGGCGGGCGTACCGACTATCGCTTCTTCACCGAAGAGCGGGTCATGGGCTATGCCCGTGAAGCGTTGCGCCAGGCACTGGTCAACCTCGAGGCGATTCCGGCGCCGGCCGGCACATTGCCTGTGGTGCTCGGCTCAGGTTGGTCCGGCGTGTTGCTGCATGAAGCGGTCGGTCACGGCCTGGAAGGCGACTTCAACCGCAAGGGCAGTTCGGCGTTCAGTGGGCGAATCGGTGAGCAAGTGGCCTCGAAACTGTGCACCATCGTCGACGACGGAACCCTGGAAGGCCGTCGCGGCTCGCTCAGTGTCGATGACGAAGGCACGCCGACCGAGTGCACCACGTTGATCGAGAACGGCGTGCTCAAGGGCTACATGCAGGACAAGCTCAACGCGCGCTTGATGGGCATGGCAGTCACCGGCAACGGCCGCCGCGAGTCCTACGCCCACCTGCCGATGCCACGCATGACCAACACCTACATGCGCGCCGGCGACAGCGACCCGCAGGAAATCATCGCGTCGGTGAAGAAGGGCATCTACTGCGCCAACCTCGGCGGTGGCCAGGTGGACATCACCAGCGGCAAGTTCGTGTTTTCCACCAGCGAGGCCTACCTGATCGAGGACGGCAAGATCACCGCACCGGTGAAGGGGGCGACGCTGATCGGCAATGGTCCGGAAGCGATGCGTGGCGTGTCGATGGTCGGCAACGACCTGGCGCTGGACAGCGGCGTGGGCACTTGTGGGAAGGATGGGCAGTCGGTGCCGGTGGGGGTTGGCCAGCCGACCCTGAAGCTGGATGCGATTACCGTGGGTGGTACTGGCGCTTGATGAACGATCACGGGGCAAGCCCGCTCCCACGATTGATGCTTGTCGTGGGAGCGGGGGTGCCCCGCGATGGCCTCAACGAAGGCCGCGCTGGGACTCGTCGAGGTCGCGGATGTACTTGAACACTTTGCGCGCGGCGGCAGGCGGTTTGTTCCGCGCCTTCTCGTGCTGGGCATGACGTATCAGCGAGCGCAGGTGCTGGCGGTCGGTGTCGGGGAACTCGTTGACGAAGCGTTCGAGGTCTTCGTCGTTACCGTCGATCAGCCGGTCGCGCCAGCGCTCGAGGCCGTGGAAGCGCTCGTTGTACTGGCGGCTGGAGCTGTCGATCTGCTCAAGCACTGCGTGGATGGCGTCGAGGTCCTGGACGCGCATCAGCTTGCCGACGAACGACATGTGGCGTTTGCGGGCGCCATGGGCGGTGTGCCGGGAGGCCTCGTCCAGGGCCTTGCGCAACTCGTCGGTCAGCGGCAGGCGCGCGAGAGTGTCGGCCTTGAGGGTGGTGAGGCGCTCACCGAGTTCGACCAGCGCATGCAGCTCACGCTTGATCTGGGTTTTGCTTTTTTCGCCATCGAAGGCGTCGTCGTAAGAATCAACCATGGGGGCAGTCCGCAGGAAATCGCCGCCATGATAACCAGTCGGGGGCCGCTTGTCCGGCCCGGTCGTAGAATGACCCTAGCCGTACGCAGAATTTTCAGTGGAGAGAACCATGAGTGCAGTCCAGAGCGTAGGCCCCAAGGACCTGCCGGCGTTGCAGGAACAGGTCGAAGCGATCGTCGCCGAGGCACGTCGCCAGGGGGCCAGTGCCTGCGAAGTGGCGGTTTCGCTGGAGCAGGGCCTGTCCACCACGGTGCGCCAGCGCGAGGTCGAAACCGTCGAGTTCAATCGCGACCAGGGCTTTGGCATCACCCTCTATGTCGGCCAGCGCAAAGGCTCGGCCAGCACCTCGGCCAGCGGCCCCGATGCCATCCGTGAAACGGTCGCGGCGGCACTGGCGATCGCCAAGCATACCTCCGAGGATGAGTGCTCGGGCCTTGCTGATGCGGCACTGATGGCACGTGACATTCCGGATCTCGACCTCTACCACGACTGGGACATCGAGCCTGAAAAGGCCATCGAGATGGCGCTGGCGTGCGAGGCGGCTGCCTTCGACGCAGACACACGCATCAAAAACGCCGACGGTACCACCCTCAATACCCACCAGGGCGTGCGGGTTTACGGTAACAGCCACGGATTCATCGGCGGTTACGCTTCCACACGCCACAGCTTGAGCTGCGTGATGATCGCCGAGAGCGACGGCCAGATGCAGCGTGACTACTGGTACGACGTCAATCGCCAGGGCCAGCTGCTGGCCGACCCGCGCAGCATCGGCCAGCGCGCGGCTCAGCGTGCGGCCAGCCGCCTGGGCGCGCGTCCTGTACCGACCTGCGAGGTGCCGGTGCTGTTCTCGGCGGAACTGGCTGGCGGCCTGTTCGGCAGCTTCCTCTCGGCGATTTCCGGCGGCAACCTGTACCGTAAGTCGTCGTTCCTCGAAGGCACTATCGGCCAGCGCCTGTTCCCCACCTGGTTGACCCTCGACGAGCGCCCGCACATCCCGCGTGCACTCGGTAGCGCAGCATTCGACGGGGATGGTCTGGCCACCTATGCCAAACCGTTCGTCGACAAGGGTGAGCTGGTTTCGTACATCCTGGGCACTTACTCCGGGCGCAAGCTCAAGTTGCCGAGCACCGCGAATTCGGGCGGTGTGCACAACTTGTTCGTCACCCATGGCGTAGAGGACCAGGCTGCGTTGATCCGCCGTATGGGGCGTGGCCTGTTGGTGACCGAGTTGATGGGGCATGGCCTGAACATGGTCACAGGGGATTACTCCCGGGGCGCGGCGGGCTTCTGGGTCGAGAATGGCGAGATCCAGTTCCCGGTCCAGGAAGTGACCATCGCCGGCAATATGAAGGATATGTTCCAGCAGATCGTAGCGATTGGTCGCGATATCGAAACCCGTAGCAACATCCATAGTGGTTCGGTGTTGATCGAGCGAATGACCATCGCAGGCAGTTGACCGATAGGGTTGCGTGGGAGCGGGCTTGACCCGCAATGGGCCTCGAACGATCGCGGGGCAATCCCGCTCCCGCGCCACTATCCACCATGCCTTGCAAATGACCCGGCCATAGCGCCGGGTTTATTTTACCCATTGCCAGGCTTGAAGTGATTATGATTATCAACTAATAATGAATATCATTACCAAGTCACCTGGCGATGATGTTCATGAAATCCGTTCTTCACGAGCTGCCCTACCTGGAAAACTGGCGCTGGCTCAGCCGGCGTATCCGCTGCGCCCTCGAGCCTGACGAACCGCGCCTGATCGAGCACTACCTGGCCGAAGGCCGCTACCTGGTGTGCTGCACCGAAACCTCGCCCTGGACCGTGGCGCTGACCTCTTTGCGCCTGCTGCTGGATACCGCCTGCGACCGCATGCTGCCCTGGCATTGGCGCTGCCTGTGCCTGGACCAGGCCTGGAGGCCACTGCTGGACTTGCGCAACCTCGACCGCCGCGAACACAACCAGCGCTGGCAACCCTACGCAATGCAGCTCGCCAATTGCGTGCTGCTGCCGTCGATCTCTCCCGAAGAACTGATGCAAGGACTTGAAGATGAGTGATACCCGTATCGAACGCGACAGCATGGGTGAACTGCAGGTGCCGGCCCAGGCCCTGTATGGTGCCCAAACCCAGCGCGCGGTCGACAACTTCCCGATCAGCGGCCAGCCGATGCCGGCGCAGTTCATCCGCGCACTGCTGCTGGCCAAGGCTGCGGCAGCCAAGGCCAACATCGAGTTGGCGCAACTGAGCGCAGGGCAGGGCGGTGCGATCGTCAAGGCGGTGGAGCAACTGTTGGCCGAGGACTTCATTCGGCATTTCCCGGTGGATGTGTTCCAGACCGGCTCCGGCACCAGTTCGAACATGAACGCCAACGAAGTGATCGCGACCCTGGCCAGCCGTGTGCTGGGCGAACCGGTCAATGCCAACGACCACGTCAACTGCGGCCAGAGCAGCAACGACATCATCCCCACCACCATTCATGTCAGCGCCGCGCTGGCTTTGCACGAACAGTTGCTGCCCGCCCTGCGTCACCTGGTTCAGGTGATCGATGCCAAAGCCGTCGAGGTGCATCAGTACGTGAAGACCGGCCGCACCCACCTGATGGACGCCATGCCGGTGCGCATGAGCCAGGTGCTCGGTGGTTGGGCCGCGCAGATCAAGGGCGCCCAGGCACATATCGAATCCACCCTGCCGAGCCTGCAGGCCCTGGCCCAAGGCGGCACTGCGGTGGGGACCGGGATCAACGCGCACCCACAATTCGCAGCAGGCTTTGCCCGTCAGTTGAGCGGGTTGACCAAGGTCGAGTTCACGCCGGGCCAGAACCTGTTCGCCCTGATCGGTTCCCAGGACACTGCCGTGGCACTGTCGGGCCAGCTGAAGACCACCGCCGTGGCGCTGATGAAGATCGCCAACGACCTGCGCTGGATGAACTCCGGCCCGCTGGCCGGCCTGGGTGAAATCGAGCTGCAGGGCCTGCAGCCGGGCTCCTCGATCATGCCCGGCAAGGTCAACCCGGTGATTCCAGAGGCTACCGCCATGGTCGCCGCGCAGGTCATCGGCAACGACGCCACCATCGCCGTGGCGGGGCAGTCGGGCAACTTCGAGCTGAACGTGATGCTGCCGGTGATCGCCCGCAACTTGTTGGAAAGCATCGAACTGATGGCCAACGCCAGCCGCCTGCTGGCCGACAAGGCCATCGCCACCTTCAAGGTCAACGAAGGCAAGCTCAAGGAAGCGTTGTCGCGCAACCCGATCCTGGTCACTGCGCTGAACCCGATCATCGGCTACCTCAAGGCCGCCGAGATCGCCAAGACCGCCTACAAGCAGGGCCGCCCGATCATCGATGTGGCACTGGAGCACACCGACCTGTCGCGCGATCAGCTCGAAGCGCTACTGGACCCGGAAAAACTCACCGCTGGCGGCATCTGAGCCCAGGAGGCACGTCATGCAGCACTGGAGACGCACCACGCAAACCGCCAACCACCTATTCGAACGGGGTGAGCTGGTCGATGCACGGGAATACTACCTGCAGGCGCTGGCGTTGGCCCAGGTGCTGTTCGAGCGCTGGCATGACGTCGACGAGGCGGTGGCCGTGCTGGTCATCGCCCACCACAACCTGGCCGACCTGCACCTGCGCTTGAATCAGCCGCACGAAAGCGCCGACTACCTGTGCGCCGCCCACCAGCGGCTGCTCCAGGCCAGCCAGGAGCAACGCCTGCCCCAGGCGCTGCGCGATGCCGCGTTGCGCCACAGTGGGCGGACCTACACCGAACTGCTGAGTTTCATTGCCGACTACGGGCAGTACCCGCGTACCGAACGGCTGCTCCATCGGCAGGCGCCGACGGCCAGCGAGCTGGTCGCGCAAGCGGGCACCACCCACAGCACAACAGCCTACGGAATTCACTGATATGCCCCACACCTTGCCTGCATTGCCTTACGCCTACGATGCACTGGAACCGCACATCGACACCCCGACCATGGAGGTCCACCACAGCAAGCACCACCAGACCTACATCAACAACCTCAATGCCGCCCTCGAGGGCACCGAGTGGGCCGAATGGCCGGTGGAGCAATTGGTCGCAGCGGTCAGGCAATTGCCCGAGAAGCTGCAGGGCGCGGTGGTCAACCAAGGCGGTGGCCATGCCAACCACAGCCTGTTCTGGACGGTCATGTCGCCCAAGGGTGGCGGACAACCCCAAGGGCAGGTAGCAAAGGCCATCGATGCTCAGCTCGGTGGCTTCGACGCGTTCAAAGAGGCGTTCACCAAGGCTGCGCTGACCCGTTTCGGCAGCGGTTGGGCCTGGCTCAGCGTCACGCCGCAGAACACGCTGGTGGTGGAGAGCAGTGGCAACCAGGACAGCCCGCTGATGCATGGCAATACGCCGATCCTCGGCCTGGATGTGTGGGAGCACGCCTATTACCTGAAGTACCAGAACCGCCGCCCGGAGTACATCGGTGCTTTCTATAACGTGGTCGACTGGTCCGAAGTGGAACGTCGCTACCTCGAAGCCTTGCAGTGAGTTGGGCCGGTATGCGCTCGCAGGTGTTGTCTGTCAGCAGTGTGCGCCTGTTCCGCCTGGCGTTGGGGACCTTGCTGTTGCTGGTTGGCGCGGCGTTGCTCGCGGCCCGTGGCATTGCCTGGTTGGAGCTGGAACCACGCATGTTGCGCGCCCTGGAGGGTGGAGCACTGTGCGCATTGGGGACAGCTCTGGGCGCGGTACCGGTGTTGGTCATTCGCAACATGCCGGTGGCATTGGCCGACACGCTACTGGGCTTTGGCGCGGGGGTGATGCTGGCGGCCACGGCGTTTTCCCTGATCATTCCTGGGTTGGACGCCGCCCAGGCGGTCGGTTTCAGCCCGTGGGGGGCGGGTGGGCTGATCAGCAGTGGCTTGCTGTTCGGGGCGCTGTGCCTGTTCCTGGTCGACCTGAAGGTTTCCGGGGCCTCGCCGGAGGCATTGGTTGGTACCGAACAGCAGCCGGTGATTGCCGCCCGGATCTGGCTGTTCGTCATCGCCATCATTGCCCACAACATTCCCGAGGGCATGGCCATTGGTGTTTCCGCGGGGGGCGGCATGCCCGATGCAGACAGCCTGGCCATGGGCATTGCGCTGCAGGATGTACCGGAAGGGTTGGTGATCGCCCTGGTGTTGGCGGGGGCGGGCATGCCGCGTTTCAAGGCCTTCCTGATCGGCGCCGCGTCCGGGTTGGTCGAGCCGCTGGCCGCAGTGATCTGCGCCTGGCTGGTGAATGTCGCCGAGTTGCTGCTGCCATTGGGGCTTGCCTGTGCGGCGGGGGCGATGCTGCTGGTGGTCACCCAGGAAATCATCCCGGAGTCACGCAGCAACGGGCATCACCGGTTGGCGAGCCTGGGGCTGTGTGTCGGGTTCTGCCTGATGATGGTGATGGATACGGCGATGACGTGAAGCGTCCGCCCCCGCTGATGTGGCACAACCTCTGTAGGAGCGGCTTTAGCCGCGACCACCCGCGAAGCGGGTGCCAGATACCGCGTTGCCTGCATCGCGGCTAAAGCCGCTCCTGCAGAGGCCTTCACTCACCTTCGTCGAAGAAGTTGTTGATCAGCGCCACCAGCGCGTCCATGGCGTCGTTGTCCTGCTCGCCTTCGGTGGCCAGGTGCACCTGGGTGCCCTTGCCGGCCGCCAGCATCATCACGGCCATGATGCTCTTGCCATCCACCAGTTTGTCCGGTGCGCGCCCGACGCGCACCTGGCAGGGAAAGCGCCCGGCCACGCCGACGAACTTGGCGGCCGCCCGGGCGTGCAGGCCCAGCTTGTTGATGATGGTGATTTCGCGGGCGGGCATCGTGGTGCGGATCCTGTGGGCTAGAGGTCGCGGTGGCGGACCTGGACGTTTTTCAGGGATTGCTGGAGCAACTGGCCCAGCCGTTCAGTGATGTACACCGAGCGATGGTGGCCGCCAGTGCAGCCGATGGCGATGGTGACATAGGCGCGGTTGCTGGCGGCGAAGCGCGGCAACCACTTAAGCAGGTAGCTGGAGATGTCCTGGAACATCTCCTCGACATCCGGCTGCGCGGCCAGATAGTCGATCACCGGCTGTTCGAGCCCGGAATGCTCGCGAAGTTCCGGTTTCCAGTAAGGGTTGGGCAGGCAGCGCACATCGAACACCAGGTCGGCGTCAACCGGCATGCCGCGCTTGAAACCGAACGACTCGACGAGGAATGCGGTACCGGGTTCCGGCTGGTTGAGCAGGCGCAGCTTGATCGAGTCGCGCAGCTGATAGAGGTTCAGGCTGGTGGTGTCGATCTTCAGGTCGGCGAGATCCGCGATTGGCCCAAGCAGCTCACTCTCCACTCGAATCGCCTCGGCCAGTGAGCGATTGGCGTTGGTCAGCGGGTGGCGACGGCGGGTTTCGGAAAAACGCTTGAGCAACGTGTCTTCGTCAGCGTCCAGATAGAGCACATCGCACTGGATGTGCCGGCTCCGCGCTTCCTCCAGCAGTTCCGGGAAACGGGTGAGGTGGCTAGGCAGGTTGCGTGCATCGATCGAGACAGCCACCTTGGGTTGCTGCAACTCGGTGTTGATCAAGGCGTTTTCCGCCAACTGCGGCAACAACCCGGCGGGCAGGTTGTCGATGCAGTAGTAACCGTTGTCTTCCAGCACGTCGAGGGCGGTGCTCTTGCCGGAGCCGGAGCGGCCGCTGACGATGATCAGGCGCATGGTCAGGCCTCGTTCTGCACGTCCAGGACTACCTGGTACAGAGCCTCGTTGCTGGCGGCGCCGCGCAGGCGATCGCGAACTTCCTTGCGATCGAGCATGCTGGCGATCTGGCGCAGCAGTTCAAGGTGAGCATCGGTGGCGGCTTCCGGAACCAGCAAGACGAACATCAGGTCGACCGGGGCGCCGTCGATGGCGTCGTAATCGATGGGAGCGTCCAGTTGCAGCAGGGCGCTCACTGGCGCGGTGCAGCCTTCGAGGCGGCAGTGGGGAATGGCGATGCCATTTCCAAAGCCTGTGGAGCCCAGTTTTTCGCGGGCGACCAGCTTGTCGAAGACGTCTTGCATCGCCAGGTCGGGTACTTCCCGATTAATAAGCGTGGCGATTTCCTGAAGAGCGCGCTTTTTACTGCCGCCCGGCACGTTCACGAGGGAACGGCCGGGGGTCAGGATGGTTTCAAGTCGGATCATGGATGAGGGGATCAGCGGGCGGCTGCACCTTGCAGCAGGCTTTGCTGTTTTTCCTTGTGTTTTTTCAGTTGGCGGTCGAGCTTGTCTGCCAGGGCGTCGATCGCTGCATACATGTCTTGGTGTTCGGCGTTGGCGACCACTTCGCCACCGGGTATCTGGAGTGTGGCTTCAACCTTCTGCTGTAGTTTCTCGACTTTCATGATCACCGTTGCGTTGGTGATCTTGTCGAAATGACCCTCCACCCGGGCGAGCTTTTCAAGCACGTAATCGCGCAGTGGTTGGGTGACTTCTACATGCTGTCCACTGATGTTGACTTGCATACAGCTTCTCCTTTGTTGCCCGTGCATAAAGAGGCAGGTATTGCACCTGCCACTGAAACGCTGTGGCACATCCCGGGGCTACATCAGTCGCTTGCGCTCGCTCGATGGGGCGATTCCCAACGACTCGCGGTACTTGGCGACGGTGCGACGGGCTACCTGGATGCCTTGTGCCTCCAGTAAACCAGCGATCTTGCTGTCACTCAATGGCTTTTTCTGATTTTCCGCCGCCACCAGTTTCTTGATGATCGCGCGGATCGCCGTGGACGAGCATTCGCCGCCTTCAGCGGTGCTCACGTGGCTCGAGAAAAAGTATTTCAGTTCGTAGATGCCACGCGGCGTGTGCATGTACTTCTGGGTGGTGACCCGGGAAATGGTCGACTCGTGCATGCCCACGGCTTCGGCAATGTCATGCAGCACCAGGGGCTTCATGGCCTCGTCGCCATGGTCGAGGAAGCCGCGCTGATGCTCGACGATCTGCGTTGCCACCTTCATCAGTGTCTCATTGCGGCTTTGCAGGCTCTTGATGAACCAGCGTGCCTCCTGCAACTGGTTGCGCATGAAGGTGTTGTCGGCGCTGGTGTCGGCGCGGCGGACGAACCCGGCGTACTGCGGGTTGACGCGCAGGCGCGGGATAGCTTCCTGGTTGAGCTCGACCAGCCAGCGCTCGCTGTCCTTGCGCACGATGACGTCCGGAACCACGTATTCAGGCTCGCTGGACTCGATCTGCGAGCCGGGGCGCGGGTTGAGTGTCTGCACCAGTTCGATGACCTGGCGCAGTTCGTCTTCCTTGAGCTTCATGCGGCGCATCAGCTGGCTGTAGTCACGGCTACCGAGCAGGTCGATGAAGTCGGTGACCAGGCGCTGAGCTTCGCTCATCCAGGGTGTCGAGGCCGGCAGCTGGCGCAATTGCAGCAGCAGGCACTCACCCAGCGATCGGGCGCCGATGCCGGCGGGTTCGAACTGCTGGATGCGGTGCAATACCGCCTCGACCTCATCCAGCTCGATATCGAGCTCCGGGTCGAAGCCGGCGCAGATCTCGTCGAGCGTATCTTCGAGATAGCCTTGCTCGTTGATACTGTCGATCAGGGTGACTGCGATCAGGCGGTCGGTGTCGGACATCGGCGCCAGGTTCAGCTGCCACAACAGGTGGCTTTGCAGGCTCTCGCCGACCGAGGTACGGGTGGTGAAGTCCCACTCGTCGTCGTCATTGCTGGGGAGGCTGCTGGCGCTGGTCTGGTAGATGTCTTCCCAGGCCGTGTCGACCGGCAGCTCGTTGGGGATTCGTTCGGCCCATTCGCCATCTTCCAGGGTTTCCGCGCTGCTGCTGGTGGTTTCCTGGAAACTGTTGTCCTGGACTTCGGCGGCCGGTTTGTTCTCGGCGTTGTCCGCCATCGGGTCGCTGTTGTCGAAGTCGTCGCCGTCTTCCTGACGTTCGAGCATCGGGTTGGATTCCAGCGCTTCCTGGATTTCCTGCTGAAGGTCCAGGGTGGAGAGCTGAAGCAGACGGATGGCCTGTTGCAACTGCGGGGTCATCGTCAGTTGCTGGCCCATTTTTAGGACGAGCGATGGTTTCATGGCAGGGGCTTAATACCTTGTTCGCCGGCGCACATGCGCCATCCACTACGTAGGGCGCTTGGGCGCCGATTTTAAGCAAGTTATATGCCTGAAATTGCAGCGTTTGCCTAGAGCACTGTTACACTTAAGCCCGTCCCGGGCGTGTTCGCCAGTGCTCCGGGCAGGCCCAGGATCAGAGGCGGAACTCGTGGCCCAGGTAGACTTCCTTGACCAACTGGTTGGCCAGGATGGTCTCGGCATCGCCTTCGGCGATCAACTGGCCGTCGTTGACGATGTAGGCGGTCTCGCAGATGTCCAGCGTTTCACGAACGTTGTGGTCGGTGATCAGTACACCGATACCCTTGTTCTTGAGGTGATGGATGATCTGCTTGATGTCGCCCACGGAGATCGGGTCGACGCCGGCAAAAGGTTCGTCCAGCAGGATGAACTTGGGTGCGGTGGCCAGGGCGCGGGCGATTTCGACACGGCGGCGTTCGCCACCGGACAGGCTCATGCCCAGGTTGTCGCGGATGTGGCTGATGTGGAACTCCTGTAGCAGGCTTTCCAGCTCCTTGCGCCGGCCGTCGCGGTCGAGGTCCTTGCGGGTCTCGAGGATGGCCATGATGTTGTCGGCCACCGACAGCTTGCGGAAGATCGAGGCTTCCTGCGGCAGGTAGCCGATACCCGCTTGCGCGCGGCCATGCATGGGCTGGTGGCTGACGTCGAGGCTGTCGATCAGGACGCGGCCCTGATCCGCCTGGACCAGGCCTACGATCATGTAGAAGCAGGTGGTCTTGCCGGCGCCGTTGGGGCCGAGCAAGCCGACGATCTGGCCGCTGTCGATGGACAGGCTGACGTCGCGAACGACCTGCCTGCCCTTGTAGCTCTTGGCCAGGTGCTGGGCTTTGAGGGTTGCCATTTACTCGGCCTTTTTCTTCGGTTGAATGACCATGTCGATGCGCTGACGTGGTGCAGTCACATTGCCACCGCGACCGGCGGTCGCCACCTGAGTCTTGGTGTTGTAGACGATCTTCTCGCCTTCGGTGGTGTTGCCTTCGTTCTCGACCTTGGCGCGGTCGGTGAGGATCACCAAGTCTTTCTGCGCCTGGTACTGGATGGTCACGGCCCAACCTTTCATCTTGTCGGGTTTGGCGGCGCTCTGCTGCTGCTCGAAATAGGCCAGGTTGCCCACCGAGGTGACCACGTCGATGTCGCCGGAGGCGGCGCGGGTCATGGTCACGGTATTGCCTTTGATCATCATCGAACCTTGGGTGATGATCACATCGCCGGTATAGGTGGCCACGCCCTGCTTGTCGTCCAGGTGGGCGTTGTCCGCCTGGATGCGGATCGGCTGGTCACGATCGTTCGGCAGGGCGAAGGCGCTCGCGCTTCCCAGTGCAACGCCCAGGCTGAGCAGAAGGGGGATGGTTTTAACGAGCCTCATACTGTCCTCTTACGTTAGAGAGCAGGTCCATCCTGCCTTCTTTCAAATACGCTTTCATTCCTTTGCCCGTAGTCGTGCCACCGGCGCCGTCGATTCTAACGGCTTGCTCGGTCTGCGCATATTGCTTCTGCGGGAACACGGTCATGCGGGTGCTGGTAATGATGGTGTCGCGTTGCTTTTCATCGGTACGTGCCACGCGCACATCATCGATCAGTTCGACCTCGGTGCCGTCCGGGTTAACCTCGGCGCGTTTGCTCTGCACATGCCACGGGTACTCCGTGCCGCGGTACATGTGCAGGTCGGGCGTGGTCACCAGGGTGACTTCGCTGGCCTTGAGGTGTTCGACCTTGTCGGCGGTCATCTCGTACTGCAGCTTGCCGTCGGGCAGGAACTGCACGCTGTGGGCATTGATCGCGTAATAGTCAATGGCGCTTTCGTCGACCTGGGCGGTGGGCTGCTCGAGGAAGCTTTCCGGGCTGACGTTCCAGTAGCCGACGGCGGCCAGCACTGCGGCAATCACGCCGAACAGCACAACATTACGAAGTTTCTTGCTGAACATGGGCGGCCTTACAGGTAGTTGGCGTTGGCAGCGTCCAGGGTGCCCTGGGCCTGCATGATCAGTTCGCAGAACTCGCGGGCCGCACCTTCACCGCCGCGTGCCTGAGTCACGCCGTGGGCGTGCTGGCGAACGAACGGCGCGGCATTGGCCACCGCCATGCCCAGGCCCACGCGGCGGATTACCGGCAGGTCGGGCAGGTCGTCGCCAAGATAGGCGACCTGTTCATAGCTTAGGTTGAGTTCGGCGAGCAGACCGTCGAGCACCACCAGTTTGTCCTCGCGGCCCTGGAACAGGTGCGGGATGCCCAGGTTCTTCGCTCGGCGCTCGACCACGGGGGTCTTGCGCCCGCTGATGATCGCGGTGGTCACGCCCGAGGCCATGAGCATCTTGATGCCCTGGCCGTCGAGGGTGTTGAAGGTCTTGAACTCGCTGCCGTCCTCGAGGAAGTACAGGCGGCCGTCGGTGAGCACGCCGTCGATGTCGAATACCGCCAGCTTGATAGGTTTGCCGCGTTGCATGAGGTCCTGGTTCATTTACATCACTCCAGCGCGCAGCAGGTCATGCATGTTCAGGGCGCCGGTCGGGCGGTCGTCCCGGTCGACCACCACGAGTGCGCTGATCTTGTGGTCTTCCATGATCTTGAGCGCTTCGGCGGCGAGCATCTCGGCGCGGGCGGTCTTGCCATGCACGGTCATGACTTCGTCGATGAGGGTCTTGTGGATATCGATGCTGCGGTCGAGGCTGCGGCGCAGGTCGCCGTCAGTGAATACGCCGGCGAGCTTGCCGTCGCTTTCCAGGACAACGGTCATGCCCAGGCCCTTGCGGGACATCTCGAGCAGTGCATCCTTGAGCAGCGTGCCGCGTTGCACCTGTGGCAGTTCTTCACCCGCGTGCATCACGTTCTCGACCTTAAGCAGCAGGCGTCGGCCCAGCGCGCCACCCGGGTGCGAGAAAGCGAAATCCTCGGCGGTGAAGCCGCGGGCTTCCAGCAGGGCGATGGCCAGTGCGTCGCCCAGCACCAGTGCGGCGGTGGTGGAGGAGGTGGGGGCCAGGTTGAGCGGGCAGGCTTCCTGGGCAACACGGGCGTCGAGGTTGACTTCGGCCGCTTGCGCCAGAGGCGAGTCCGGGTTGCCGGTAAGGCTGATCATCTGGATACCCAGGCGCTTGATCAGCGGCAGCAGGGTGACGATCTCGGCGGTGCTGCCAGAGTTTGAGAGGGCAAGAATGACATCGTCACGGGTGATCATGCCCATGTCACCGTGGCTGGCCTCGGCCGGGTGCACGAAGAACGAAGGGGTGCCGGTGCTGGCGAGGGTGGCGGCGATCTTGTTGCCGATGTGCCCCGACTTGCCCATGCCGACCACCACGACGCGGCCCTTGCTGGCCAGGATCAGCTCACAAGCCTTGACGAAGTTGCCGTCGATACGGGCCAGCAGGCCCTCTACGGCCTCGAGTTCCAGGCGCAGGGTGCGCTGGGCGGAGTGGATCAGCTCGCTGGATTGGCTCATGTCGAAAACGCAATGCCTGATGAAAAGGCGGCGATTATAGCCGCAATGTGCGAAACGCTCATCCTTCGAATGTCACATATAGCTGTCAGAGCCCTGAATGGAACGTTTGACGCCCTTGGGAAGGGCCTGCCAGCGGTGCTATAGTTCGCCGCTATTCGGCCAGCCAGGGGTGCGTGTGCCTTCACGATGAAGGTGAACGTCCATGAGTGCGAGGCTGCACTAGCAAGGAGTCTAGATGAGTGTGGATAGCGCCTACGCGGTCGAGTTGAAGGGTGTCACCTTCAAGCGCGGTTCGCGCAGCATTTTCAGCAACGTGGACATACGTATTCCCCGCGGCAAGGTCACCGGCATCATGGGGCCTTCGGGGTGCGGCAAGACCACCTTGCTGCGCCTGATGGGCGCGCAGTTGCGCCCGACAGGCGGTGAGGTCTGGGTCAACGGGCAGAACCTGCCCGCGTTGTCGCGCAGCGACCTGTTCGACGCCCGCAAGCACATGGGCGTGCTGTTCCAGAGCGGCGCGCTGTTCACCGACCTCGATGTGTTCGAGAACGTCGCCTTTCCGCTGCGCGTACACACGCAGCTCTCGGACGAGATGATCCGTGACATCGTCCTGATGAAACTGCAGGCGGTGGGGTTGCGTGGCGCCATCGACCTGATGCCCGACGAGCTGTCCGGTGGCATGAAGCGCCGCGTGGCGCTGGCCCGTGCGATCGCCCTCGATCCACAGATCCTCATGTACGACGAACCGTTCGTCGGTCAGGATCCGATTGCCATGGGTGTGCTGGTCCGTCTTATCCGCCTGCTCAACGACGCCCTGGGGATCACCAGTATCGTGGTCTCCCATGACCTGGCGGAAACCGCCAGCATCGCCGACTACATCTATGTGGTGGGTGATGGCCAGGTGCTGGGGCAGGGTACGCCGGATGAGCTGATGGGCTCGGACAACCCACGTATCCGCCAGTTCATGAAGGGTGACCCGGACGGTCCGGTGCCATTCCATTTTCCTGCGCCTGACTATCGCGCCGATCTGCTGGGGGCGCGTTGATGCGCAGAAAATCCTTACTCGAACGTATCCGCCTGTTTGGCCGTTCGGCCATCGACGTGCTCGCGGTGCTGGGGCGTTCGTGCCTATTCCTGGGGCACGCGTTGAGCGGTCGCGGCGGCATTGGCGGTGGCTTCCAGTTGCTGGTCAAGCAGCTCTACTCGGTTGGCGTGCTGTCGTTGGCGATCATTGTCGTGTCCGGCGTGTTCATCGGCATGGTGCTGGCGCTGCAGGGCTACAGCATTCTCACCAAGTACGGCTCGGAGCAGGCCGTGGGGCAGATGGTTGCCCTGACGCTGCTGCGTGAGCTGGGGCCGGTGGTGACCGCCTTGCTGTTCGCCGGGCGTGCGGGTTCCGCGCTGACCGCGGAGATCGGCAACATGAAGTCCACCGAGCAGCTGTCGAGCCTGGAAATGATCGGTGTCGACCCGCTCAAGTACATCGTTGCACCGCGCCTGTGGGCTGGTTTCATCTCGCTGCCGTTGCTCGCGCTGATCTTCAGTGTGGTCGGCATCTGGGGCGGTTCGTGGGTCGCCGTCGATTGGCTGGGCGTCTACGAAGGCTCGTTCTGGGGCAACATGCAGAACAGCGTTTCTTTCAGCGACGACGTGATCAACGGGCTGATCAAGAGCCTGGTGTTCGCCTTCGTCGTTACCTGGATCGCCGTATTCCAGGGGTATGACTGCGAGCCCACTTCAGAAGGGATCAGCCGTGCCACCACCAAGACCGTGGTCTACGCCTCATTGGCAGTACTGGGTCTGGACTTTATTCTGACCGCCTTGATGTTTGGAGATTTCTGATGCAAAACCGCACCCTGGAAATCGGTGTCGGCCTGTTCCTCCTGGCCGGGATCCTGGCGCTGCTGCTGCTGGCCCTGCGTGTCAGCGGGCTGTCGGCCAGCCCGAGCAGCGACACGTACAAAGTTTATGCGTACTTCGACAATATCGCCGGTTTGACGGTCAGAGCCAAAGTGACCATGGCCGGTGTGACCATCGGCAAGGTCACGGCCATCGATCTGGACCGCGATTCGTATACCGGTCGCGTCACCTTGCAGTTGGACAAGCAGGTCGACAACCTGCCGACCGACTCCACGGCCTCGATCCTGACCGCAGGCCTGCTGGGCGAGAAGTACATCGGTATCAGCGTGGGCGGCGAAGACGCGGTTCTCAAGGATGGCAGCACCATTCACGACACCCAGTCGGCGCTGGTGCTGGAAGATCTGATCGGCAAGTTCCTGCTCAATTCCGTGGGCAAGGAACCGAAAGAAGCTCAACCGGCTAATTAAGGAGTTCCCATGATTTCGATCCTGCGACGTGGCCTGCTGGTGCTGTTGGCGGCCTTCCCCCTGCTGGCCCTGGCCGCGCCCGGGCAATCCGCCCGGGATGTCATCCAGGGCACCACCACTCAATTGCTGAGCGACCTCAAAACTAACAAAGAGCAGTACAAGGCCAACCCTGAGGCGTTCTACAAGGCGCTCAACGACAACCTCGGCCCGGTGGTCGATGCCGACGGCATCTCCAAGAGCATCATGACCGTCAAGTATTCGCGCAAGGCCACGCCTGAGCAGATGCAGCGCTTCCAGGAGAACTTCAAGCGCAGCCTGATGCAGTTCTACGGCAACGCGCTGCTGGAGTACAACAACCAGGGCATCGTCGTCGACCCAGCCAAGGCTGAGGATGGCGAGCGCACCAGTGTCGGCATGAAGATCACCGGCACCAACGGCGCGGTCTATCCAGTGCAGTACACCATGGAGAAGATCGGCGGCGAGTGGAAAGTGCGTAACGTCATTGTCAACGGCATCAACATCGGCAAACTGTTCCGCGACCAGTTCCAGGATGCGATGCAGCGCAACGGCAACAGTCTGGACAAGACCATCGATGGTTGGGCTGGCGAAGTGGCCAAGGCCAAGCAGACCGCCGACAACTCGCCGGACAAGGAAGTCAAATGAGCGATGCTGCAGTGAGCATGACCGAGCCTGGCGTCCTGCGCCTGGCCGGCGTGCTGGACTACCGCAGCGGCCCGACCCTGCGCAAGCAGGGCAAGGCGCTGATCATCGCCAGCGGTGAAGCTCGCCTGGTGCTTGACTGCACCGCGGTGGTGAAGTCAAGCAGCGTCGGCTTGTCGCTGCTGCTGGCCTTCATGCGTGACGCCCAGGCGGCCGGCAAGGCCTGCGAAGTGCGCGGCATGCCGGACGACATGCGGGAAATCGCCGAGGTTTATGACCTCGATGAGGTACTGGCGGGCTGATGGCCTGTCGCAAGGTGAGAGCCCCTCGGTCAGTGCGCCCCGTCTTGGGCTTCGCAGGCGAGGGGCTTTTTTGTATGATGGCCGACCCGCGCGCGTTGGGCGCCGATCGAGGTTGAGCATGCAGGCCGTAGAAGTCAAAAGCTTTCTGGAAGAGAAATTGCCGGGAACCCGGGTCGAAGTTGAAGGCGAAGGCTGCAACTTCCAGTTGAACGTGATCAGCGACGAGCTGGCCGGCCTGAGCCCGGTCAAGCGTCAGCAGGCGATCTATGCTCACCTCAATCCGTGGATCTCGAACGGCAGCATTCACGCGGTAACCATGAAATTCTTCAGCAGCGCAGCCTGGGCTGAGCGCACCTGAGCCAACTTGGCGGCGAGAGACGTATGGACAAACTGATTATCACTGGCGGCCCGCGCCTCGACGGCGAAATCCGCATTTCCGGCGCGAAGAACGCCGCATTGCCAATCCTGGCGGCGACCCTGCTGGCCGACGGTCCGGTCACCGTGGGCAACCTGCCACACCTGCATGACATCACCACCATGATCGAGCTGTTCGGTCGCATGGGCATCGAGCCTGTGATCGATGAGAAGCTCGCGGTGGAGATTGACCCGCGCACCATCAAGACCCTGGTGGCCCCGTACGAGCTGGTCAAGACCATGCGCGCCTCGATCCTGGTGCTAGGCCCGATGGTCGCCCGTTTCGGTGAGGCCGAAGTGGCCCTGCCAGGCGGTTGCGCCATTGGCTCGCGCCCAGTCGACCTGCACATCCGTGGCCTGGAAGCCATGGGTGCGAAGATCGAGGTCGAAGGTGGCTACATCAAGGCCAAGGCCCCGGAAGGCGGCCTGCGTGGCGCGCACTTCTTCTTCGATACCGTGAGCGTGACCGGTACCGAGAACATCATGATGGCTGCCGCGCTGGCCAAGGGGCGCAGCGTGCTGCAGAACGCCGCGCGCGAGCCGGAAGTGGTCGACCTGGCCAACTTCATCAATGCCATGGGCGGCAAGGTTCAGGGCGCCGGTACCGACACCATCACCATCGATGGCGTCGAGCGCCTGGCTTCGGCAACCTATCGCGTCATGCCCGACCGTATCGAGACCGGCACCTACCTGGTTGCCGCTGCCGTGACCGGTGGCCGCGTCAAGGTCAAGGATACCGATCCGACCATTCTCGAAGCCGTTCTGGAGAAGCTCAAGGAAGCGGGTGCCGACATCAACACCGGCGAAGACTGGATCGAGCTGGACATGCATGGCAAGCGGCCCAAGGCTGTCAACCTGCGTACCGCGCCGTACCCGGCGTTCCCCACCGACATGCAGGCGCAGTTCATCTCGCTCAACGCCATCGCCGAAGGCACTGGCGCGGTGATCGAGACCATCTTCGAAAACCGTTTCATGCACGTGTACGAGATGCACCGCATGGGCGCACAGATCCAGGTCGAGGGCAACACCGCCATCGTCACTGGCGTCAAGGCGCTCAAGGGCGCTCCAGTGATGGCCACCGACCTGCGCGCTTCCGCCAGCCTGGTGCTGTCGGCCCTGGTCGCTGAAGGTGACACGCTCATCGATCGCATCTACCACATCGACCGTGGTTACGAGTGCATCGAGGAAAAACTGCAGATGCTCGGCGCCAAGATCCGCCGCGTACCGGGCTAGTCTGTGACCGGCGCAGGGACGCGCCAGCCGAATCGTATGCGGTCGGGCCCATGGCCCGGCCGGCTATAGCTGCTTGAGGACCGACGTTTCCCATGTTGACCATCGCGCTATCCAAAGGCCGCATTCTCGACGACACCCTGCCGTTGCTGGCCGAAGCCGGCATCGTCCCCACCGAGAACCCGGACAAGAGCCGCAAGCTGATCATCCCCACCACGCAGGATGACGTACGCCTGCTCATCGTGCGTGCCACCGACGTACCAACTTACGTCGAGCATGGCGCCGCCGACCTCGGTGTGGCCGGCAAGGACGTGCTGATGGAATACGGCGGCCAGGGCCTTTACGAACCGCTGGACCTGCAGATCGCCCAGTGCAAGCTGATGACCGCTGGCGTGACGGGCGCGCCCGAGCCCAAGGGCCGCCTGCGCGTGGCCACCAAGTTCGTCAACGTAGCCAAGCGCTACTACGCCGAGCAGGGCCGCCAGGTCGATATCATCAAGCTGTACGGCTCGATGGAGCTGGCACCATTGATCAACCTCGCCGACAAGATCATCGATGTGGTCGACACCGGCAACACCCTGCGTGCCAACGGCCTCGAGCCGCAAGAACTGATCGCCACGATCAGCTCGCGCCTGGTGGTCAACAAGGCCTCCATGAAGATGCAGCACGCTCGTATCCAGAGCCTGATCGACACCCTGCGCAACGCCGTCGAATCACGACACCGCGGCTGACCTCTGCGCGCGACCTCCGCTGTCGCGCCCGTCTATCCGCGTCATAGCCAATTTTCTCAGGTGCCCGCGCGGATGGACTGGTAGCTTAGGGTGCCTGAGCATTCGCTAATAAATCGAGGCCCTCGCCATGACCGTGTCCACTGCAATTGCCCGTCTCAACGCCGCTGACCAGGATTTCGCCCGACATCTGGATCATCTGCTGAGCTGGGAAAGCGTGTCCGATGACGCGGTCAACCAGCGCGTGCTCGACATCATCAAGGCCGTGCGCGAGCGCGGTGACGCAGCGCTGGTGGAGTTCACCCAGCGTTTCGACGGTGTCGAAGCGACATCCATCGATGACCTGATCCTTGACCGTGCTCGCCTGGAGCTGGCCCTGACCCGCATCACACCGGTTCAGCGCGAAGCCCTGGAGAAGGCCGCCAACCGTGTGCGCATTTACCACGAGCGCCAGAAGCAGGACTCCTGGCAGTACACCGAGGCCGATGGCACCGTGCTGGGCCAGAAGGTCACGCCGCTGGACCGTGCCGGCCTGTACGTGCCGGGCGGCAAGGCGTCGTACCCATCGTCGGTGTTGATGAACGCCATTCCGGCGAAGGTTGCCGGTGTGTCCGAAGTGGTGATGGTGGTTCCGACGCCGCGTGGCGAGGTCAACGAGCTGGTGCTGGCCGCTGCCTGCATCGCCGGGGTTGATCGGGTCTTCACCGTCGGTGGCGCCCAGGCCGTCGCGGCCTTGGCCTATGGCACCGAGAGCGTGCCGCAGGTGGACAAGATCGTCGGCCCGGGCAATATCTATGTCGCCACCGCCAAGCGTCATGTGTTTGGCCAGGTCGGTATCGACATGATCGCCGGCCCGTCGGAGATTCTTGTCGTGTGCGATGGCCAGACCGATCCGGACTGGATCGCCATGGACCTGTTCTCCCAGGCCGAGCACGACGAGGATGCCCAGGCGATCCTGGTCAGCCCGGATGCCGCCTTCCTCGACCGTGTTGCCGCCAGCATCGAGAAACTGCTCCCAACCATGGAGCGTGCCGAGATCATCGAGAAGTCGATCAATGGCCGTGGCGCGCTGATCCAGGTGCGTGACATGCAGCAGGCGATCGAGGTGGCCAACCGCATCGCCCCCGAGCACCTGGAGCTGTCGGTGGCCGATCCGCAGGCCTGGCTGCCACAAATCCGCCATGCTGGCGCGATCTTCATGGGCCGCCACACCAGCGAGGCGCTGGGCGACTACTGCGCCGGCCCCAACCACGTGCTACCGACCTCCGGTACCGCACGGTTCTCTTCGCCGCTGGGTGTGTATGACTTCCAGAAGCGTTCGTCGATCATCTTCTGTTCCGAGCAAGGGGCATCCGAGCTGGGCCACACCGCGTCGGTGCTGGCCCGTGGCGAATCGCTGACTGCCCACGCGCGCAGCGCCGAATACCGCATCCTCAATGAGAAGGGGAACTGAGCATGAGTCGTTTCTGGAGTCCCTTCGTCAAGGACCTCGTCCCTTATGTACCCGGCGAGCAGCCCAAGCTGGCGCGGCTGGTCAAGCTCAATACCAACGAAAACCCTTATGGCCCGTCGCCCAGGGCGCTGCAGGCGATGCAGAGCGAGTTGAACGACAACCTGCGGCTGTATCCGGACCCGAATGGTGACCGGCTCAAGCAGGCGGTCGCCGAGTACTACGGGGTAACGCCGGCGCAGGTATTCGTCGGCAATGGCTCGGACGAGGTACTGGCGCACATCTTCCACGGCCTGTTCCAGCACGACCGTGGGCCGCTGTTGTTCCCGGACATCAGTTACAGTTTCTATCCGGTGTATTGCGGCCTGTACGGCATTGCTTTCGAGCAGGTGGCGCTGGATGAGCAGTTCCAGATCCAGGTCTCGGATTACAGTAAGCCCAATGCCGGGATCATTTTCCCCAACCCCAACGCGCCGACCGGGTGCCTGCTGCCACTTCAGGCGGTGGAGCAGCTGTTGCAGGCTAACCGTGATTCGGTGGTGGTGGTCGATGAGGCCTACATCGATTTCGGTGGCGAGACGGCCATCAGCCTGGTGGATCGTTATGACAACCTGCTGGTAACCCAGACCCTGTCCAAGTCACGCTCGCTCGCGGGGCTGCGGGTGGGGTTGGCGGTGGGGCATCCGGACCTGATCGAGGCGCTGGAGCGGATCAAGAACAGCTTCAACTCCTACCCGCTGGATCGCATGGCGATCGTGGGGGCGGCGGTGGCGTTCGAGGACCGTGAGTATTTCGACGAGACCTGCCGCAAGGTGATCGATAGCCGGGAGGTTTTGGTCGAGGCGTTAACCGCGCGCGGGTTCGAGGTGCTGCCTTCGGCGGCGAACTTCATCTTTGCCCGCCATCCTTCGCAGGATGCGGCGGGGATTGCGGCGCGGCTGCGGGAGCAGGGGGTGATTGTGCGGCACTTCAAGCAGGAACGAATTGCGCAGTTTCTGCGGATTACCATTGGGACGCCGGAGATGAACCAGGCCTTGCTTGATGCGCTTTAAGTTGTGCTTGGTTTGAGCGTTTGACTGAAGGGCGGGTTGGGGCGTATCTGGTTACGTTTCAACTCGCCCTTGTTGTTGTTGTTGTTGTTGTTGTTGTTGTTGTTGTTGTTGTTGGTTTTTCAAGCGGTGAGCATATCCATTTGCTGTAGGGACGTTGACTCACCTTTCCGCCCTTACGGCGGCCTACTTTGGTCTTGGCCAAAGTAGGCAAAGCCGCTCGCTCCATCATACGGCCCCTACGCTGCGCTCCGGGGTCCCTTCGCTCCGGCGCCTTCCGGGCCCGCGCGGCCTACGACTTGCTGCGCAAGTCTACATCTCGCGCCTTCGGCTAACGCCGAAGGGTGCTGCGCACCTGGCCCTCCAGACGCTTGCGCTCAGCCTCCTGAAGTCGCGAAGTTACGGGCGGCGCCTGGGCGGGCGCAGCTGTCGCTAGTTGACTGTTCTTGGCCTTGAGTGCGTATTCGCCGGCAAAGCCGGCTCCTACAGGACGGTGCACATTCCATTGTAGGAGCCGGCTTTGCCGGCGAACCAATGGTACATACACCCCATTCATTACAGAATGACATCTAGCTATCAAACCTCCCGCCCAGCTCGATGCGCCAATAACGTATAAATACAAGGCAACACAAACAACGTGAACAACGTCCCAACCGACATCCCCGTGGCAATCACGGTCCCGATATCGAACCGGCTCACCGCCCCCGCCCCAGTGGCCAGAATCAACGGCACCATGCCGAACACCATGGCCGCCGTGGTCATCAGCACCGGCCGCAAACGTATCGCCGCCGCTTCTTCGATCGCCTCACGAACGCCAAGCCCCTTTTCTTCACGCAGTTGGTTGGCAAACTCGACGATCAAGATCCCATGCTTGGTAATCAACCCGATCAACGTCACCAACCCCACCTGCGTGTAGATATTCATGCTGGAAACCCCAAGGAACAGCGGTACCAGCGCCCCGCAGATGGACAGCGGCACGGTCACCAGGATCACTAGCGGATCCCGGAAGCTTTCAAACTGCGCCGCCAGCACCAGGAAGATCATTGCCAACGCCAAACCGAACGTCACCCACAATGCACTGCCTTCCTGGACGAACTGCCGCGCCGTGCCCGCATAGTCCACCGCGAACCCCTCCGGCGCCTCTTCGCGGGCGATCGCGCGCACGGTTTCCAGCGCCTCGCCCATGCTGACCAGCGGCACCCCCTGGATGATCGCCGAGTTCAACTGCTGGAACTGGTTGAGCTGGCGAGGCCGAGCACGATCGCTGAGGGTGATAAGTGTCGACAGGGGCAATAGCTGACCCTGTTCGTTCTTCACGTAGTAGTTGTTCAGCCAACCCGGCGTGGCGCGATAGGCACGTTCAACCTGGGCGATCACTTTGTAGCTGCGGCCTTCCAGGGTGAAGCGGTTGATCTCCGCCTCGCCCAGCAAGGTGGCCAGAGTTCCGCCGAGGGTGTCCATCGACACGCCCATCTGCGCGGCCTTGGCGCGGTCGATATCGATCATCACCTCAGGTTTGTCGAACGCCAGGTCGATGTCGAGGAAGGCGAACTTGCCGGACGCTTGCGCACGCTCCTTGACCCGCTGGGCCACCTCCAGCAACGCCGTGTAGTCTCCGGCCGTGTTGATAACGAACTGGAAAGGCAAGCCTTCCCCGGTACCGGGCAAGGACGGTAGGTTGAAACCGAAGATCTGCAGGCCGCCGACCTCCTCGAGCTTGGCCTGGACCAACGGCAGCAGTTCCATCTGGGTACGATGCCGCTCGCTCCACGGCTTGAGCAGAAAGCCACCGATGCCGCTCTGCACGCCATTGAAACCGTTGATCTGGAACGACGAATAGTACTCGGGGAAGGTCTTGAACAGCGGTGTGAATTCGTCGGTGTAAGCGTTCAGGTAGTCCAGGTTCGCGGTTTGCGGCGAGTTGCTCATCATGAAGATCACGCCCTGGTCTTCATTGGGCGCCAGTTCGTTCTGGGTGAACTTGAGCAGCACCGGGATCAGGCACAGGATGATCACTGCGAACACCAGTACTACTGGCCGGCTGTTCAAAGTGCCGTGCAACAGGCGCTGGTAGCGCCCCTTCAGCTGTTCGAAGAGCACGTCCAGACGGTGGGCCAGGCCGCTGGGGCTCTGCTCGTGGCGCAGCAGCAGGGCGCACATCATCGGCGACAGCGTCAGGGCCACGACGCCCGAGATGATCACCGCGCCGGCCAACGTCAGCGCGAACTCCTTGAACAACGCGCCGGTCAGCCCGGTGAGAAAGCCGATGGGGGCGTAGACCGCAGCCAGGGTGATGGTCATCGACACCACCGGCAGGGCGATCTCACGGGCGCCTTCCAGCGCCGCTTCGCGGGGTGTCTTGCCCTCTTCGATATGGCGGTGGATGTTCTCCACCACGACGATGGCGTCGTCCACCACCAGGCCGATGGCCAACACCATGGCCAACAGGGTCAGCAGGTTCAGCGAATAACCCATCATCTGCATGAAGAACAGCACGCCGATCATCGACAGCGGGATGGTCACCACCGGGATCAGCACCGAGCGCAGCGCACCGAGGAACAGGAACACCACGACGATGACGATCAGCACCGCCTCGCCGAGGGTCTTGATCACTTCGTTGATGGAGGCCTGGATGAACAGGGTGGCGTCGTAGGCGATGGACACCTTGAGGCCCGCCGGCAACTGTTCTTCGAGTTGCGGCATGATCCGCCGCACTTCCTTGATCACCTGCAGCGGGTTGGCGGCGGGGGTGGCCTTGATACCGATGTACACCGACGGTGTGCCGTCGAACGAGCTGACCGTGTCGTAGTTTTCCGCGCCCATCTCGATGCGCGCCACGTCCCCCAGCAGTACCCGGCTGTCGCCTGTGGTCTTGACCGGCAGGGCGGCGAAAGCCTCGGCCGACTTGAGCTCGGTGGTGGCGTTGACGCTGGTGACCACGTACTGGCCTTTCACTTCGCCGGCAGCGGCGAGGAAGTTGTAGTGGCGCACGGCGTTGGTCACGTCCACCGCCGACAGGCCGAAACCAGCCAGTTTCACCGGGTCGATCCAGATGCGCATGGCGAACAGCTGGTTACCGAGGATCTGCGCCTCGGCCATGCCCGGTAGCGTCGCCAGCTTGGGCTGGATCACCCGTGACAGGTAGTCAGTGATCTGCGGGTTGCTCATTTCGTTGCTGTAGAAGCTGATGTACATCAGCGCCGAGGCGTCGGCCGCCTCCTTGCTCAGCACGGGATCCTCCGAGTCCTGGGGCAGCTTGTTGCGCACCTCGTTAGCCTTGGCCAGCAATTGGGTGAACAGGCGGTCGGTGTCGGCGCCGACGCGTGCGTAGACCGAGATCACCGAGAAGTTCTGCCGGCTCACCGAGGTCATGTAGTCGATACCATCGGCGCTGGCCAGGCTCTGCTGCAGCGGTTGGGTGATGTAGCCCTGGATGGTTTCGGCATTCGCCCCGGGGTAGGCGGTGGTCACTGTGATCAGGGCGTTCTCCATCTGCGGGTACTGGCGGATCTGCAGCTTGCTCCAGGCCTGCGCGCCCAGCAGCAGGATCAGCAGGCTGACCACGCAGGCCAGCACCGGGCGGCGGATGAACGGGTCAGTGAACGCCATGCCTGCCTCCTTCAGTGGGTGCCCGGCTTGAGCGCCTGCTCGCTGCTGATACGGATTGCCGCGCCGGGTGACAGCTTGAGCTGGCCGGCGGTGACCACCTGGTCGCCGGCCTGCAGCCCTTTGCTGACCACCACCCAGCCGTCGCGGCGTTCCCCGGTCTGCACGGTGCGCTGTTCAGCGATCAGCTGGGGCTGGCCCTCGCTGTCGTCCTGCGGCTTGCCATCCTCGCCTTGCTTGCGGCTGACCAGGTACACCGAATTGCCGTACAGGGTGTAGGTGATGGCGTTTTCCGGTACCACCACTTGCGGTTGTGGATCGGGTAGCAGCAACTGGAGGCTGGCGAACATGCCGGGCAGCAGCTTGCCGTCGGGGTTGGCGAGAGTGGCGCGAACCAACAGGTTGCGTGTGCTTTCCTCTACTTTCGGGTTGATCGCGCTGAGGCTGGCCGGGAAGGTCTGGCCGGGGTAGGCGGCAACCTGCACGAGCGCTTGCTGGCCGAGGCTCAGGTGGGGCAGGGCTTGCTCGGGCACGTTGAAGTCGACGTACAGGCTCGACAGGTCCTGAAGGGTGGCGATCACCGTGCCGCTGGCCAGGTAGGCGCCGACGTCCACCTGACGGATGCCGATGGTGCCGCTGAACGGGGCGCTGATGCTCTTCTTCGCCAGCGACGCCTTGAGTTGGTCGACCACCGCCTGGTTGCGCCGGTACTGGGTGGTCAGGCGGTCGAACTCGCCCCGGGAAATCGCCGAGTCGCCAACCAGCTGGCTGCCACGGCCGAAATCGACCTTGGCCAGGCTCAGGTCGGCCTGGGCGGTGCCCAGCAGGGCGGTCTCCTGTTCGCTGTCCAGTTGCAGTAGCAGTTGCCCGGCCTTCACCTGCTGGCCGGACTCAAAGTGCAGGGACTTTACCGTACCGGCCACTTCGAGGCTCAGTTCCACACCCTGGTAGGCCTTCAAGCTGCCGACGGCCGGCAGGCGCTCCTGCCATTGGCGCAGCTCGGCCTGGGCCGCGGCGACGCTGATGGGTGGCTTGGGGGCCGAGAACATTTGAACCTGCTTGTAGATGGAAAAGGCCTTGAAGCCCCCCAGGATCAGCACGATCAGCAGGACGACGGCCAACATGATCAGCATGCGGCGGCGCAGCATAGGTCCGGTTCCCTGGATGCGAGGTGGTTGTTCGTCGCGCACGACCACGGGCGATCCAGCCCACGTGCGATGGGGGAAAGTATTGTCGGTTTTTGCGAAAAGGGGAGGTTCGCCGGCAAGCCGGCTCCTACAGCTGCGGTAGGAGCCGGCTTGCCGGCGAACAGGGGTCAGGCCAGGTGCAGGTGGTTATCCCAGAACCCGGACGGCAGGTTCATCGGTTGCCCGGTCAGTTCCTGCTTGCGGCAATCGTAGAAGCGGCAACGCCCCTGCCCGGAGGTAACGACGAAGCCGTCCTTCACTGCCCCGACCCCCGCGCAATCGGGCATCGGTGCATCGAGCTTCACCGCGCCGCTGTCGAGGTCCCAGATGAACAGCCGGTTGGCCCGCGGCGCGGTCAGCGCCACCAGGCGCAGGTCACTGTGGATGGCGACGCTGGCGGTGTACTGGGCCATCGACTGCAACTGCCGCTCGGGCACAGGGAAGGCCTTGAACGGCTCGCCCGGGCGCTTGATCGCCAGCAGCTCGGCGGTTTCGTCGGAGGCGCCCATGAACTGCTGGCAGGCGGCGATGGTGCCGTCCGTGCCCACCGCCAGGTGGCGCACGCTGTTCATCTGCTGGGCCAGCGTTTCCTTGCTCAGCAGGGTGCCGTCGCGCTGCATCAACACCAGGCTCGGTTCCATGGCGTCGAGGTTCATCTCCACCCGGCTTTCGGCCTCGGTGCGGATGCCGCCGTTGGCCACCACCAGGGTTTCGCCGTCGGGCAGCCAGGCCAGTTCGTGGGGGCCGATGCCATGGGTCGGGAGCTCGCCGCTGTGCACCAGGCGCTCGCCTTCGAAGCGGTAGACACCGAGCACGCCACGACCTGGGTCAGTGGTGTCGTTCTCGGTGGTGTACAACCATTCGCCACTTTTGTGGATTACCGCGTGGCCGTAGAAGTGGCGGTTCGGTTGCGAGGTGATGGTCTGCAGCAGGCGGCCGTCGCGCAAGTCGACCAGGTAGCTTTCGGTACCAGGTCGGCGGGCGACGAACAGGGCGATGGGCTGTTCGGGGTGATTGATGATCGCGTGGCAACGCTGGGCCACCTGGGTGCTGAACACTTCGGTGCCGTCCAGGCGAAAGCCGACGGCATAGTGCCTGCCGTCGCCATCGTCGCGCGCCGAGAGCAGCAGGGGTTCGCTGCCTTTGTTGCGAAACAGGCTCCAGCCGCCCAGAGTGAGGGCGCTGAGCACTACGCTACCGAGTTTCAGGGCCTGGCGTCGCAGCATGATCAGTCACCGTCGTTGGCGTTGAAGCCCAGTTGAATGTTCAGCGCCTTGGCCAGGTCGCCTTCGTGCAGGCGGTGGACGGCGTTGAGATTGTCGTAGATCTGGTTGAGGGTCTGTTGGCCGGCGTCGTCGGCCAGCAGCTCGCCCAAGGTCTTCGGGTTGTCGGCAAGCGACTTGAGCGCTGTTGCGTAGGCGCCGTCGATCTTCTGCACCAGCGGCGCCTGGTCTTTGCCCAGCAGGCCGCGCAGGCCCTGGTTGTCGACCCCGACCCAGACGGTCTGGGCGGCCTTGAGCGAGGCTTCCAGGCTCTTGAGCGAGGAGTGGCTGCGCCAGGCTTCGGCCTGCAGCGGCTGTGGGATGCCCTTGCTCTGGCGGCCCATCGGTGCGCCAAGTTTCTTCTTCAGGGTGTCCAGGGCGGTGACCTGGGCGCGCAGCAGATCGGCGATCGCCTCGTGGGAGTCGGCGTAGCGCTGGTTGGGGAACTTGGTCATCTGCGACAGCATGCCGTCGGTGCTGTTCCAGCTCTTGAGGATCTCCTCGGCCAGGACCTTCTGGTGTTCGCCGATGGCGACCAGCAGCGGGCAGTAGCGTGCCTTCTGCTCTGCGCTGGCGACATCAGGCTTGCTGTCGAAGAGGATGTACTCGTAGGCCGACAGGCCGCGCACCACGACGCTGGCCTTGCCCAGCGATTCTGTATCGACCGGCTTGTCACCGTTGACCAGTTGCTCGACCTGGCGACCGACCAGGTTCTTCTTGTCCGGCCAGAACTGCACCTGCCAGGCGCGGTTGCCTTCGGCCAGCGGGCCGACCAGCAGCGGTTGCAGCTCGGCCCAGGCCTTCTGCGCGTTGAGGAAGTCGGCGCGGGCGGCCTCCAGCGAGCTTTTGCCCTCGCAATAAGCCAGGGCGCTGGCGGCCAGGGCGCGGTCGGCCTCGACCCAGCGGCTGTAGGTCGGCAGGATCACCTGCTTGGCGATGGCGGCCGAGGTCACGGCCTGCGGGTCCTGGGGCGAGCAGGCACCCAGGGCGAGTGCGGCGAGGCTGGTGAACAACAGTTTGGGACGGAACATGCCCGGCTCCTTGCGCGTTTAAAGTGAGTTCAGGAAGGCCAGCAGCGCGGCGCGCTGCTCGGCGTTGAAGGTCAATACCTGGTCGCGTGCCGCCTGGGCTTCGCCGCCATGCCAGAGCACGGCTTCGAGCAGGTTGCGGGCACGGCCGTCATGCAGGAACTGGGTGTGGCCGCTGACCGTCTCGGTCAGGCCGATACCCCACAGCGGTGGGGTGCGCCAGTCCTGGCCGTTGGCGGCGAATTCGGTGCGCTCGTCGGCCAGGCCTGGGCCCATGTCGTGCAGCAGCAGGTCGCTGTAGGGGCGGATTACCTGGTTGGCCAGTTCCGGCTCATGGGCATCTGCGGCGGTGGTGAATTGCGGGGTGTGGCAGCCCTGGCAACCCGCCTGGAAGAACAGGTTCTTGCCGGCCAGCACCTGGGGCGCGTCGACAGCGCGCCTGGCCGGCACACCCAGGTTGCGGGTGTAGAAGGTGACCAGGCGCAGGATGTTGTCGCTGACTTCCTTTTCGCCATCGGCACCATCGCCGTTGGGCGCGGCCAGGCAGTCGATCTGCGCCGGGGTGCAATCGTCGCTCGGTTTGAGCGTGCTGGTCAGGCCCATGTCGCCGGCGAACGCGTGCACGTTCTGCTGATTGACGTTGGGCTGCCCGGCCTTCCAACCGAAACGACCGACCACCGTCTTGCCCAGGGCGTCGTCCCAGACGCGGTTGGCGCGGCCACGGATGCCGTCGCGGTTACGGTCGTCGGGGTCTTCGTTGGCCAGGATGTCGGCCTCGGGAATGGCTTCGAGCAGGCCCAGGCCTATCATCGGTGGCGCCACCCGGGCCGAGAACCGGGTATCGGGGTGCATCGGGCCATAGCCGAGCTGGGTGATCTGCAGCGTGGGGCGGCGCAGTTCGACTTGATGACCGTCCTCGAAAGCCACGGTGTGGTTTTCATAGCTCACGCGCACCTTGCCCTCCGGCGCGACGCCGGGGATGGCCATGTCCTGTAGCTGGGTACCATAGACTGGCTCGGGGACCACGCCCAGGCGCTCGATCTCGCGGGCGAGGTACGGTTGGTCGGGGATCGACAGGCGCACCAGCATCGACACCGCATTGCTGTCACCAGGCTCGGGCGGATGGCCGCGGCCGTCGCGCACGTGGCAGTTCTGGCAGGCGTTGGTGTTGAACAACGGGCCGAGGCCGTCGCGGGCGGTGGTGGTGGAGGGGGCGATCACCCACGGGCTGCGGAAGAAGCTGTTGCCCACGGCGAAGTCCAGGCGCCGCTCGGGCGACAGGTTGGCCGAGGGCAGTGAGAAGGCGTTGCGGTCGTTGCGCTTTACCGTCGCCTTGCCGCCGGAGAGGGCTTCACCGGGCTCGGCCTGGGTGAAACGCGGGGCGTCGTCACAGGCGGCGAGGGTGAGGGCCAGTAGCAGGGGGCTTAGGCGGAGCAAGGACATCGACAATCCTGGGCATGGGCGAAAAACCGGCGTGCAAGCTTATCAGGCCGGTCGTTATTGAATAAGAGCAATTTGCAATTACTCGGATGAAAAGAATGTGAAATGCATACTGCGGATGCGAGACCTCTGTGGGAGCGGCTTCAGCCGCGATGCGGGCAGCGCGGTGCCAGGCACCCGCTTCGCGGGTGATCGCGGCTGAAGCCGCTCCTACAGAGGGCATGTCAGGTCAATGGGCAAATAAAAAAGGCGGCCCGAAGGCCGCCTCTTGTGAACCATGAACGCCGATCAGAACTCGTGATCAGCGGTGTCTGGGTTCAGGTTGTCGATCCCCAGCTTGCCGGCGGCCTGCTCAATCGCGCCGGTCTGCTTGACCAGCGAGGCGATGGCATCGCGCACGATCTGGTTGCCGGCGGTATTGTCGGCGGCGATCAGCTGGTCGTAGTGCTCGCCCTTGAGCGCGTGGTCGACCATCACCTGGATCTTCGCCTCGGTGGCTTCCAGGTCGGCCTTGAGCGTGGCGTCGGTGGCTGGGTCGACCTTGGCCACCAGCGACGACAGGCTCGGGCCGGTCAGCTTGCTGCCGTCGACACGGGTGTACTCGCCCAGGTAGACGTTGCGGATGCCCTTGGCGTCGTAGAAGTGCGAGTAGTGGGTGTTGTCGCTGAAACAGTCCTGCTCGTCTTCCGGCGAGTTGGCTTCCAGCGAGACTTTCATGCGCTCGCCCGCCAGCTCGCCCAGCGACAGGCTGCCCATGCCGAACAGCATCTTGCGCAGGCCATCGTTGACCGGGCCGTTCTCGAGGGTGGCGCGGTAGTTGTCGGCGACGTTCGGCGCCCAGTTGCCGACCATTTCCTCGAGGTCCTTGACCAGCAGCTGGGTGACTGCTTTCAGGTAGGCACGGCGACGGTCGTTGTGCCCGCCGGTGGCGCCCTTGCCTTCCAGGTAGTCGGAGGCCGGGCGGTTGCCCGCGCCTGGGCCGGTGCCGTTGAGGTCCTGGCCCCAGAGCAGGAACTCGATGGCGTGGTAGCCGGTGGCGACGTTGGCCTCGGAACCGCCCAGCTCGTTCAGGCTGGCCAGCTTCTCGGGGGTGATGTCCTTGACGTCGACCTTGTCCTCGCCGACCTGGATCTGGGTGTTGGCGATGATGTTGGCGCTGGCCGCCGGGTTGCCCAGGGCGTGCTCGTAGCTCTTGTCGACGTAGTCGATCAGGCCTTCGTCCAGGGGCCAGGCGTTCACCTGGCCTTCCCAGTCGTCGATGATGGTGTTGCCGAAGCGGAACGCCTCGCTTTGCAGGTAAGGGACGCGGGAAGCGGCCCAGGCCTCCTTGGCGGCCTTCAGGGTCTGGTCGTTGGGGGTGGCCAGGAAGGCGTCGACGGCGGTCTGCAGCTGCTTGGCGGTGCTCAGCGCGTCGCTGTACACGGCGTGGACCATTTCGGCGTAATGCTTGACCACGGCCTTGCCAGCGGCTTCATCGACAGCCCCTGGGGCCGCGGCGGTGGTGCTGGCGGCGGCAGGTGCCTGGGCTTGCGGAGCGGCGGCCTTGTCGTCCTTGCCTTCGCCGCAACCGGCGAGGGCGATGGCGATGGCCAGCAGACTGGCGGAGGCCAGAGGCATTCGAATCATTGTTGGTTTCCTGCGTCGTGTGGTTGGACCGTGCGCCGAGGCACGCGAAACCGTCACATCATGCGAAAGATTTGCATTTGCTGTAAAGGGGCGGGCGTGCATTTCATGCAAACGCCCGTTTGCGGGGCAGGGCCAATATCGACGGGGGTTACAGCACCGAGACCTGGTTACGCTGGGCCTGCTTGAGGAAGGCGGTCAGCTCGCGCGCCGACAACGGTTTGCTGTAATGGTAGCCCTGACCTTCGTGGCAGCCCTGGGCGATGATATAGCTCTCTTGTTCCGCCGTTTCCACGCCCTCGGCGATGACTTGCATGCCCAGGCTCTTGCCCAGCTGGATGATGGCGCGAACGATCGTAGCGTCGTCATCGTCGTCGAGCAGGTCCTGCACGAAACTCTTGTCGATCTTGATCTTGTCCAGCGGCAGCGACTTCAGGTAACTCAGCGAAGAGTAACCGGTGCCAAAGTCGTCGATGGCGATCAAGGCGCCCGAGCGGCGCAGGCTGAGCAGGTGCTGGGCGGCGGTGCTGATGTCTTCCATCAGGCCGGTCTCGGTGACCTCCAGCTCCAGGCTGCGCGGCGGCAGGCGGTAGGCCTGCAACAGGTTGTTGACCACCCGTGGCAGCTCGTTGTGGTGCAACTGCACGGTGGACAGGTTGACCGCCATGCGCAGCTCGCCGAAGCCCAGGTCGTGCCACTCGCGCAGTTGGCGGCAAGCCTGGTCGAGCACCCACTCGCCGATGCTGATGATGTTGCCGTTCTGCTCGGCCAGTGGGATGAACTGGTCAGGCGGTACCATGCCCAGCTCCGGGTGCTGCCAGCGCAGCAGCGCCTCTACCCCGACCACACGGTGGTCGCGGTAGCTGATCTGCGGTTGATAGACGAGGTACAGCTGGTTACGCGGCAGGGCTTCGCGCAGGTCCTTTTCCAGCTCGCGGCGGCGGCGCATCTCGCTGTCGACGCTGGCGATATAGAACTGGTAGCGGTTGCGCGAGCGGGCCTTGGCCAGGGTCATGGTCTGCTCGGCCTTCTGCAGCAGCTTCTCGGTGCTGTCGCCATCCTCGGGGAACAGGGTGATGCCGATGGTGGCGCGCAGGCGGATCTGCTGGTGGTCGAGGTCGAAGGGCGCTTCGAGGTCGTCGAGGATGCTCTGGGCCAGCTCGGCGGCTTCGTAGGGTTGTTCGATATTGGCCTGTACCAGGGCGAACTGGTCACCACCCAGGCGGGCCAGGGCGCCGAGGCGGCCGCTGTGGGCGCGCAGGCGGTCGGCCAGGGCCAGCAGCAATTGGTCACCCACCTGGTAGCTGAACTGCTCGTTGATGCCCTTGAAGTCGTCCAGCCCCACGCAGAGCACCGCGACCCGGCGTTGCAGGCGGCCACCGTCGACGAGGATCTTGTCCAGTTGCTGCTGCAGTTGCTGGCGATTGGGCAGGCCGGTGAGGAAATCGTACTGGGCCATGCGCTGCAGGCTGTTCTCGGCTTCATGGCGCAGGTGGGTATTGCGTTCGATCGAGGCCAGCAGCTGGTTGGCGGTGTTGACCCAGAGGCCCAGCTCGTTGCGTTCGTGGCCCTTGAGCTGCGGGATCTGGTGCTGGCTGGGGCGGTCGGGGTTTATCTGTGTCAGGTGGTCGATGATCTTCGACAGCGGCTTGGTCAGCAGCCAGTGGTACACCAGGTACAGCACCAGGCCCATGGCCAGCGCCCTGAGCACGCCGGAGGTGAAAATGATCACGGCGTTGATCAGGAAATCTTCGCCGTAGGAGGAGGTGTCGAGGGTGATGCTCAGGTCGCCGTAGTACTCGCTGTAGGGGCCGCGGCCGACCAACTGGGTGGTGTAGGTGCGTTCCTGGCCGAGGATGAGGTCGGTCAGCCAGCGCATGGACATGTCCTGCAGCGGCCTGGATTTTTCCGCCAGCATGGTTTCGTTGGGGTGGCCGATGGCGGCCATGCGTACCGACTCGTCCTGGAACAGGCCTTCCATCACCTGCATGCCCATTTCCCGGTCGAGGCTGTACACCGCTTGCGTCGACGGATCGCGGAACATGTCGAGGATGCGCTGTGCATCGTTGTTCACGGCCTGGCGTGTCTTGTAGGCGTCATAGACGATTTGCGCGCAGCTGAGAACGACCCCGACCGCCAACGCCGAGAGCAGCACCACCCTGAGCAACTTGACCGATAAGCTGTTCCGAAATTCCAGCTTCAATGGGGTTTCCTTAATCCATGCGCACGCCATTATTTTGCCATTAGTCATGGCAACAGACTATCGACCGATTACCAATTGCAGGTGCGCCCCGGAAGATGGAGCTGCCCTTGGCTCTGTATCGGTTGAGAAGGCATGCGACTTGAGTGCGCTGCATCAACTTTCCAGACGTTTGATGTTAGCGCGCTCTGCGTCTTGAGCAAGAGCGTCAGGGCAGGGCACAGCGATTTCTGTCGTGCCCACTGCAGGGGCCAGCCTTCCTGGCGATGCAAGGCGCAGCCTTGCCCGTGGGCCTGTTCGCCAACAAGGCTGGCTCCTTCCGGGGCGCAATAAAAAACCCGGCACGGGGCCGGGTCTTTTTGTTCAAGGCTGATTCAATCAGGCCTTGAAGGTCTTGCCTTCGAACTGCTCGGCAACGAACTTCCAGTTGACCAGGTTCCAGAACGCCTCGACGTACTTCGGACGCAGGTTGCGGTAGTCGATGTAGTAGGCGTGCTCCCAGACGTCGCAGGTCAGCAGCGGGGTGTCGCCGCTGGTCAGCGGGCAGCCGGCGCCGATGGTGCTGGCCAGGGCCAGGGAGCCGTCGGCTTTCTTCACCAGCCAGCCCCAGCCGGAACCGAAGGTGCCGACCGACGTCTTGGTGAACTCTTCCTTGAACTTGTCGAAGGAACCGAAGGCGGCGGTGATGGCGTCAGCCAGGGCGCCGGTCGGTTGGCCACCGGCGTTAGGTGCCAGGCAGTTCCAGTAGAAGGTGTGGTTCCAGACTTGAGCGGCGTTGTTGAAGATGCCGCCCGAAGAGCTCTTGACGATCTCTTCCAGGCTCTTGCCTTCGAATTCGGTGCCTGGGACCAGGTTGTTCAGGTTCACGACATAGGTGTTGTGGTGCTTGTCGTGGTGATACTCCAGGGTTTCCTTGGAGATGTGCGGCTGCAGGGCATCGTGGGCGTACGGCAGCGGCGGCAATTCAAAAGCCATGGTGGATCTCCTGATTCAGGTCTGTTTGCGGTTTGCGCAAGGCCGATCACGGGCGGCCCGATGAGCGTCGGCGAGTTTGTACTCTTTGCGACGCAAGGGCTGGATCATAGCACCGGCCCCGATGCATAACCACGCAACATCTATAGGGAATAGAGGTTCCAGAGCGGTTGGCCGGTGCCGACCAGCGGCCGGCACGGATAATCGTAGGAACCGGCTTGCCGGCGAAAGGGCCGCAAGGCAGCCCCGTGTCATCAGTTGAAGATCAACTGCGCCGCCACCGCGAACATCATCACCGCCACCATCAGGTCGAGCATCCGCCAGGTGGCCGGGCGTGCCAGCCAGGGCGCCAGCCATGCCGCGCCGATCGCCAGGGTCGAGAACCACACCAGCGAGGCGCTGGCGGCTCCCGCCACATAGGCGCCGGGCACAGCCTGCTGGGCGCCGAGCGAGCCGATCAGCAACACAGTGTCCAGATACACATGGGGGTTGAGCAGGGTCACTGCCAGGGCGCTGAGCAGCACCGCCCGGCGCGAACGCATGCCCTGGCCTTCCTGGTGTTGAAGGCTTTGTTTAGAAAAGGCGCTGCGCAATGCCTTGGCGCCGTACCAGATCAGGAACACCGCGCCGCCCCAGCGGGCGATGGCCAGCAAGGTCGGGTTGTGCGCCAGCACCGTGGCCAGGCCGAACACGCCGAGGGCTACCAGGATGGCGTCGCAGACGATGCACAGCGCCGCCACCGGCAGGTGATGTTCGCGGCGCAGGCTCTGCGCCAGGACGAAGGCGTTTTGCGCGCCGATGGCCATGATCAGCCCGAAAGCCACCAGCATGCCGTTCACATAGCTTTGCCACATAGCGGGAACACTCCACTGGCGCCGACGAAGCGCCGGCGCTGATTTACCTACAAAGATGTGGCCATTGTGGCGGGTGCGGATGTATAAGAAAAACCAATAAAGCTCATCCGTCATTAGGAATATCGATGTTCGATTACAAGCTGCTCGCCGCCCTGGCCGCGGTGATCGAGCAAGGCGGCTTCGAGCGCGCCGCCCAAGTGCTTGGGTTGTCGCAGTCGGCCATCTCGCAGCGCATCAAACTGCTTGAGGCGCGGGTCGGCCAGCCGGTGCTGGTGCGCGCGACGCCGCCGAGCCCAACCGAAGTCGGCCGCCAGTTGCTCAACCATGTGCAGCAGGTGCGCCTGCTTGAGCGCGACCTGCAGCGCCAGGTGCCGGCGCTGGACGAGGAGGGGATGCCCGAGCGTCTGCGCATCGCCCTCAATGCCGACAGCCTGGCGACCTGGTGGGCGGGCGCGGTGGGGGCTTTCTGCGCCGAGCAGCAGGTGCTGCTCGACCTGGTGGTCGAGGACCAGGATGTCGGTCTCAAGCGCATGCGCGCGGGCGAAGTAGCGGCCTGCCTGTGCGGCAGCGAGCGCCCGGTGGCCGGTGCGCGCAGCCTGCCGTTGGGGGCTATGCGCTATCGTGCCTTGGCCAGCCCGGCGTTCATGGCGCGCTACTTCCCCAAAGGTTTCGATGCCGGGCGCCTGGCCCGCACGCCGGCGATCGTGTTCGGCCCGGATGATTTCCTGCAGCATCGCTACCTGGCTTCGCTGGGTATCCAGGACGGTTTCCTGCACCACCTGTGCCCATCGTCCGAAGGCTTCCTGCGCATGACCGAGGCAGGTCTTGGCTGGGGCCTGGTGCCCGAACGCCAGGTGGCCGAGCAATTGGCGCGGGGGGCGCTGGTGGAAATTTGCAGCGATACCCCCATCGATGTGCCGCTGTACTGGCATCATTGGCGCAATGGCGGGCAACTGCTCGCCCAACTGACCGAACACCTGCGCCAGTCGGCGCGGAATTGGCTGGTGCCCTTGTAGGCACAGCTGGCGTCAACTGCATCTGAAATCTGGCAAGGCGGAGTCTTACATGCGAATTCTGGTCACCGGCGCGAGCGGCTTCATCGGCGGGCGCTTTGCGCGTTTCGCCCTGGAGCAGGGCCTGGAGGTACGGGTCAACGGTCGGCGGGCGGAGGGCGTGGAGCACCTGGTCAAGCGCGGGGCGCAGTTCATTCCCGGCGACCTGGGCGACGCCGAGCTGGCCCGGCGCCTGTGCCAGGGTGTCGACGCCGTGGTGCATTGCGCCGGGGCCGTAGGCAACTGGGGGCGCTACCAGGATTTCCACCAGGGCAACGTGGTGCTTACCGAGAACGTGGTCGAAGGCTGTATCAAGGAGCATGTGCGCCGGCTGGTGCACCTGTCGTCGCCGTCGATCTACTTCAATGGCCGTTCACGCCTGGATATCCGTGAGGACCAGGTGCCGCGACGTTTCCACGACCATTACGCATTGACCAAGCACCTCGCCGAACAGAAGGTGTTCGGTGCCCAGGAGTTCGGCCTCGAAGTGCTGGCGCTGCGCCCGCGATTCGTCACCGGGGCCGGGGACGCGAGCATTTTCCCACGGCTGATGCACATGCAGCGCAAGGGGCGGGTGGCGATCATCGGCAATGGCCTGAACAAGGTCGACTTCACCAGCGTGCACAACCTTAACGAAGCGCTGCTCAGCGCACTGTTCGCCGGGGACGAAGCCCTTGGCCAGGCCTACAACATCAGCAACGGCCAGCCGTTGCCGCTGTGGGACGTGGTGAACTACGTGATGCGCCAGATGCAGCTGCCCCAGGTCACCCGCTATCGTTCCTACGGCATGGCCTACAGTTTGGCCGCGCTCAACGAGGCGGCTTGCCTGCTCTGGCCCGGGCGTCCGCAGCCGACCCTGACGCGCACCGCGATGCAGGTGATGAGCACGGATTTCACCCTCGACATCAGCCGCGCCCGCCAGTACCTGGACTACCGGCCGAAAACCACCGTCTGGGCCGCGCTGGATGAATTTTGCACCTGGTGGAAGGCGCAACCGGGCAATCAGTGAACCTGGCGCCGGGATGATGGTCATCAGTGCGCCGCCCAGGCGGTTTATACTCATGCCTCTTTGCTACTACCGCGGTTGAATGCACCCATGCGTAATGACGCCCACGACGATTTCGACGATGTGCCCGCCCTGCGCGCCGGCACCCCTGATGACGATGAACTGCTGCCCGCTCATGTGGCGCGCAGCCGCCAGAAGGCCGCGCAACCGCGCAGCAATGGCCCTTTGTGGGCATTGCTGGGGGCTTCGTTCATTGCCCTGGCAGGGCTGGGCTGGTGGAGCTTCCAGCAGATCTCGCTGATGGAGCAGCAACTGGTGGCCACCCAGGAAAGCTTCGCCCGCATCAGCGAGGAAGCGGCGGGGCGCTTGCAGGCGATCAGCGGCAAGGTCGATGCCAGCGAATCGAACAGCACCACCGGCAGCGAGGCGCTGAAACTGCAGATCCGCCAGTTGCAGGCCAGCCTGGCCGAGCAGGGCAAGCAGCAGCAAGGCGTCGCCGGGCAAGCCGGTGACCTGGGCAAGCGCCTGGAGCAGGTGCTGGCCGATACCCGTGAGCAGCAGAAGGCGGTGACCGAACTGCAAGGCCAGTTGCAGGCGCAGTTGAAAGCGGTCAATGCCGAACTGGCGACGCTCAAGTCGGGCCAGGTCGACGGTGGCAAGCTGGATGATCAGCTCAAGAACTTGAACAGTGAAGTAGCGGCGCTGAGGAAACAGGGCAACCCGAGCGCCGCCATCGCCAGCCTGGAGCAGGATGTGCTGGTGCTCAAGAGCCAGGTCGACAACCGTCCGGCGCAGGCGTCCGGTGGCGCCTCGGTGCAGGAGTTCGATGCGTTTCGCGGGCAGATGACCCGTAACATCAACACGCTACAGAGCCAGATCCAGAACCTGCAGCAGCAGATCAATGCCCGGCCCTGACCGGTTGTTCGCCGGCAAGCCGGCTCCTACGCAGGAGCCGGCTTGCCGGCGAACAGGGTCTCACTCACATCCGCGGATAATCGATATACCCCACCGGCCCCTTGCCATAGAAGGTTTCCGGATGCGGCGCGTTGAGCGCAGCATCGGCGGCCAGGCGCGCCGGCAGGTCGGGGTTGGCGATGAACGGGATACCGAAGGCCACGGCATCGGCCTTGCCGGCGGCAAGGGCGGCGTTGGCGCTGGCCTTGTCGAAGCGCTCGTTGACGATGTACGGGCCACCGAAGGCCTGCTTGATCAGCGAGCCGATGCTGTCGTCAGCCTCTTTCTCCCGCGAGCAGATGAAGGCGATGCCGCGCTTGCCCAGTTCACGGGCCACATAGGTAAACGTTTCGGCGCGGTCCGCGTCGCCCATGTCATGGGCATCGGCGCGCGGTGCCAAATGCACGCCGACACGGCCTGGGCCCCATACTTCGATCACCGCGTCGGTCACCTCTAGCAACAGCCGGGCACGGTTCTCCAGCGAGCCGCCGTAGCGGTCGCTGCGCTGGTTGGTGCTGCTTTGCAGGAACTGGTCGAGCAGGTAGCCGTTGGCGCCATGGATCTCGACACCGTCGAAGCCCGCCGCCTTGGCGTTCTCGGCGCCGCTGCGGTAGGCCTCGACGATATCGGCGATTTCCTCGGTCTCCAGGGCGCGCGGGGTCGGGTAGTCGCTGAGCGGTCGCACCAGGCTCACATGGCCTTTTGGCTGGATCGCGCTGGGCGCCACCGGCAGCTCGCCGTTCAGGTAGGACGGGTGGGAAATCCGCCCGACATGCCACAGCTGCAGGAAGATGCGCCCGCCGGCCGCGTGGACGGCCTTGGTGACGTTGTGCCAGCCGTGCACCTGCTCGTCGTTCCAGATGCCAGGCGTGTCGGGGTAGCCGACGCCCATGGCGGTGACCGAGGTCGCCTCGCTGAGGATCAGCCCGGCGCTGGCGCGTTGCACGTAGTACTCGGCCATCAGCGCGTTGGGCACGCGGCCCTCGTCGGCGCGGCAGCGGGTCAGCGGGGCCATGATGATGCGGTTGGGCAGGTCGAGGTCGCCCAGGGTGATCGGGTCGAAGAGCGTAGTCATGTGCAAAGCCTCGCTTGAATCAGTGGGATACGGCGGCGTCGCCGCTGTCAGAGCTCTTGGCTCATCTGCTTGAGGAACGCCTGGATGGTGGCCTCGTTGCGTTTGAAGAAATGCCATTGGCCGACCTTCTGGCTGCTGATCAAGCCAGCGCGCTGCAGGGTGGCCAGGTGCGCGGAGACGGTCGACTGCGACAGGCCGCAGCGTTGGTCGATCTGCCCGGCGCAGACACCGTTGTCGGTGCTGTGCTGCTGATCGGGGAACTGCACCGCCGGGTCCTTCAGCCAGGCGAGGATTTCGCGCCGGACCGGGTGGGACAGGGCTTTTATGATTTCGTCGAGATCAATCGGCATGGCGGATTCTCAGGCTGCTTAACGGTATATCGCGATGAGGCGAAATATAAATCGATGGTTCGCGATATACAAATATGAAAGTGTTCTGAGTTGAGGCGTAATCGCTATATCGGGCCGTGACGATGGGGACTGGGCGAGTGCTAGACTGCCGCCATGAACTACCTCGCACACTTGCACCTTGGCGGCGATGCGCCGCAACAATTGCTTGGCAGCCTGTATGGCGATTTCGTCAAGGGCACGCTGGAGGGGCGATTCCCCCCTGTGCTGGAGGCGGCGATCCGGCTGCACCGGCAGATCGACAGCTACACCGACAGCCATCCCTTGGTGCTGGCGGCGCTGGCGCGTTTCCCCCGGGAGCGGCGGCGTTTTGCCGGGATCGTGCTGGACGTGTTCTTCGACCACTGCCTGGCGCGGCATTGGGGCGAGTATGCCGAACAGCCGCTGGCACAGTTCACCGGCGGCTTCTACAAGGTGCTGCTAGCCGAGCCGGAACTGCCAGGCCGGCTGGCGCGGATCGCGCCGTTCATGGCGGCGGATGACTGGCTGGGGGCTTATGGCGACTTCGCCATGCTGGAGCAAGTGTTCCAGGGCATCGCTCGGCGCCTGTCACGGCCGGAAGTGATGACGGGGATGATGGGCGAGGTGGAGCGGTTGTATACGCCGTTGCTGGCGGATTTTCGCGAGTTCTATCCGCAATTGCAGGCGTTCGCCGCGGCGAAGCGCTCCGAATCTCCGGCGAGCTCGTAGGAGCGGCTTCAGCCGCGATCACCGGCAAAGCCGGTGCCATCCCCCATGGTTGGTCACAGTTGCCTTTCAGGCCCGAAAATCAGATTTAACCTCTTTCGTGTAGTCCATTTCCCAAACATACTCCCACCGCCCTTTTTCCGTTGCGGTCGTTCTGGCACGGCTCTAGTCTCGGCGGGTCGCTTGAATCAGCGACCGGCTTTGACAGGCCGACTTCCAAGAGCAACTTCAACTGTTTCGCTTTTCATGGCGGCTGTATGTGGGGCACTTCGTGTGCGCCGGGGTTTTGCTCTTGCTGACCGGTCTGTCAACCCATGTACAGCTGCCACCCTCTTGTTTGACAGCAGACGGTGGTGGTCCCACTCATCAGCAAGAGGTAGTCATGTTAAAAATCGTCCCCGACCCTCCCCACAACCCTCACTCCCTTGAAGACACCCTCATCCAGGCCACCGAGTACGCCCTGTGCGCATTGACCGTGGCCTATCAGGCGGTACTGGCCCAGCCCAGGTCCCCGGCCACAATCCTGATGATGGTGTCGATGCACGAAGTCGAATCGCTGCGCGTGCTGCTCGAGTCGGCGTTGATCCAGGTGCAGATGCCGGCGCAGCCGCGGGTACTGCACTAGGCCCTGGCTAGCCCTGTTCGCCGACAAGCCGGCTCCTACGAAAAACGCCACGCTCCACCTGTAGGAGCCGGCTTGCCGGCGAAAGGGCCCGCCCAGGCCCCCACCACTTCAGGGAGAAAAACAATGACCACAGACGACACCACCCCCAACACCACCGCTGGCAAAACCAAGTTCTACCAAGGCGAAGGCCAGACCGCCCCGTTGTTCTGCATCGAACCCGGCATCCCTTGCCAGCATGCCCGCGAACAGGCCTCGGAACTGATGGGCTGCGTGCGCGACCTGACTATTGCCGGGATCATGGAGGAAAAGCCGCAACTGCTCTGGGCGTCGTACTATCTGAGTGCGCTGGCCAAGGCGCTGATGGATGATGCGGAGCTGGGTATGAGGCATTGAGGCAGGAACGGCTCGGTCTGGGTGTCTTGCAGCCAGTCGGGCTGGGTCGATCATGCAATGCATACATCGTGGGGCGGCAAGTGCCGCCCCTATTGTGCTGTTGTTTAGCCCACTGTGGCTGTGTTCGGATATCGTCTCAGAACTGCGTCGCCGACTGTTTGTGTAGATGCCGGCCAAGACGTCGCAACGGTGGTCAGTCTTGAACTTGCTAGGAATGAGAGTTCGGTCGGAAATTGCCAGATTTTAGCTCAGTACTTCCCGTATATTAACCTGGAAATGCTTGATTTAAATTAAGCATTTCCTTCGTTCATCTAGTTTCTTGGTGCTCGGGTTTTGGTGTGGCTTGGAATCGTTTGTAAAGTGCGGTTTTTAGTTTTCTATAGGGCTTCGGGGCGTCTTCTCTGTTTAAGGGGGAGCTCATGTCGCTTTCGGTTAATGTGCTGGTCACCATTCGAATTGCCAAGTGTTCATGCTCACCAGATTTATCAAGAGAGCTTTCTAGTGTTTCGATAAGATAAGCGCCTCGTGAGCAGGTTTCGTTAAACCTGATCACGTAATAGTCATCTATCGTCATTGCTCCTTCCTTTCGAGTTTCATCAAAGAAGAATTTTAGTGATCTTGATGCTGGCAGGTTCTTTATGAGTGTTGTCAATCTGGCGCGAGGCCCTATTTCGAATGCGTTGCCAATGGGGATTTTCTTATTGAAATATTGTTTATGGAGTATCCAGAGTGGGTTTTTTTTATGAAATATATCTATATAATTTTCATAGGAGTGAAAATCACAGGTCTCGCCAGTCAAGTAATATCCGGCATTCTCCAGTGTTTCCGGGGAGAAGTCGGAAACGCCAAGAAGTTCGGGTTTTTCTACGCAGCCATCGCGCAGAAAAATATCGACAAGTTCAAATAGTTCCATGATTCGCCTCATCGTGCAGGATTCGTTTTCGAAGCATGATGCTTATTCAAGATATCCCTGGTCTTAGCAAGTTCTTCCACTCTATTGGATTTCGGGTTGGCATCGATTCCGGCTTGGGCAGCAGATGCCATTTTCTTGACGTTGCTGGGCTCTTCAAGATACTCAACAATGCACTCGCATGCTTTTTTCCATTCACCAGGCTTCATGTTGCGAGTGGCTGGGTCAACCGGTACAAACTCAATACGCTCACCGGACGCATCGGGAGTCAACCCGATATGTCCTTTTTTGGGGAGGCCAGGGCCTTGGATGTTTACATGGACGCCTCGGTTCATCACATCCCCTCCAGCTGTGTTGCCCGTAACTTTGTGCTCGTTACGTTTGGCTAAGCCTAGCGGGTCGCACCATCCTATTGGGTTAGGTGAGTAAACATAAAGGTTAATACCTCCTGAATACTGAATGATGTCTTGATTTACGAAACGGCCTAGGTGGGGGTCATAGTATCGATAGCGGTTGTAGTGCAGCCCGGTCTCATGATCGTGGTATTGGCCCTGGAAGCGAAGCGGGTTGCTCAGGCCGTGCTGTTTGGCCCACGCCGAGCGCTCCTCCCTCACTTCACCCCACGCCTTGTACTGCCCTGCCCAAGCGATGTGGCCGTGCTCATCGGTCAGCTCCATCGGCGTGCCGAGGTGGTCGCAGTGGTACCAGGCAATCGCGTCGAACGCTTGTGGCTTCACCTCGGTATGCCACAACGGGTCCTGATCGAAGTCATATTCACGCTGACCCCAGTCCGGTTGCTTGTGCAAGCGGATCGGGCTCTTGTGCAGGGCCTGGGCGACCGGCACGAAGCTGCCCGGTTCGTACAGATAGTGCACGGTGCGACCGGTGTCGCCTTCGTCGCGTGGCGGTGAGCTCTCCCAGGCCAGGGTGTCGCCATCCCAGCCAAACAGGGTGAAGCCACAGCCGAGTTCACGTTGGCGCTTGGCCCGTTGCAGCTGGTTCCAGCCGGTGCCCGCTTCCGGGCGGTCCCAGAAGTGCGCCACCGAATGCTTGTGCAAACGCCGGCCCAGGGCGTCGTAGCTGTAGTCGACCTTGAGCTTATCGTCGTTGTAACTGGCCAGCCGGTCGAACAAGTCCCAGGTGAAGTGGGCATGGGCGCCGTTGTGCAGGCGGTGGATCAAATTGCCGCGTTCGTCGTAGCGGTAATGAGTACCCGCGTACTCGCGCAGCAGGTTGTCCATCAGCTTGTTACGCCGTGGATCGGCTTCCAGCGGGCGGTTCAGTTCCTGGGTTTTCTGGTCCAGCAGGTTACCGGCCGGGTCGAAGGCAAAGGTTTCCACGCCCAGGCGGCTGGTGGCCTTGAGCAGGCGACCGACCGGATCGTACTGGTACTCCAGCTGCCCACGACGGCTGTCGTGGATATTGGTCAGCTGGCCGGCGGCGTCATAGCGGTACTGACGCTTGAGCAGCGTGGACTGGCCGTCGTGGCTGCCCAACAACTGTTCCTGCAAGCGCCCGGCCGGGTCCCAGGCCTGGGTCTGCATCAGCTTATTGCCCTGATGCCGCACGGTTTCGCGGTGCAGGTCGTCGCGCTCGTAAGCCAGCATTTCGTGCTGGTCGAGGGTCATGCCGAGCAGGTGGCCGCTGCCGTAGGTCAGCCAGCTGACCTTGTGGCCGTCCGGACGGATCGTTGCAGTGCGCTGGTTGAGGGCGTCGTACTCGTGCTGCCATACCGCAACCATCGGCGTGCCGGTGGCCAAGTAATACTGGTGCTCGCGGGTCAGGTTACCGGCTTCATCGTGGAACCATTGCAGCTTGCTGGCGGCGTTGACGGCCTGGATCAACTGGTCGTTGCCGTCGTAGGCAAAGGTTTCGCTCTGGCTTTGGTTGCCCAGGCGGGCCGTGCGCTCACTCAATCGGCCCATGGGGTCGAAGGTCAGCTCGATACGGCGCTGGCCGACTTGGGTCGAGGCGAGGCGACCGCTGTACGGGTCGTACTGGTAACGGGTGACCAGGCCATCGAAGCCGGTTTCTTGCAGCAGTCGGCCGACCGGGTCGTAGAGGAAGGTGGCCTTGCTGGTGTTCTCGTTTTCCAGCCCGATCAAGCGGCCGAGCTTGTCCCAGCGGTAGTGCAAGGTGTGCTCATTGGCGTCGACGCGTTCGGCAAGCATCCCCGCAGCGGTATAGGACCAGGTGGTGCAGCGGTCGAGCGCGTCGACGTGGGCAGCAGGCGACCTTCGGCGTCGTAGTTGAAACGCTCCTCGGTCTTGTCCGGGTGGGTGACCTTGGCTAGCTGTCCGGCCTGGTACTCATAGGCGGTCTTGTTGTTGGCCGCGTCGGCGAATTCGGTCAGCTGGCCGAAGGCGTTGTACGTCCATTGGCTGGTTTTGCCGGAGCAGTCGGTGTACTCAAGCAACTGCCCGGCATCGTTGTAGGCCAGTGTCTTCTCGTTGCCCAGCGCATCCTTGATCGCCTTGACCAACCCGGCCGGGGTATAGGCGAACTCGGTCTTGTTGCCCAACGGGTCGACGCTCTCGACCAGGTTGCCGCGCTCGTCGTAGTCACGCTGCCACAAGCCCCCCTCGGCATCGCGCAGCTTGATCGGCTGGTCATGATCGTCGTAGGCGTAGTGCACCGTGCTGTGGTCGGCGCGGATGTGCTGCAGCAGGTTGCTGCGTTCATCGTAGGTGTAGCGGTCCTGGCTGCCGTCGGGGTGGACGTGGCGGATGACGTTCTTGCGTTCATCGCGGAATAGCCACTCCTCGCGGCCGTCCGGGTGGATCAGGCGGTAGGTGTAGCCGAGGGCGTCGTAGTAGTGCCAGGTTTCCTGGCCGTGGGCGTCGGTGACATAGGTCAGGCGGATGTTCGGGTCCCAGGCCAAGCGGGTCTCGAAGCTGCCGTCGTCGGCCCACTCGTGGATGGCCTTGGCCTGTGGGCCGCTGCCGTCCCATTCCAGGTTGATGCCGCGCCCGGTGCGGTCGGTGTAGCGGGTCACCAAGTGATGCTGGTACTGGTAGTGCCAGGCGGCGCCGTGCTCGTCCTGGGCGGCGATCAGGTCGCCTTGAGCGTCGTAGTGGTAGCCGCACAGCTGGCGCAGCGGCGTGCCGTCGACCACCTGCCACAGGCCCTGGATATGCCCATGGTCGTCGAGCAGGGTGCCCAGTTGCAGGTGGACTTTTTCGGGGTCGTTGTCGGAGTAGGTGTTGATGTCTGACAGCACCGGGCGGCCGTTGAATTGGTGCTCGTAGTGCAGCATTGCCCCGGCGCCACTGCGCAGCTGGATGTGCGTCAGGTAGAAGCGGTCACCCTGGCGGGCATAGGTTTCGCGGCGGTCCAGGCCACGTAGCACCACCAGTTGCTGCTCGGCGGTGCGTACCAGGCTGAGGTACTCGATCGGATCGTAGTGCGGCTTGCCGACCTTGGGCAGCGGGTAGTCGTGGCTGCGGCCGTCGCTGTCGTGGAACACCACGCCCTTGTCCACGACATCGAGGCAGGTGGTGAACTCGGTGATCCAGCGGACGCCGAGGCTGCCGTCGTCCAGCTTGGCCAGCCGCGAGTTGTACACCCGCGTCCAGTTGACCGGGAACGGCCCGGACAGACTGAAATCCTGATGGGCCAGCGTCTCGTCACCGAGCACATGGCCGATGCTGAAGCCGGTGCAGGCACACGGCCCGTTCTTCGCAGGCTTGGGCTGCTTGTTGGCGCGAACCTGGCTGCGTACCACCTCGGTCGGCCCTTCCGCATGAACATGCCGGGCCTGATGAGTAACGCCGGGGCGGATGGCGACGGCCATGCCTGGGCGGCGCGGGTTGGCCAGCACGGTCTCGAGCAGGCGGGTCAGCAGCCAGGCGATGCTGTTTTCCAGGCCGGCGCTGCCCAGCGCTTCCAGGCGCTGGGGCACGACCTTGGTCAGGTCTTCGAGGGTGCGGATCAGGGGACCCAACAGGGTGTCCAGTTCACCGCTGAAGTGTCGGGCGACGCTGTTGTAACCGTCCTTGAGGCTGCCCTCGGTGGCGTTGGCCAGGGCCGACAGGGCCAGGCGCCAGGCGTCGGTCTCCAGGGCTGAGTCGTACAGCGCCACCTGGGCCATCTGCGCGCGGGCCAGGCGGTGGCTGCTGGCGGCATCCAGGTCGCCACGGGCCGCAGAGTCAATGGTCTTGGCCAGGCTGCTGAACAACAGGCGTGCGGTGTCGGCGGCGGCACTGAGCATCGCCGGCAACTGGGCTAGGGCCTCGCGCACGTAGTGTTCCAGGGCGCCGCGGATATTGGCGTGCAGGTGGCCGTCGATGATCTCCAGGATCACCGCGCCGATGTGCGCGCCGGGGCGGCGGCGCAGGGTCTGGCGGGTCAGCTGCAGCACCGGGCGCAGCACCGTGCGGGCCCGGGATAGGCCAGGCGGATAGGGGACGATACCGATCAGGTTGATGCCCAGGCTGACCCACAGCAGCGGGTCGGGGGAAGGGTTTTCGACCAGTTCGAGGATGTCGATCAGCGCGTCCATGCAGGACAGGGCGTTGGCCATCACCGGCACACTTTCGGCGGCCTGGCGCAGCAGTTGCAGGTCGACCAGGCCGTAGCTGATTTCCTGCAGCCAGTGGTCGACGGACGCGGCGGCGGCGCCGAGGTCTTCGCTGAGGAGGGTGTCGAGGGGAGCGATGGCGATCTGGATTTCGCGCTCGCTGGGCGCGGGCGCGGCGGGTGTAGCAGACAAAGTGAAAGGGCCTTCCTAGGCGGGGGACGTTGAGGTCCCGGGTGGTCCGTGAGGGCGAAATGATACTAAGGCAGGGGCGGTCCGGCCATGGGGGAAACCCTGAGGGGGGTGTGGGAATGCTGAGGGGGCAGCAGGCCTGTGTAGGAGCGGCTTCAGCCGCGATGCAAGCGGCGCGGTGCCTGACACCCGCTTTGCGGGTGATCGCGGCTGAAGCCGCTCCTACAGAGGTCGCGCCGAATCCTGATGCTCAGGCGGCCTTGGCCTGCCGGCGGGGCTCGATCTCCTCGACGCCGAACAACGCCAACTGGATCGCCTGCTGCGCCTGGAACGCCAGCGCGGCGCGTTCTTTGCCCATGCTGCAGATCGGCGGTATCAGGTGGATCACCACCTCGCCCCGGTCATGCCCGAACAGGCGCATCAGGTGCGACACCAGATCGTCCTCGCCAATGAACGGCGCGATCAGGTCGGGCTCGCCCGCGCGCAGGTACTGGATCGCCACCGGCTGCAGCGGCGTGCCCTGGTCGATGGCCCCGGCCAGCAGCCGACCATGGAAGGTGCGCAGGCTGCGGCCATCGGTGGTGGTGCCTTCGGGGAAGATCAGCAGCGGACGAGCCTGCCCCAGCTGGCCAGCGATCTGCTCACGCAGGCGCTGGGCGTCGCCGCCGCCGCGGCGGATGAACAGCGTCCCGGCCTTCTCGGCCAGCCAGCCGGCCACCGGCCAGTGGCGCACCTCGGCCTTGGACAGGAACGACAACGGGGTGAGCATGCCGAGCAGGGGGATGTCGGTCCACGACACGTGGTTGCACACCCACAGCATCGGCCGTTGCGGCAGGGCACCGACCACGCGCACTTCGAAGGGCAGGGCGGCGACCAGGCGCCCCATGAACAGGCGGGTCCAGCGTTGGCGGCGTTCGGTGGAGGCGTTCAGCCCCAGGCGCTCGCCCAGGGCGATGCTGCTGGCCATGGCCAGGCCCAGTACCAGCACCAGGCACAGCCGCAGCAGGCGGGCACTGGCCCGCAGCCGCCGCATCAGACTGCCGCCTTGAAGTGGCGGGCGTAGCGCGGGCAGAGGTCGTCGCGCTTGAGCAGGATGAACACGTCGGCGACCTGGAAGTCCTCGTCCCAGCACGGCTCGCCGCAGATCTTCGCGCCCAGGCGCATGTAGGCCTTGAGCAGCGGCGGCATCTCGGCGATGACGTTGTTCGGCAGGGCCAGGGTGGGCAGCGGGTTCTTCGGCTCGGCGCGCAGGTGCTCGGTGCACAGGTAGCGCTCGCGCAGGCGCTGCATGATCGCGTGGGCCTGCACGCCGCCGTCCTGCATGGGGATGCTGGCGCAGCCCATCAGGTAGCTGTAGCGGCCTTCGTTGAGCACTTCGGCCAGTTCCCCCCAGAGCACGGCGATGGTACCGCCGTTGCGGTAAGCCGGGTCGACGCAGGTGCGGCCCAGTTCGAGGATTGGGCCTTGCAATTGCAGCAAGCCGTGCAGGCTGAACTCCTCTTCGCTGTAGAAGCGCCCCAGGCTGCTGGCGGCCTGGTGGTCGAGCAGGCGGGTGGTGGCGACCAACTGGCCGGTGGCCAGGTCGCGCACGCCGATGTGGCGGCAGTGGATGTCGTAGTCGTCCATGTCCAGGCCGTGTTCGGCGCCCTTGAGCTTGGCCTTGAATTCGGCGCTGAACACCTTGAAGCGCAGGGCCTGTGCTTCCTGCAGGGCCGCGGCGCCGACCAGGCGTTCGGCTTGCAGACGGCGTTCAGTGCTGTTGTCGCCAGAGCGAGCGATCCGAGTCATTGCGAGTCTCCATAAGCCAGCCAAAGGGTTGCGGCCGGTCGGCTTTGTTGTGCAAAGTCAGCCTAGGTACGCGTGGTGTCACCCCTGTGAATCTTTGGTGATGCTTGCGTGACACCCCTCCGCCAGCCCACAAGGAGCGCCCGATGGCCTGGTTGCAACGACTCAACGACCCCCTGCGCCTGCCCTTGGCAACGACTTTGGGCGAAACCTACACGGCCGTGCTCGAACGCCTTGGCGCGGTCGCCCCGTTCGAACTGGCGGTGCTCGGCGGGCGCGCGATGGCCACCCCGGGGCTGGCCTTCCTGCTCGGCTATCAGGCCGCGCTGCGGGTGCTATGGCCCAGCGCGCCGGCCAGCCTGGGCGCGTTGTGCGCCACCGAACGGCGCAGCGTGCGCCCGGCCGACATGCATACGCGGCTCGAGGGGCTGCGCCTGACCGGCAGCAAGGATTTCGTCACGGCCGGCCTGGAAGCTGAATGGTTGCTGGTGGCGGCGCGCAATGAAGGGCAGGGCGAGGCGCCGAGGCTGCAGCTGGCGGTGGTCTATCCGGGGGAGCACGGCGTCACACTTGAAGCCTTGCCGACGCTACCGTTGATGCCCGAGGTCGGCCACGGCCGGTTGTTGCTCAAGGACGCGGCGTGTGAACTGCTGGCCGGCGATGGCTGGGATGCCTACGTCAAACCTTTCCGTTCCCTTGAGGACCTCTATGTGCTCGCCGCCCTGGTGGGCTGGCTGCATGGCGTCGCGCAGGAGTGCGCGTGGCCTCAGGATTTGCGCCTGCGCCTGGTCAGCCTGCTTGCTGGCTGCGCCGAGGGCAGCCGGCAATGCCCCGACAGTGTTGCCTGTCACTTGTTGTTGGGCGGGTTGTTCGCCCAGTTCCAGGGGCTGCGTGGCGAGATCGACAAGGCCCTGGCGGCCGGCCCCGGGCACTGGGCGCAGCTGTGGCAGCGCGACCAGGGTGTGCTGGCGTTGGCCGCCGCCGCCCGCGACAAGCGCCTGGCCAAGGCCTGGACTGCCGCAGGATTGTCATGAATGCCTGAGAGGCTGGGTGATCCTTTGAACCAGGGCCGCAGTGTGGCCCATCGCGGCTGAAGCCGCTCCTACAGGGATCGCGCAAAACCTGTAGGGGGCGGCTTCAACCCCATGCAGGCGATCACCATGAAGGCTCTCTTGTTTGCCCTGGCCATGGCAGCAGGCCCGATCTGGGCCGAGGATTGGCCCACGGCACAGTGGCTGGTCGACGATGCCCGCCTCGATTGGCAGGCTGTCGACAACTACGCTTTCGCGCCACGCGATGCGGCGCGTGGCGGCATTCGTACCGATGCGCTGCTGATCATCCGCGATGGCCGCATCCTGCATGAGCGCTACGCGGCGCCGACCAGCGCCAACACCCCGCACCTGACCTGGTCGGTAAGCAAAAGTGTGCTGGCCACGCTCATGGGGGTGGCCTATGGCGAAGGACGCTTCCACCTGGATGACCCCGCAGCCCGCTACTATCCGGCCTTGCAGGCGTACCCCGGCCCGCGCATCGCCGATTTGCTGCACTGGGCCAGCGGCCTGGCCTGGCAGGAAGACTACGAATACGCGCCGCTGAAGTCGTCGGTCGTGGCCATGCTCTACACCCGAGGCCGTGGCGACATGGCAGGCTTCACCGCAGCGATGCCCGCCGAGAGCCCGCCAGGCAAGCGTTTCCGCTACTCCAGCGGTGATACCAACCTGCTGGCCGCGACCCTGCGCGGCATGCTCGAACCGGGCCGCTACGCCGACTACCCCTGGCAGGCCCTGTTCACGCCGCTGGGCATCACCAGCGCCGTGTGGGAGCGCGATGGGGCTGGCACCTACGTCGGCTCTTCCTACCTGTACCTGAGCGCCCGCGACCTGGCGCGCATCGGCCTACTGATGCAGCGTGAGGGGCGTTGGGCTGAGCGTCGGTTGTTGCCAGCGAGCTGGGTGGCGTTCAACCGAACCCTGTTCACGCTGGCCGAGTCTATCCCCGGCGAGGCCAATCCGGGGGGGCACTGGTGGCTGAACCTGCCGTTGCCTGGCCACCCTGCGCCATGGCCGGATGTGCCGGTCGATACCTTCGCCGCCCTCGGCCATTGGGGTCAGGCACTGTATGTGCTGCCGTCACAGAAGCTGGTGATCGTGCGTTACGCCGATGACCGCGATGGCAGCTTCAGCCACAACGAACTGCTCAAGCGGGTGTTGGCGGCCATGGCCGGGGAGGGGGCATGAAGCAGGCCTCGCTGGTCCTGCTGCTGGCGCTGCTGGGCTGGGGCTGGTATGAGCGCCAGGCGCTGATGGACTTTCCTGGCATCCTCTCGGCCTACTCTGCGAAAGAGTACTGTTCCTGCCGCTTCGTCATGGGCTTCGAGCAAACGTACTGCCGAGGCTATGTGAAGCAGTACCTGGCGCTCAGCCTGCTCGAGGAGGACGCCGCCCGTCGCCAGGTGACCGCCGAGGGCCTGGGTCGGCGCAACCAGGCGGCCTGGCAGGGCGCGCGCGAGGGTTGCCGCTTGCTGCCGTGAAATCGGGCAGGTAAGGTTGACGGCCTTGATTCACAGGATTTCACATGTTCAGAGCGTCCCGTCTGTTGCCCGCACTGCTGCTCGCCCTGTGCCTGCCTGCCCAAGCCAACTGGCACTTGGATGGCGAGTCCTCGCGGCTATCTTTCGTCACCGGCAAGAACGGCAATATCGCTGAGGTGAACCGCTTTTTGGTGCTGCACGGCAAGGTCGACCGCAAGGGCGGCGCCGAGGTGAGCATCGAAATGGACTCGATCAGCAGCGGTATCCCGCTGCGGGACGAGCGCATGCGCGATGGCCTGTTCGAGGTCGAGCGCTTCGCCGAAGGCAAGGTGCAGGCGCAGATCGACCTGCGCCCGATCAACGACCTGGCCAATGGCGCCCAGCTGGAATTGCGCCTGCCGGTGAGCGTCACCCTGCACGGTCAGACCCACGACTACAACACCCTGCTGCTGGCCACCCGCCTGGATGAGCGCCGTTTCCAGGTGGTCACGCTGGAGCCGCTGGTCCTGCGTGCCGCCGATTTCGGGCTGCTGCCAGGCCTGGAAAACCTGCGCAAGCTGGCCGGGCTCAAGTCGATCAACCCGTCGGTGCCGGTGAGCGCGGTACTGATCTTCACCGCCCGCTGATATGCCGGGGCCGGTCTTCCCCTGGCGGGATGGCAACCAGTTCGAGTTGCTGGTCGACGGCCCCGAGTTCTTTCCGTGCATGCTCCTGGCGATCACCCGCGCCGAATTCCAGGTCGACCTGGAGTTGTACCTGGTCGAGGGCGGGGCTTGTGCCGAGGCGGTGGTCGAGGCCCTGGAACAGGCGGCGCGGCGCGGCGTGCGGGTGCGCTGCCTGTTCGACGACTATGGTTCCCTGGCCTTTCCCAGCGTTCTGCGTGAGCGCCTGCTGGCGGCGGGCGTGCACCTGCGCTGGTACAACCGCCTGCGCTGGCGCCGGGGGCTGCGCAACCTCTACCGGGATCATCGCAAGTTGCTGTTGGTGGACGAGCGCTGGGCGGCGGTGGGCGGTACCGGCGTCACCGACGAGTTCTGGACGCCGGGCGAGGCCACCAGCGACTGGCACGAAGTGATGGTGCGCATGGAAGGGCCGGTGGTCACCGACTGGCAACTGCTGTTCGACCGCCAGTGGCACGCCAACCAGCGCCGCACCGCCTGGCGCCCGCCGGAGGGCTTTGGCCTGCCGCGCTTGCCCCAGGTGCCGGCCCAGGGCCAGGGTATGGGCCGGGTGGCCTATGCCGATGCGCGCCAGCACAAGGATATCCTGCACGCCCTGGTGCGCGCGCTGAACAGCGGTCAGCGGCGCATCTGGTTGGCCACCCCGTATTTCCTCCCCACCTTCAGCGTGCGCCGGTCCCTGCGCCGCGCCGCGCAGAAGGGTATCGATGTGCGTCTGCTGCTCACGGGGCCGCGCACTGACCACCCGGCGGTGCGCTATGCCGGCCATCGTTACTACCCGCGCTTGTTGCGTGCCGGGGTGCGGATCTTCGAGTACCAGCCGTGCTTCCTGCACTTGAAGATGGCGGTGGTGGACGACTGGGTGAGCATCGGTTCGTGCAACTTCGATCACTGGAACCTGCGCTTCAACCTCGAAGCCAACGTCGAGGCGCTCGACTCCTCGCTGACCGGCGCCGTGACGGCGAGCTTCGAACGGGACTTCGCCCTCAGCCAGGAGGTCGACCTGGCCCGCTGGCATGCCCGGCCTTTGTGGCGCCGCTTCCAGCAACGCCTGTGGGGCTGGCTCGACCGGGTGGTGGCCAACTGGCTGGACCGGCGCGACTAGCGACTTGCGGCGTATATCGCTTGTCGGTAAAGCGGTCTATCGTGCTGGGATTGTTCCCATGCAACGGAAGGAGTGGATGCGATGACGGCGAAGAAGATTCTCATGCTGGTGGGCGATTACGTCGAGGACTACGAGGCGATGGTACCGTTCCAGGCCCTGCGCATGGTTGGCCACACCGTGCATGCGGTGTGCCCGGAGAAGGTCGCGGGGCAGACCGTGCGCACCGCGATCCATGATTTCGAAGGCGAGCAGACCTACAGCGAGAAGCCCGGGCACAACTTCGCCCTGAACTTCGACTTCGTTCAGGTGCGGGCCGAAAGCTACGATGCACTGCTGATCCCGGGTGGACGGGCACCGGAGTATCTGCGCCTGGATGAGCGGGTGCTGGCGTTGGTCAGGGCCTTCGACAAGGCGGGCAAGCCCATAGCGGCGGTCTGCCACGGCGCGCAATTGTTGGCGGCGGCGGGGGTGCTGGAAGGACGTGAATGCAGTGCCTACCCAGCCTGCGCCCCGGAGGTACGCCTGGCGGGCGGGCGTTTCATTGATATCGCCGTGGACCAGGCCCACGTGGACGGTAACCTGGTTACCGCGCCTGCCTGGCCTGCGCATCCGGCGTGGCTGGCAGCGTTTCTGACGGTGATGGGGAGGATTCCGCGGTGATCGCATAGGGGCGGTGCTGACTTCCCCGTGCTGGGCCGGGCGACAGCGGTGATGGAGAAATACCTGTCGCGCAGGGAAAAGGGCATGGCCTGGAGCGGATGTTAGGGTCTTGATTCAGGCCCGGCTTGACCGAGCGCAACCTCCACATCGATCGAAAAGACCGCCCCGCATGGAAATCCGCCTGCTCCACGGCGCCGCCATCGCGCCTTACCTCGATGACCTCGCTCGTTTGCGCCTGACGGTGTTTCGCGAGTTTCCCTACTTGTATGGCAGCGTTGCCCAGGACGAAGTCGACACCCTGTCTTCCTACACCGAGTCCGGGCGCAGCCTGGTGGTGTTGGCGCTCGACGCAGGCCAGGTGGTGGGCGCGTCCTGCGGCCAGCCGCTGGTCGATGCCGCCGCCGAGCTGCAGCAACCATTCCTGGATCAAGGGCAGGACCCGAACTCGGTCTACTTCTTCGGTGAGTCGGCAGTGCTGCCGGCCTACCGGGGTCGGGGGCTGGGTGTGCGGTTCTTCATCGAACGCGAGTCCTACGCCCACAAGCTTGCCGAGTTCGACTATTGCGCGTTTTGCACGGTCGAGCGCCCTGCCGGGCACCCGCGTCGTCCATTGGACTACAGGCCCTTGCACGGTTTCTGGCGAAACCGCGGCTTTCTGCAGGCGCCGTCTTTGCGCACTTCCCTGCGTTGGCGCGACCTGGACGAGCAGGAGCAGTCCTCCAAGATCTTGTCCTTCTGGCTCAAGGCACTTCCGGTGTGAGGCGCAACCTGGGCGGTCGTTGAGGTGCGGAGAGTGGGCGAAAAAAAACCGCCCCATGAAGGGGCGGTTCCTTTTTTGTGCGAAAGCGCGGTTACTTCACTTCCACTGCCAGGCTTTGGGCGATCTTGCTTTGCCACAGCGCAGGGCCGGTGATGTGCACCGACTCACCCTTGCTGTCCACCGCGACGGTGACCGGCATGTCCTTCACTTCGAACTCGTAGATCGCTTCCATGCCCAGCTCGGCGAAGGCCAGGACCTTCGACTTGCGGATGGCCTGGGCCACCAGGTAGGCGGCGCCGCCGACGGCCATCAGGTACACGGCCTTGTTGTCCTTGATCGCCTCGATGGCGGTAGGGCCGCGCTCGGACTTGCCGATCATGCCCAGCAGGCCGGTCTGCTCGAGGATCTGGCGGGTGAACTTGTCCATGCGGGTGGCGGTGGTCGGGCCGGCAGGGCCTACCACTTCGTCACCGACCGGGTCGACCGGGCCGACGTAGTAGATGAAGCGGCCTTTGAGGTCGACCGGCAGCTCCTCGCCACGGTTGAGCATCTCGACCATGCGCTTGTGCGCGGCGTCGCGGCCGGTGAGCATCTTGCCGTTGAGCAGGATGGTCTCACCCGGTTTCCAGCTGGCGACTTCTTCCGGGGTGATGTCGTCCAGGTTGACGCGGCGGGCGCTCGGGCCGGCTTCCCAGACGATTTCCGGGTAGGCGTCCAGCGACGGCGCTTCCAGCTCGGCCGGGCCGGAACCATCGAGCACGAAGTGGGCGTGACGGGTGGCCGCGCAGTTGGGGATCATGCACACCGGCAACGAGGCGGCGTGGGTCGGGTAGTCCATGATCTTGACATCGAGCACGGTGGTCAGGCCGCCCAGGCCCTGGGCGCCGATGCCCAGCTGGTTGACCTTGTCGAACAGCTCCAGTCGGATCTCTTCCAGGCGGTTCTGCGGGCCACGGGCCTTCAGCTCATGGATGTCGATGGACTCCATCAACACTTCCTTGGCCATCACCGCGGCTTTCTCGGCGGTGCCGCCGATGCCGATGCCCAGCATGCCAGGCGGGCACCAGCCGGCGCCCATGGTCGGGACGGTCTTGAGCACCCAGTCGACGATCGAGTCGGACGGGTTGAGCATGGCCATCTTCGACTTGTTCTCGGAACCACCGCCTTTGGCAGCCACGTCGACTTCGACCTTGTCGCCAGGGACGATCGAGTAGTGGATGACTGCCGGGGTGTTGTCCTTGGTGTTCTTGCGGGCACCGGCCGGGTCGGCCAGGATCGAGGCGCGCAGGACGTTCTCGGGCAGGTTGTAGGCGCGGCGCACACCTTCGTTGATCATGTCGTCGACGCTCAGGGTGGCGCCGTCCCAGCGCACGTCCATACCGACGCGGATGAACACAGTGACGATGCCGGTATCCTGGCAGATCGGGCGGTGGCCGGTGGCGCACATGCGCGAGTTGATCAGGATCTGGGCGATGGAGTCGCGCGCGGCGGGCGACTCTTCACGCAGGTAGGCCTCGTGCATCGCCTGGATGAAGTCGACGGGGTGGTAGTACGAAATGAATTGCAGGGCGTCGGCGACGCTCTGAATCAGGTCGTCTTGCTTGATCACGGTCATGCAGCGCGCTCCTCTTAAAGACGGGAACATTCGAAAAGGCATTCCGACAGTGCACACCTGTATGTCAGGAACGCCTGGCAAGGCGCCGGCTGGTCGGGCCGGCACAAAAAAGGCGCGGCAGTATACCGTGACCCGCCGTGGGAAACACCTGCACGTGGTCTGGACCAAGGTCGGCAGGGCGCGGGCATCCTTCTTGCTGGCGCCGTAGAATGAGAACACCGCTGCCATCGGACGACACCAAACCCGTAGGGGCCGGCTTGTCGGCGAGCCGGTCTGGAAACCGCCCTCACCCTGGAGAACACATGCCTGAACTTTGCGTGGGCGAACACCGTTGGACGGTGTCGAGCGCCAGCAATCTGCTCGACGTGCTCAACGACGCGGGCTACGCCGTGCCCTACAGCTGCCGTGCCGGCAGTTGCCACGCCTGCCTGGTGCGTTGCCTGGATGGGCTGCCCGACGACGCCAAGCCCGAGGCGCTGGCGGTGGACAAGCGCGAGCAAGGCTGGCGGCTGGCCTGCCAGTGTTCGGTCAGCGGCGACCTGCGGGTGGTCTTGTTCGACCCGCAGCGTGACGGGTTGCCCGCATTGGTGCGTGAGTTGGCCTGGTTCGGCGATGTGCTGCGCCTGCGCCTGCAACCTGACAGGCCATTGCGCTACCAGGCCGGGCAGCACCTGGTGTTGTGGTGCGACGATGTCGCTCGGCCCTACTCATTGGCGAGCCTGCCTGGGGAGGAGGACTTCCTGGAGTTCCACATCGATTGCAGCCGTCCCGGTGCATTCTGCGACCGGGCCAGGCAGCTACAGGTGGGCGACGCGATGAGGCTTGGTGAATTGCGCGGTGGCGCATTGCACTATGACCCGGACTGGCACACGCGCCCGCTCTGGCTGCTGGCCGCGGGTACCGGGCTTGCGCCGTTGTGGGGCATCTTGCGCGAGGCGCTGCGCCAGGGGCATCAAGGGGGGATCAGGGTGATGCATGTGGCACGCGATCAGGCAGGGCACTACCTGGCCGAGCCGTTGTTGCACTTGGCGGGTGTGAGGGTCGAGTTGGTGTTGGCGGATCAGTTGGAAGACGCGTTGGCGACGTTGCGGCCGTCTTCACGACAAACGATGGCGCTGGTATGTGGGGCGCCGGGGCGGGTGGAACAGTTTGCGCGGCGGCTGTTCATTGCCGGGGTGCCGCGGAATCAGGTCTTGGCGGATGTCTTCACTGAACATGCCTGATGGCTTTCAGAGCGCCGTGCTGGCCGCTTCGCCGGCAAGCCGGCTCCTACAGGGGAGTATGCAACGTCCGTAGGAGCCGGCGTGCCGGCGAATGCCGGATCAACCGACCAGCGGATCACCCACGTGGAGGATCTTCATGCCGTTGGTGCCGCCGATGGTGTGGTAGCTGTCGCCCTTGGTCAGGATCACCCAGTCACCTTGTTCCACCAGCCCACGCTTGAGCAGTTCGTCGACGGCCGCCTGGCTCACCTTGTCGGCCGGCAGCGAGGCCGGGTCGAAGGCGATCGGGTAGACGCCGCGGAACATCGACGCGCGCGCCTGGGTGGCGCGGTGCGGCGACAGGGCGAAGATCGGCACGTGCGAACGCAGGCGCGACATGATCAGCGGGGTGTAGCCACTTTCAGTGAGGGCGATGATCGCCTTGACGCCTGGGAAGTGGTTGGCGGTGTACATGGCCGCCAAGGCGATGCTCTCGTCGCAGCGCTCGAAGGTGGTGTGCAGGCGGTGGCTGGACTTCTGGTTGGTCGGGTGCTTTTCAGCGCCCATGCAGATGCGCGCCATGGCCTGGACGGCTTCGATCGGGTAGGCACCGGCGGCGCTTTCAGCCGACAGCATTACCGCGTCGGTGTTATCGAGCACGGCGTTGGCCACGTCGGACACTTCGGCGCGGGTCGGCATGGGGTTCTGGATCATCGACTCCATCATCTGGGTCGCCACGATCACCGCCTTGTTGTTGCGACGGGCGTGCTGGATGATCTTCTTCTGGATACCGATCAGCTCGGCGTCGCCGATTTCCACACCCAGGTCGCCACGGGCCACCATCACGGCGTCGGAGGCGGCGATCAGGCCGTCCAGCGTCTCGTCATCGGCCACGGCTTCGGCGCGCTCGATCTTGGCCACCAGCCAGGCGCTACCGCCGGCTTCGTCGCGCAGCTTGCGGGCGTATTCCATGTCCTTGGCGTCACGGGGGAACGATACGGCCAGGTAGTCCAGGTCCATTTCCGCGGCCAGCTTGATGTCGGCCTTGTCTTTTTCGGTCAGGGCCGGTGCGGTCAGGCCGCCACCTTTGCGGTTGATGCCTTTGTGGTCAGACAGCGGGCCACCGACGATCACCACGCAGCGCAGGGCGTCCGCGGTAGCGGTCTCGACGCGCATGACCACGCGGCCGTCGTCGAGCAGCAGCTCGTCACCGACGCCGCAGTCCTTGACCAGGTCGGGGTAGTCGATGCCGACGATGTCCTGGTTGCCTTCGGTCAGCGGGTGGGCGGTGGAGAAGGTGAAGGTGTCACCGACTTTCAGTTCGATGCGCTTGTTGGCGAACTTGGCGATACGGATCTTCGGACCTTGCAGGTCACCCAGCAGCGCGACGTGGCGGCCGTTCTTGGCGGCGATGTCGCGGATCAGGCGGGCGCGGGCCTTGTGCTCGTCCGGCGTGCCGTGGGAGAAGTTCAGACGTGCCACGTCGAGGCCGGCGAGGATCAGCTGTTCGATCACTTCCGGCGAGTTGCTGGCGGGGCCAAGGGTGGCGACGATTTTGGTGCGGCGGATGGACATGCACAGACTCCTATAGTGAAGCGCAGCGAAAGGCTACTCCTGAATCTCGCTGTAGTCATTGTTCCGTTGCACTACCTGTGCACGCGTGTGGGTGGCGTTTGAACGGTCGAGGTATGCTTGCAAATGCCTGTGAAGATTTGTCGAGAAAGGCCGATACACTGCCATCAAAGGAGAATTCCCATGCGCACCCTGATCGTTTTGACCATGGCGGCCAGTGTCGTCGGCTGCACCCGCTGGTCCATGGACCATCACCTGAACAACGCCTACCGCGCTTACGACCGTGGCGACTGCTCGAAAGTGATGCTGGAGCTGTCGCAGGTCGACCGCACCAGCCGCGCCCGCCCGTTCATCCACCCGGAAGTGTCGCTGCTGCGCGGCCAGTGCCTGGAGCGCCAGAAGCTCTTCGTCGATGCGGCGCAGACGTATCAGTACCTGATCCAGCAGTATCCGCGCAACGAATACGCCTACCGTGCCCAGGCGCGCTTGCAGACGCTGGAGAAGCTGGGGCATTTGCGTGGCACGGAAGCGGCGGTGGCCAATCCGGTGAACTCTACACCTTGGCGTTAATGCCAAGGTTTCCATGATTTCATGTAAAGGGTGCCACCGACTGGGCTAATCTGTTAAACATGTTGTATCGATTATCGCCAGTACCTTGTCTTCCTGGCTCCAGGTACAGGAACGCGCTGCGACCATGTTCATCGAACGCCATATCCAACGCCATCAGCTCCCCTGCGTGCTCAAGGTTTTCAACCGCTTCACCGACCAGCAGATCGGTTACCTGGGCAACGCATCCGAAGATGGTCTGATGCTGATCAGCCAGCTACCGGTCCTGGTAGGGCCGGACTTCGAGCTGCAACTGCGCGTACCGCTGGCTGGCGGCGGTCTGCAGTTCATAAACCTCACCGCCAGTTGCCTGTGGTGCCGCGAAGATGAGACCCCCGGGCATTACGATGCCGGGTTCATGTTGCTGCAGGCCCCCCAGGAATATGATGAGTTCGTGCGCTCGTTGCGGGACTTCTTCAGCTTCCGCCCCATGAACGCTTCTGCCTGAACGCTGGCCCAGGCCCCGCACAGCCCGCTAGACTCTGGTCGACCTTGTTACAGGAAGACCCCGTGAGCTCCAGCATCTTCTGGCACGACTATGAAACCACCGGCATCAATCCGCGTTGCGACCGCCCACTGCAAATGGCCGGTGTGCGCACCGATCTCGACCTGAACGAGATCGAGGAGCCGATCAATCTCTACTGCCGCCCTTCGCAGGACATCCTTCCGCACCCGGCCGCCTGCCTGGTGACCTGTATCACGCCGCAACAACTGGCCAGCCAGGGGCTGTGCGAGGCGGAGTTCATGACGCGCGTGCACACCGAGTTGGCGCGCCCCGGTACCTGCGGTGCCGGCTACAACACCTTGCGCTTCGATGATGAAATTACCCGTTACAGTCTCTATCGTAACTTCTTCGACCCCTACGCCCGCGAGTGGCAAGGCGGCAACAGTCGCTGGGACCTGATCGACGTGGTGCGTACCGCCTACGCCTTGCGCCCCGAGGGAATCGTCTGGCCGCAGCAGGACGGGCGCACCAGCTTGCGCCTGGAGTTGCTCAGCAAGGCCAATGGCATCGAGCACGGCCATGCCCACGAAGCGCTTTCCGACGTGCGGGCAACCATCGCCCTGGCCCGCTTGATTCGTGATCGGCAACCGAAGTTGTATGACTGGCTGTTCCAGTTGCGCAGCAAACATAAAGTGATGGAGCAGATTCGTCTGTTGCAGCCTTTGCTGCATGTCTCCGGTCGTTTTTCGGCGGAGCGTAACTATATCGGTGTGGTGTTGCCGTTGGCCTGGCACCCGCGCAATCGCAACGCGCTGATTGTGTGTGACCTGGGTCAGGACAGCGCGCCGTTACTGAAGGAAAGTGCGCAAGTGTTGCGTCAGCGCTTGTACACGCGCCGTGAAGACATGGCCGACGGTGAATTACCGGTGCCGTTGAAGTTGGTGCATATCAATCGTTGCCCGGTCGTGGCCCCGTTATCGGTAATACGTGCCCAAGATCAGCAGCGGCTGGGGATCGATATGTCGACGTTGCAGTCGCATGCTGACCACCTGGCCAATCAGCAGGCGATCTGGCGCGACAAGCTGGATATCATTTATGAAGAAGAAGCCTTTGCCCCGGTGGAGGATCCAGAACAACAGCTGTATGACGGTTTCCTCGGGGATCGTGATCGGCGTTTATGCGAGCAAGTGCGAAGCGTGGATCCAGCTCAACTGGGCCAGGGGCACTGGATGTTCGATGATACGCGCCTGCCGGAATTACTGTTCCGCTACCGTGCGCGCAACTTTGCCGACACGCTTGATGAACAAGAGCTCGCGCGTTGGCATGGGTTCTGTCGGCAACGCCTGAGCGACCCGAAGTGGGGAGCACCCCATACACTCGGCGACTTCGAGGCGGCGTGCCAGAGCAGTTTGGCTAATGCCGACGAGGCCGGGTGTAAGGTGCTGGAGGCTTGGCAGGCCCATGCCGGGCAACTGAAAGTGCAGTTCCAGATCTGAATGCAATGGATAAACAAAAACGCCGGCAAATGCCGGCGTTTTTTATGTCGGAACTGAAGCGCGGTGCGCGAATCAGTCCAGCAGGGTGGCCCAGCTTTCGACGACGTCGCCGCCCCACTTGGCTTTCCACTCTTTCAGGGTCTTGTGGTTGCCGCCCTTGGTTTCAATGACCTCGCCATTGTGCGGGTTCTTGTACTGCTTGACCTTGCGCGCGCGCTTGGTAGTGGTGGTTTTGGCAGTACCGCGTGGCGCTTTGCTCAGTTTGCTTTCCGGATCGAGCAGGGCGATCACGTCGCGCAGGGACTTGGAGTATTCACCCATCAGGGTGCGCAGTTTGCCTTCGAACTCCAGCTCTTTCTTCAGCTTGTCGTCTTGCGACAGGTTGGCCAGGCGAGCTTGAAGTTCCTTGATGGCTTCTTCGGTGGCGCGGTATTCGTTGATCAGGGACATGGAACGTTCCTTAATTCGTGTGTAAAGGGACAGTGAGGGCAATAATAGACAGGCGATACTCGCAAGTAAACAATAAAAAAATATTGAATCAATTAATGATGGCGAGTGATAGCACTACTGTTAGGTTAAGAAAAATTTACATATTCATGCGGGACAGGGTCATCCCCCCGTAGAAAGAAGGGGGATGTCCTGCGTCGGCCGTGGAGTATGGCTGGCCCGCGCAGTGTGTCGATCGATACTGCGTTTTTCCCGGCGGCCCGCTAGAATGGGCCCTTTGCGAAGTTTCTGGAGTCTTTCTCATGCGCACCTATCGACTGGTGATTGCCTGCCCCGACCGTGTCGGCATCGTGGCAAAAGTCAGTAATTTCCTGGCCCTCTACAATGGCTGGATCAACGAGGCCAGCCACCACTCCGACGAACAGAGCGGCTGGTTCTTCATGCGCCATGAGATCCGCGCTGAATCCCTGCCGTTCGGTATCGAGGCTTTCCGCGAGGCCTTCGCGCCGATCGCCGAAGAGTTCTCCATGACCTGGCGTATCACCGATTCCGCGCAGAAGAAGCGCGTGGTGCTGATGGCCAGCCGTGAGTCTCATTGCCTGGCCGACCTGCTGCATCGTTGGCACACCAACGAGCTGGACTGCGAGATCCCTTGCGTGATCTCCAACCACAATGACCTGCGCAGCATGGTCGAGTGGCACGGTATTCCGTTCCACCATGTGCCGGTCGACCCGAAGGACAAGCAGCCGGCATTCGCCGAGGTTTCGCGCCTGGTTCAGGAACACGCGGCCGACGCCGTGGTGCTGGCGCGCTACATGCAGATTCTTCCGCCGCAGCTGTGCCAGGAATACGCGGAAAAGGTCATCAACATCCACCACAGTTTCCTGCCCTCGTTCGTCGGAGCCAAGCCTTACCATCAGGCGGCCCTGCGTGGCGTGAAACTGATCGGCGCGACGTGCCACTACGTCACCGAGGAGCTGGATGCCGGCCCGATCATCGAGCAGGACGTGGTGCGTGTGAGCCACGCCGACAGCATCGAGGACATGGTCCGCTTCGGGCGTGACGTGGAGAAGATGGTCCTGGCCCGCGGCCTGCGCTATCACCTGGAAGACCGTGTGCTGGTCCACGGCAACAAGACCGTCGTGTTCAACTGAGGCGAGAACTGGCCGATGGCAGACCCACGTGACAAGGCCGGTGCCGTGGCGCCGCCAACCGTGGGTGAGGGCTGCCTGGCCCGTTTCGACCCGGATGCATTGAGCGATGAGAATGGCACCGAGTTTCCTGGTGCCTGCGAACTGTGGAATGCGCTCAACCCGCCTGACGGCGCCGCCGCTCCAGCAGTGGACGCGCCAGCAGGCACACGAACACCGGCCCGCCGGCAAGCAGATAGAAATAGTAGGTAACTGCTCGCCAGATCAGGATCGCCGCGGCAGCCGTCGAGCTGCCCACCAGCGGTGTCAGCAGACTTGCCGATGTCAGCTCCGCCGCCCCGGCGCCGCCCGGTAGCAGGCTGAGCTGGCCAGCGCTGAGCGACAGCATCTGCACCAGGAAACTCGGGATCCACGCGAGGTCCGCTCCCAATCCCTTCACGACCAGGTACAGCACGCTGTAGCGCAGGCCCCAGTGCGCGCAGGTAAGGGCGAACACCAGCGCCAGGTCCCGCCTGGGCAGCCGCCAGGTGCTGGCCAGGGCGCGGATGAAGCGCAGCACCTTGCGTGCCCAGCGTCGCCGGCGCGATGCCGCCACGCCCAGTTGCTGCAGCAAGCGGCCGTTGCCACGCATCACTCGGTGTCTATGGCGCAGTAGCACGATAATCCCCGCCAACACCGTGCATAACAGCAAGGCGCTGCCCAGCAGCATGCTTTCCTGGCTATGGCCGAGGTTGTGAAGCAGGGCATAGCCGGCAATCGCCAGCATGGCGCAGAAGAAGAACACCAAGTCGTTCAACTGGTCCATGGCGAATACCGCGCCGCTGCGTGACGGGGCGATGCGCTCGCGTGACAGCAGTGCAATCAATGCCAGTGGCCCACCACTGCCGCCCGGGGTGGTGCAGATGGCAAATTCGGTCGCCATGACCACGCCCAGGCTGCGTATTCGCCCGACCTGCGCGGCTTGATCGCCGAGCAGCAGGCGCAGGCGAGTGGCATTGATGATCCAGCACAGGACGATCATGCCCAGCAACAGCGCCAGTAGCCCTGGCGCGAATGCCTGTAGGCGGGCCAGCAGCTCGCTGCCACCCAGTACTACCGGCACCAGTGCTGCCGTCAGCAGTGCCAGGGCCAGCCAGCCAAGGCGATTCAAGGGTTAACCTGGCGATCCAGCCAGGCGCTCTTGGTCAGCGGTTCACGGCCCTGCTCCAGAAGCTGGTGCAAGGTGTCGAGCCAATAGTTGCGCGAGCTTGAGTGGAGCATATCGACCGGATGCAGGCCCAGACGCAGGGTGTTGGCGTCGCGCCAGCGTCGGCATTGCCATTCGCTGACCATTCTCGACAGGCTTCGGCGCCAGGCGCTACGGGCGCTCCAGACCAGCCCGGGGGCTTCGAAGGCGGTGAAGTCGGGTAGGCGGTATAAGTGCCGGGGTGTGCTGGTGTAGCGCAGTGGCAACTGGCGCAGGGCGCGCCGGGTCCCTTCGCTCATCAGCCAGGCCGGCGCGACAAAACCGGCTAGCGGCCAACCTTGCCGTTCGAACACGGTCATCCCTGCCTCCAGCCTCTGGAGGGCGGCGGCCTGGTCAAGCCCATGGAACTCGCCCTCGTGGGTATAGAGGCGGCGCATGAAGTATTCGCCAGGCCCCCTGGGGGGCGGGCCGTCGTCGGCGTGGTAGTAACCGTGCAGTGCCAGTTCATCGCCGCGTGTCAGGCGGCGCTCGAGGAGGCGACAGAAGGTCGGTGAGCGGATCAACGGGTTTCGGTGGTGAAAGTCCGGTACCACCAACCAAGTCATGGGGACGCCACCCAGATGGTCGATGGATTGCACGAAGGCTTGATAAGCCGGCCAGGTTTCCGGCGCGATATCGTGCAGCACCAACATCAGGCTGCGCGCGCCTGCATGATGCTCAGCCATGGGCGCGTACTGGCGGCGGATGGCCAAGCACCGCTTGGTAGTGCAGCAGCAAGCCACTGACAACCGTGTCCCAGCTGTAGTGATGTTCGACATGGCGGCGGGCCTGTGCACCCAAGCTGCGGACATCGGCTTCGAACATTTCCTGTACCGCCCTGGCCATGGCTTGGCCGTCACTGGGGCGGCACAGTCGACCGCACTGTTCGTTGACGATTTCGCCAAACGCGCCGGCGCGCACGGCCACCACGGGCGTGGCGCTGGCCATGGCTTCGAGGATGACCAGGCCAAAGGTTTCCTGGTCTCCCGCGTGCACCAGCAGGTCGGCGCTGGCAAGCAGCCGGGCGACTTCGGGTGGTGGACAGAAATGGTCGATCACGCTGACGTTGTCCGGCACATTGACCGGCATGCTCGAGCCCACCAGCAGCAGGTGATAGTGGCGCCCGAGTGTACGCATGCATTCAAGCAGCACCGGCAGGTTCTTTTCCCGCGAGCCTCGTCCGGCGAACACCAGCAGGCGGCGGGTGTCGGGGATGCCCAGTTCGGCGCGCAGGCCTGGGTCGCAGCGCCTGGGATGGAACAGTTCGAGGTCCACGCCCAGGCGCTGCACATGCACATCATCGATACCAAGCCTGCGCAGCTTGTCGGCCATCACCTGGCTGGGGGCCAGGACCCGGTCGAAATGGCCGTAGAGCTTGCTCACATAAGCCTCGACATTGGGCATGAACCAGTTGCCCATGCGTTTGCTCACCAGCAATGGCAGGTCGGAGTGATAGAAACCGATCACCGGCACATCCAGCTTGCGCCGGGCCTCCAGGGCTGCCCAGGCGGTAAGGTAGGGATCACCCACTTCGATCAGGTCGGGACGCAAGCCCCGTAGCACATTGCACCAGGGGGCCAGGCGCAGCGGAAAACGATAGCCGTTGCCGAAGGGCAGGGGTGGGGCAGGGACATGGTAGACACCATTGTCATGGCCGGGGCTGGCACCGGGGATCAGCAGGCTGTGGCGTACGCCAGGCATGGCGTCAAGGCGGCGATGTTTGGCATCAAGATAGGTTCGCACGCCGCCGCTGGCTGGGGCGTAGAACATGGTGATGTCGGCGATGTGCACGATCTGCATCCCTCCGGGATCGTCCTCGGGTCTGTCATCGATCGGTATGGGCCGAAGATGACTCGCCTGAAGGTTGACCTTCTTGAAGGATAGTTTGTTCGATCGGGTTGTGGTGCTGCCCCTGAGGGGGCCAGCCTTGCCGGTTTCGCAGCAAGGCTGGCGTGGGGTCAGATGCGGAAACTGCCCACCAGTTGCTTCAGGCGCCCGGCCTGTTGCTCCAGGTCCGAGCACGCGCGCAGGGTGGCCTGCAGGTTCTCGACCCCTTCCTGGTTAAGCATGTTGATCTCGTTGATGTCCATGTTGATCGAATCGACCACGGCGGTCTGCTCCTCGGTGGCGGTGGCCACCGACTGGTTCATGCCGTCGATTTCGCCGATGCGCTGGGTGACGCTGCCCAGGCGTTCGCCGGCCTGGTTGGCGATGTCCATGCTGTCCTGGCTGTGGCGTTGGCTCTGCCCCATGGTGTCGACCGATTCGCGGGCCCCTACCTGCAGCTCCTCGATCATCTTCTGCACCTGTTGCGCTGACTCCTGGGTGCGGTGGGCGAGGTTGCGCACCTCGTCCGCCACTACGGCGAAACCACGCCCGGCTTCGCCGGCGCGAGCGGCCTCGATCGCGGCATTCAGTGCCAGCAGGTTGGTCTGCTGGGAGATGCTGGTGATCACTTCGAGGATCTGGCCGATGTTGACGGTCTTGTTGTTGAGCGTCTCGATATGCTCGCTCGACGTGACGATCAAATCCGACAGGCGATTCATCGCATCGATGTTGCGTTGCACCACCTGCTGGCCTTCCTCCGCCAGCAAGCGGGCGGAACTGGCATGTTGCGAGGCTTGGGCGGCGTTGCCGGCGATTTCCTGGGCGGCGGCACCGAGCTGGTTGATGGCGGCGGCGACGCTGTTGGTGCGGTTGGACTGTTCGTCGGAGTTGCTCATCGACGAGTTGGAGGCGCTGATCACCCGCAGGGCCACTTCGTTGACCTGCTCGGTGGCCGACGAGACTTCGCGGATCGAGCCGTGGATTCGCTCGACGAAGCGGTTGAAGGCGGTCCCGAGGATGCCGAACTCGTCGTGGTTGTGGATCTCCAGGCGACGGGTCAGGTCGCCTTCGCCCTCGGCGATGTTCGCCATGGCGCGGGTCATGGTGTGCAGTGGCTGCATCAGCACGCGGATCAGCAGGCCAAGCAGGGCGATGATGATCACCACCGCCACCAGGGTGGCGATCACCGCCGAGGTACGGAAGGTGCTGAGCATCGAGAAGGCCTTTTCCTTGTCTACCGACAGGCCGATGTACCAGTTGGCCGAAGGCAGGCCCTTGACCGGGGTGAAGGTGAGCAGGCGGGTCTGGCCGTTGAGCTCGACCTCGGTCAGGTCACCGGACAGGCGCGGGGTGTTCTGCGGGAACAGGTCCGACAGTGACTTCATCACCAGGTTCTTGTCCGGGTGCACCAGGATCTTGCCCTGGTCGTTGACCAGGAAGGCATAGCCCATGCCGCCGAAGTTCAGCGCGTTGATGATCTCCACCAGGCCGTCCAGGGCCAGGTCGCCGCCGACCACGCCGACCGAACGCGAGGCGGTGTTGACGATCGAGATGACCATCTTGTTGGTGGCCATGTCGATGTACGGTTCGGTGAGCATCGGCCCACTGGCGTTCAGGCCGTCCTTGTACCAAGGGCGTACACGCGGGTCATAGCCGTCAGGCATCTTGGTGTCCGGGCGTACGATGAAGGTACCGTCTGGTTGGCCCAGGTAGATGGTCAGGAAGCTCGAGGTCAGGGCGTTCTGGCCGAGCAGGGCGCCGGCGTTCTGTGGGTTCTGGGCGAGGTTCTGGGCGACGTTCTCGACCAGCTTGATACGCCCTTCGAACAGGTTACGGATATTGGTGGACGTGGACTCGCCCATTTCAGCCAGGTAGTTCTCCAGGTTGGCGCGAATGGCATTACGCTGGAGATAGTCGTTGTAGAGGGTGAACAGGCTGAAGGCGAGGATCACGATCAGTGATGCCGCCAGAAGAATCTTGTGGCTGAAACGAAGGCTTTTATTCATGACGTGATGCGTCCGCTAAGGTTTTTTTATCGGGTCGTTCGCACAAAGCACGGCTGGAAAACAGTGCAACAATTCCCGTGGGTCCTTTTCGGGTTGTTACTGTCTTTCTGGGAAGAATCATTTTGAAATATCGGCAGTCAGGTGGCAGAACTTGAGTAGGGGATGAAACAAGATGTCAGATTCTTCGCAAATGGTTGTAGGTGCTGACCCTGATGGTCGGCCCGTGTCACAGGCCATGCGCCTGGCCAATCGCCATGGTTTGGTGGCGGGGGCGACCGGTACCGGCAAGACCGTCACCTTGCAGCACCTGGCCGAGCTGTTCAGCGAGGCTGGTGTCGCCGTGTTCGCCGCGGATGTGAAGGGCGACCTGTGTGGCCTGGGCGCAAGCGGCATGCCGCAGGGCAAGGTGGCCGAGCGGATCGCCGGGATGCCGTGGTTGAACCACAGGCCTCAGGCGTATCCGGTTACCTTGTGGGATGTCGCCGGGCAATCCGGGCACCCCTTGCGTACCACCTTGAGCGACATGGGCCCCTTGCTGCTGGGTAACCTGCTGGAGTTGACCGACAGTCAGCAGGCCGCGCTGTACGCAGCCTTCAAGGTGGCCGACCGTGAAGGGCTGCTGTTGCTGGATTTGAAAGACCTCAAAGCGTTGCTCGCGCACCTGAAGGACAACCCCCAATTGCTGGGCGAGGACAGCGCGCTGATGACCAGTGCCTCTACTCAAGCCTTGCTGCGCCGGTTGGCGACCCTGGAGCAACAGGGCGCCGAGGCGTTGTTCGGCGAGCCGGCCCTGCAACTTGAGGACCTGCTGCGGGCCGACGGTGACGGTCGCGGGCGCATCCACCTGCTTGACGCCAGCCGCCTGGTGCACGACGCGCCCAAGGTGTATGCGACCTTCCTGCTCTGGCTGCTGGCCGAGTTGTTCGAACAGTTGCCTGAGCGTGGTGATGCCGACAAGCCGGTGCTGGCACTGTTCTTCGACGAGGCGCACTTGCTGTTCAACGGTACCCCCAAGGCTTTGCAGGACCGCCTGGAGCAAGTGGTGCGGCTGATCCGCTCCAAAGGCGTGGGGGTGTATTTTGTCACCCAGTCGCCCGGGGACCTGCCCGATGCTGTGCTGGCCCAGTTGGGGCTGCGCATCCAGCATGGCCTGCGGGCTTTCACGGCCAAGGAGCAGAAGTCGCTGCGCGCCGTGGCCGATGGTTTCCGCCCCAACCCGGCATTCGACAGCCTGGCGGTGCTGACCGAGCTGGGGATCGGTGAAGCGCTGGTGGGCACGCTGGAGGAGAAAGGCACGCCTGCGATGGTTCAGCGGGTACTGATCGCGCCGCCCCAGTCACGGATCGGGCCGCTGAGCGCCGCCGAGCGTAGTGCGTTGATCGGCGCCTCGCCTCTGGCGGGGCGTTATGACAAACCGATCGATCGGGAATCGGCTTACGAAATGCTCACCCAGCGCAAAGGCGAGCCGGTGGAGCCGGCGCCGCAACCCAAAGCGGATGAAGACAGTTTTGCCGACAAGGCCGGGGAGTTTCTGCAAAGTGCGGCAGGGCAGGCGATCAAGTCGGCGGTGCGCCAGGCGGCCAATCAGTTGGGGCGGCAGTTGGTGCGTGGTTTGATGGGGTCGTTGCTGGGCGGGAAGAAGCGCTAGCTTCAGGGCTGTGCGCACGATCCGGTAGGGGCCGGCTTGCCGGCGAACAAGATGGCAAAAAATGAAAAAGGCGCCTCGAGGCGCCTTTTTCATTTCGGTGCAATCACTCAGCCGATGGCTTTCGACGCCAGCCAGAACAGGCCGGCCGCCAGGCCCATCGAGGCCGGCAGGGTGAGGACCCAGGCCAGCAGGATGGTCTTCACCGTGCCACCCTGCAGGCCGCTCTTGTTGGCGACCATGGTGCCGGCCACGCCCGAGGAGAGCACGTGGGTGGTGGACACCGGCAGGCTGAAGATATTGGCCATGCCGATGGCACAGGCGGCGGTGATCTGCGCCGACATGCCCTGGGCATAGGTCATGCCCTGCTTGCCGATCTTCTCGCCGACGGTCAGCACCACACGCTTCCAGCCGACCATGGTGCCCAGGCCCAGAGCCAGGGCGACGGCAACGATCACCCAGAACGGCGCGTACTCGGTGGTGGCGGTCAGGTCCTTGCGCAGCTTCTCCAGGTCGGCCTTTTCACGGGCTTCCAGGCCTGGCAGCTTGCCGACCTTCTTCGCCGTGTCGTCCAGGCACAGCAGGTAGCGGCGCACTTCGACGCGCTTCTCGGCGCTCAGGGCGCGGTAGTCGGTCACGCCGGCGAGTGAGGACTGTAGGGCGGCGATGGTCGGTTCGGTCTGCTGCGGGTTGCAGCTGAACTGCTCCGGCAGGTCGCTGGATTGCGCCTTGCCCAGTGCCAGGAACTCGCCGAGGGTGGCGGCGTTGCGCTGGTAGAACTGGCTCAGGTGCATCGTAGCGTCGCGGGTGCGCTCGATCTGGTAGGTGGTGCTGTTCAGGTCGAGGACGAACTTGGCCGGGACGATACCGATCAGTACCAGCATGATCAGGCCGATGCCTTTCTGGCCGTCGTTGGAGCCGTGCACGAAGCTCACGCCCATGGCCGAAATCACCAGCACCAGGCGGTTCCAGAACGGTGGGTGTTTCTTGTCGTCGAGCTTGCGGCGCTGTTCGGGCGTCTTGTGCATCTTCGACAGCGGGCGCCACCACTTCAGGCCGAGCAGCACCAGGGCGGCAACGGCAAAGCCAGCCATGGGCGAGAGTACCAGCGACGTGGCGATGTCGATCGCCTTCTGCCAGTTCACGCCATCGCCCAGTGGGATGTCGCTGATCAGTGCATTGGCCAGGCCGACACCGAGGATCGAGCCGATCAGGGTGTGCGAACTGGAAGCCGGGATGCCGAAGTACCAGGTGCCCAGGTTCCAGGTGATGGCCGCGGCCAGCAGCGAGAAGACCATGGCCAGGCCGTGCCCGGTGTTCACATTGATCAGCAGTTCGACCGGCAGCAGGTGGACGATGGCGTATGCCACCCCGACACCGCCGAGCAAAACCCCGAGGAAGTTGAACACACCGGAGAAGAACACGGCCAGGTGCGGTGGCATGGCTTTGGTATAGATGACAGTGGCTACCGCGTTGGCGGTGTCATGAAAGCCATTGATGAACTCGAATGCGAGGACGAAGGTCAAAGCAAGCGTCAGGCTCACGATAACCCAGGCATCCAGTCCGCTGAATAAATCGATCATGAAGGTTTTCTGGCGGTCTTAGGGGGGCGGGATTATGCCAGAAAACCATGGCAATCGATGCACCCGCCGCTGACCGATGGCAGGCAGGCATCTGTTGCAGGCGGTGAAGCTGGCAATATGATGGTGGGCGAAAATGCGCGTAAAATTCGGCAATTTCTAGAAAAATCAGAGATTTAATGCGTAGGTTGATTGTGATTCATGTTTCAAACGTTTGTATGAAATTTGTGTGAATCCATTTCATCAAGGCTGTTTCGACCACGCTCAACGCGCCAGGGCGATCGCCGATGGCGCGATGGCATCATGCAGGTTCATCACCTTCAGTGCGCAGTTCCTTCTCCATCTTTTCCAGTTCCTGGGCAAAGGCCTGGTCACGGACAGTGGCGCGTTTACGCCAGGGTTTGCGTTCTGGTTCGGGTTGCGCGGCATAGGTGGTGACTTCGCCACCGTAAACATCCTTGTAACGTTCGGCCTGGCGCTCGAGTTCCGCGCGCAGTTCTTCTTTCGTCACAGTAATACCTGAATAGGTTGAAGTTTGGCGCTGGCGTTGAAGGGCACAATTAATGTGGGGGCGCACCGCCAGCGCGAAATGATTCGTCGCGAGGACACGGGGTGGGGAGTGATGGGCAACCTGGAAAGTGCCTTTGATCACCACCGGACAAGCCATGCCTGAGGCAAGGGTCCTTAAGGTCGGAAAGCGACGAAGGTGGGTCGATTGGATCCGTCATAGTGCGATTGGATAATCAACGGAGTCGATTATAGCAATCGCCAAGTCGAAGACTATCGTTCTTTACTTGTTACTGACAAGGTCACTGAAGTTGTCAATGACTGTCGTGGGCAATCGTCCCTTCGGTCGTCAGGAAGTTCAAACGCCTTGACGCGTGGAAGTTTACTTCGAGCGGCTGAAATGAAAACGGCCTCGCTGGAGGGCGAGGCCGTTGCCTGGGACTTCTGCGGTGGGTACCTGACCAGTCTCTCCAAAGAAGCCACATGTGGCAGGGGAAAGGTATAAGCAAAAGTGTCAGCGGTCAATTGCGATTATCGGCCGTTCGTTCGATAATCGCACAAACCAGCGTTTTTTTGAGGCACGTCCATGAGCGAAGAAACCAACGGCCCCTTGGCGAACGAACCTGTAAAGGGCGCGACGCCTGCCATGGCACCCCCGATCGTGGCTTCGGCGGCCAAGCGTATCCAGGCGTTCACCGGCGATCCGGACTTCATGACCTCCCTGGCCCGCGGCCTGGCGGTGATCCAAGCCTTCCAGGAGCGCAAGCGGCACCTGACCATCGCCCAGATCAGCCATCGCACGGAGATCCCCCGCGCGGCCGTGCGCCGTTGCCTGCACACCTTGATCAAGCTGGGCTATGCGACCACCGATGGCCGTACCTACTCGCTGCTGCCCAAGGTACTGACGCTGGGCCATGCCTACCTGTCCTCGACCCCGCTGGCGGTTTCGGCCCAACCCTACCTGGACCGGATCAGCGATCAGCTCCACGAGGCGGCCAACATGGCCACCCTCGAAGGTGACGACATCCTTTACATAGCGCGTTCGGCTACGGTGGAACGGCTGATTTCGGTGGACCTCTCGGTGGGCGGGCGGCTGCCGGCCTACTGCACGTCGATGGGGCGCATTCTTCTGGCGGCGCTCGACGACGCCAGCCTTCACGAATACTTGGAGCGCGCCGACCTCAAGGCCCGTACCAGTCGTACCCTGCACGATCCGGAGTCGTTGTTCGCGTGTATCCAGCAGGTGCGTCAGCAGGGTTGGTGCGTGGTCGACCAGGAACTGGAACAAGGGCTGCGTTCGATTGCAGTGCCGATCTACGATGCCTCCGGGCAGGTACTGGCGGCGCTGAATGTCAGTACCCATGTTGGGCGGGTCAGCCGCAGTGAGCTGGAGCAGCGTTTCCTGCCGATCCTGCTGGCGGCCAGCCGGGATCTTTGTCATCAGTTGTTTGGTTGACTCACCGAGTCTGACGGGCATGCAAAAAAACTGTAGGAGCAACTTTAGCCGCGATGCAGGCATCGCTGTGCCTGGCACCCGATTCGCGGGTGATCGCGGCTGAAGCCGCTCCTACAGGTAAGTTATGCAGTACCTGAATCGAACAGCCCGCCTGCTTTCCTGTTCGATAAACGCACAATCTCGTTTGCAGCGAATTGCGCAGCTCACGCCTGCTGATTAATGTCTGTCCACGAGTCGGCTTTGCCGACCCGACAATAACAACAGGCCAAAAGGGCTCCCCATGAAAACGCCTCTATTGTTGTCGCGGCCGCACCCGCGCACGGTGCCACTGCTTTCAGGCTGATCCAGCGCCTGTATATCCGAGAAGTTTCCTGCCCCTGCGTTTTACTTTTACGCAGTCGCCTGCCTGCGCCTCTCTCCTGGATAACAATAATGAACAAACCGCAATCCACCGTCGGCCACTGCCTCGACGTCCAGTCGTTCATCAATGACCAGCCTCTGTCGCGTTATCAGTGGCGGGTGGTCATCCTGTGCTTTCTGATTGTCTTTCTCGATGGCCTCGACACTGCGGCCATGGGCTTCATCGCCCCGGCCTTGTCCCAGGAGTGGGGGATCGACCGCGCCAGCCTTGGCCCGGTGATGAGCGCCGCGCTGATCGGCATGGTGTTTGGCGCGCTGGGTTCCGGCCCGCTGGCCGATCGCTTCGGGCGCAAGGGCGTGCTGGTGGCGGCAGTGCTGGTGTTTGGTGGTTTCAGCCTGGCTTCGGCCTACGCCAGCAATGTCGATCAGTTGTTGGTACTGCGCTTTCTCACGGGCCTCGGCCTGGGCGCGGGCATGCCCAATGCCACCACGTTGCTCTCCGAGTACACGCCGGAGCGTCTCAAGTCGCTGCTGGTGACCAGCATGTTCTGTGGTTTCAATCTGGGCATGGCCGGTGGCGGTTTCATGTCCGCCAAGCTGATCCCGGCCTATGGCTGGCACAGCCTGCTGGTGATCGGCGGGGTGCTGCCCTTGCTGTTGGCGCTGGTGCTGTTGGCCTGGCTGCCGGAATCGGCGCGTTTCCTGGTGGTGCGCAACCGCAGTGTGGACAGGATTCGCAAGACCCTGGCACCCATTGCGCCGACGGTGGTCGCGCAAGCGTCGAGTTTCAGCGTGCCGGAGCAGAAAGCCGTTGCCACGCGTAATGTATTTGCCGTGATCTTCTCTGGAGCCTATGGCTTGGGCACCGTGCTGTTGTGGCTGACTTACTTCATGGGCCTGGTGATTGTCTACCTGCTGACCAGTTGGTTGCCCACTTTGATGCGCGACAGCGGGGCGAGCATGGAGCAGGCCGCGTTCATCGGGGCGTTGTTCCAGTTTGGGGGCGTGCTCAGCGCGGTGGTGGTGGGCTGGGCGATGGACCGCTTTAATCCGCACAAGGTGATCGGCCTGTTCTACCTGTTGGCCGGCGTGTTCGCCTACGCGGTGGGGCAGAGCCTGGGCAACATCACCCTGTTGGCGACCCTGGTGCTGATCGCTGGCATGTGCGTCAACGGTGCGCAATCGGCCATGCCTTCACTGGCGGCGCGGTTCTACCCGACCCAAGGGCGCGCCACCGGGGTGTCATGGATGCTCGGGATCGGGCGGTTCGGTGCGATTCTGGGGGCCTGGAGCGGGGCGACGTTGCTTGGTTTGGGGTGGAGTTTCGAGCAGGTGCTGACGGCGTTGCTGGTGCCAGCGGTATTGGCGACGGTAGGGGTGGTATTGAAGGGGCTGGTGAGCCACGCAGACGCGACCTGACTTGGCGCTGCCCACCCTGTAGGAGCCGGCTTTGCCGGCGAACCAGGCAATGCGGTGGTTGGCACCGGCCTTGCCGGTGTTCGCCGGCAAGCCGGCTCCTTGAGTGCATGCTGATCAAGGCAATAAATGTTCGATAATCGAACGATAGTGCGATTATCGGATTGTAACGCTGCCCGCATTCTCCTTAATCTGAGCCCATCGCAGCGATGCATGGGCCCGCTGCTCACTGACCCGACTCGTCCTGACCAGGAGTCTCCAATGGCAGCAATCCTCTCGCTTCACGAGGCCGTGAAGCAGTTCATCCAGGATGGCGACAGCGTCGCCCTCGAAGGCTTCACCCACCTGATCCCGACCGCCGCGGGCCACGAGATCATCCGCCAGGGCAAGCGCGACCTGACCCTGGTGCGCATGACCCCAGACCTAATCTATGACCAACTGATCGGTGCCGGCTGTGCGCGCAAGTTGATCTTCTCCTGGGGCGGCAACCCGGGTGTCGGCTCGCTGCACCGCCTGCGCGATGCTGTCGAGAAGCAGTGGCCGCATGCGATCGAGATCGAAGAGCACAGCCATGCCGACCTGGCCAACGCCTATGTCGCCGGTGCCTCCGGGCTGCCGTTCGCGGTGCTGCGTGCCTACGCCGGCTCCGACCTGCCCAAGGTCAACCCGTTGATCAAGAGTGTCACCTGCCCATTCACCGGCGAAGTGCTCGCCGCCGTGCCTTCGGTGCGCCCGGACGTCACCGTGATCCACGCGCAGAAGGCCGACCGCAAGGGCAATGTGCTGCTGTGGGGCATCCTGGGTGTGCAGAAGGAAGCGGCCCTGGCGGCCAAGCGCTGCATCGTTACCGTCGAAGAGATCGTCGATGACCTCAATGCACCGATGAACGCTTGCGTGCTGCCGACCTGGGCACTCAGCGCGGTGTGCCTGGTGCCCGGTGGCGCCCATCCGTCCTACGCCCATGGCTACTATGAGCGCGACAACCGCTTCTACCAGGCCTGGGACCCGATCGCCCGCAACCGCGAGACGTTCAGCACCTGGGTCGATACCTATATCCGTGGCACCCAGGACTTCACCGAATTCCAGGCCAGGTTGGCCAGCACCGCGGAGGCCGCGCAATGAGCTACTCCACTTCCGAAATGATGACCGTCGCCGCCGCCCGTCGCCTGCGCAACGGCGCCGTCTGCTTCGTCGGCATCGGCCTGCCGTCCAAGGCTGCCAACCTGGCGCGCCTGACCTCGTCGCCCGATGTGGTGCTGATCTACGAGTCCGGCCCGATCGGTGCCAAGCCCAGCGTGCTGCCGCTGTCGATCGGCGACGGCGAACTGGCCGAGACCGCCGACACCGTGGTGCCGACCGGGGAGATCTTCCGCTACTGGCTGCAGGGTGGGCGTATCGATGTCGGTTTCCTCGGCGCCGCCCAGGTCGACCGCTTTGGCAACATCAACACCACCGTGGTCGGCGACTATCACGCGCCGAAGACCCGCCTGCCGGGTGCTGGCGGCGCGCCGGAGATCGCTGGCTCCGCCAAGCAGGTGCTGATCATCCTCAAGCAGTCGCCACGGGCCTTCGTCGACAAGCTCGATTTCATCACCTCGGTCGGCCATGGCGAAGGCGGCGATTCGCGCAAGCGCCTGGGCCTGCCGGGGCAGGGGCCGGTCGGCATCATCACTGACCTGTGCATCATGGAGCCGGAAGCGGGGACCCACGAGTTCGTGGTCACCGCGATCCATCCGGGCGTGACCCGTGAGCAGATCATCGCCGCTACCGGCTGGCCCATCCGCTTCGCCGACGACGTGCAGGAAACCGCTGCACCGAGTGAAGTCGAACTGTCCGCCCTGCGTGACCTTGAAGCCCGCACCGCCGCGGCCCATGGCCAGACGGCAGGAGAAGCCTGATGCGTGACGTTTTCATCTGCGACGCCATCCGCACCCCCATCGGCCGCTTTGGCGGCGCCCTGGCCGGGGTGCGTGCCGACGACCTGGCGGCGGTTCCGCTCAAGGCGCTGATCGAGCGCAACCCAAGCGTGCAGTGGGATCAGCTCGACGAGGTGTTCTTCGGTTGCGCCAACCAGGCCGGCGAGGACAACCGCAACGTCGCGCGCATGGCGCTGTTGCTGGCCGGCCTGCCGGAGAGCATTCCCGGGGTGACCCTCAACCGCTTGTGTGCCTCGGGCATGGATGCCATCGGCACGGCGTTTCGCGCCATCGCCAGCGGCGAGATGGAGCTGGCCATCGCGGGCGGTGTCGAGTCGATGTCCCGTGCGCCATTCGTCATGGGCAAGGCCGAGAGCGGCTACTCGCGCAACATGAAGCTTGAGGACACCACTATCGGTTGGCGCTTCATCAACCCGTCGATGAAAGCCCAGTACGGCGTGGACTCGATGCCCGAGACCGCCGACAACGTCGCCGACGACTACAAAATCTCGCGTGCCGACCAGGACGCCTTTGCCCTGCGTAGCCAGCAGAAGGCGGCCGTCGCGCAGGCTGCGGGGTTCTTTGCCGAGGAAATCGTGCCTGTGCGCATCGCCCACAAGAAAGGCGAAACCGTGGTCGAGCGCGACGAGCACCTGCGCCCGGACACCACGCTGGAGGCGTTGAACAAGCTCAGGCCGGTGAATGGCCCGGACAAGACCGTCACCGCCGGCAATGCCTCGGGGGTCAACGATGGGGCGGCGGCGTTGATCCTCGCGTCGGCCGAGGCCGTGAAAAAGCATGGCTTGACCCCGCGCGCCAGGGTGTTGGGCATGGCCAGCGCTGGTGTGGCACCACGGGTGATGGGCATCGGCCCGGTGCCGGCGGTGCGCAAGCTGACCGAGCGGTTGGGCGTGGCGGTGGTGGATTTCGATGTCATCGAGTTGAACGAAGCCTTCGCCAGCCAGGGCCTGGCGGTGCTGCGCGAATTGGGCGTGGCCGACGATGCGCCACAGGTGAACCCCAACGGTGGCGCGATCGCTCTGGGGCATCCGCTGGGGATGAGCGGGGCGCGGTTGGTGCTGACAGCATTGCACCAGTTGGAAAAGAGCGGTGGCCGCAAGGGTTTGGCAACCATGTGCGTCGGGGTTGGCCAAGGGTTGGCGCTGGCCATCGAGCGAGTCTGATCCTGAACAAGGCCGCTTCCACACAGGGATCGGTGGCTTGAAGTGGAACGAGATTGTTACTGGGTATGTCTAGACTTTGCAGTGCCCCCCAGGAGTAAAAACACCATGACTTCCAGCTACTACACCGGCGAAGAGCGCAGCAAACGCATCTTCGCCATCGTCGGCGCCTCGTCGGGCAACCTGGTGGAATGGTTCGACTTCTATGTCTATGCCTTCTGCGCGATCTATTTCGCCCCGGCCTTCTTCCCCTCCGACGACCCCACCGTGCAGTTGCTCAACACCGCCGGGGTGTTCGCCGCCGGCTTCCTGATGCGCCCCATCGGTGGCTGGATCTTCGGCCGCCTGGCCGACCGCCACGGGCGCAAGAACTCGCTGATGACCTCGGTGCTGATGATGTGCTTCGGCTCGCTGATCATCGCCTGCCTGCCCACCTACGCCAGTATCGGCGCCTGGGCGCCGGCACTGTTGCTGCTGGCACGGTTGATTCAGGGGTTGTCGGTGGGTGGTGAATACGGCACTACCGCGACGTACATGAGCGAAGTGGCCCTGCGTGGCCAGCGCGGTTTTTTCGCCTCGTTCCAGTACGTCACCCTGATCGGCGGCCAGTTGCTGGCGGTGCTGGTGGTGGTGATTCTGCAACAGCTGCTGACCGAGGAAGAACTGCGTGCCTACGGCTGGCGCATCCCCTTCGTGGTCGGCGCCATCGCCGCGTTGATCTCGCTGATGCTACGCCGCTCGCTGAAAGAGACCAGCAGCGCCGAGAACCGTCAGGACAAGGACGCCGGCAGCATCGGCGGCCTGTTCCGTCACCACACCGCTGCCTTCATCACGGTGCTCGGCTACACCGCCGGTGGTTCGCTGATCTTCTACACCTTCACCACCTACATGCAGAAGTACCTGGTCAACACGGCCGGGATGAACGCCAAGAGCGCCAGCTTCGTGATGACCGGCGCGCTGTTCCTGTTCATGATTCTGCAGCCGGTGTTCGGCATGCTCTCGGACCGAATCGGCCGGCGCAACTCGATGCTGCTGTTCGGCGCCCTGGGCACGATTTTCACCGTGCCGCTGCTGATGGCGCTGAAGACCGTCACCAGCCCATTCATGGCCTTCGTGCTGGTGACCCTGGCGCTGTGCATCGTCAGTTTCTACACCTCCATCAGCGGCCTGGTGAAGGCCGAAATGTTCCCGCCGCAGGTGCGCGCCCTGGGGGTCGGGCTGGCCTACGCGGTGGCCAACGCGGTGTTTGGCGGTTCGGCCGAGTACGTGGCCCTGGGCTTGAAAACCATGGGCATGGAGAACACCTTCTACTGGTACGTGACCGCCATGATGGCGATAGCCTTCCTGTTCAGCCTGCGCCTGCCGAAGCAGGCGGCGTACCTGCACCATGATCATTAAGGACATTGCATGAGCAACCAGCTGTTCGATGCCTACTTCACCGCGCCGGCCATGCGCGAGGTCTTCTCCGATCGCGGGCGGTTGCAAGGCATGCTCGACTTCGAAGCCGCCCTGGCCCGTGCCGAGGCGGCCGCAGGGTTGGTGCCGCACACGGCGGTGATGGCCATCGAGGCGGCCTGCAAGGCCGAGCGCTACGATGTGCAGGCCCTGGCGCAGGCCATCGCCATCGCCGGCAACTCGGCGATCCCGCTGGTCAAGGCGCTGGGCAAGGTGGTCGCCAGCGGCGTGCCTGAAGCCGAGCGCTACGTGCACCTGGGCGCCACCAGCCAGGATGCGATGGACAGCGGCCTGGTACTGCAATTGCGCGATGCCTTGGCGCTGATAGAAAGCGACCTCGCCAAGTTGTCCGACACCCTGGCCCGTCAGGCATTGCAGCATGCCGACACGCCGCTGGTGGGGCGTACCTGGTTGCAGCACGCCACACCGGTGACGCTGGGTATGAAACTGGCTGGCGTGCTCGGCGCCCTGACTCGCCATCGCCAGCGCCTCAAGGAACTGCGTCCGCGCCTGCTGGTACTGCAGTTCGGCGGTGCCTCTGGCAGCCTGGCGGCATTGGGCAGCAAGGCCCTGCCGGTGGCCGAGGCGCTGGCCGAACAGTTGAAACTGACCGTGCCCGAGCAACCTTGGCACACCCAGCGTGACCGCCTGGTGGAGTTCGCGGCGGCGCTGGGCCTGATCGCCGGCAGCCTGGGCAAGTTCGGCCGCGATGTCAGCCTGTTGATGCAGACCGAGGCGGGCGAGCTGTTCGAGCCTTCCGCGCCAGGCAAGGGTGGTTCCTCGACCATGCCGCACAAGCGCAACCCGGTGGGGGCGGCGGTGCTGATCGGCGCCGCCACCCGCGTGCCAGGGCTGGTCTCGACGCTGTTCGCCGCCATGCCCCAGGAGCACGAGCGCAGCCTGGGCTTGTGGCACGCTGAGTGGGAAACCTTGCCGGAGATCTGTTGCCTGGTCTCCGGCGCCCTGCGCCAGGCCCAGGTGATCGCCGAGGGCATGGAGGTGGATACCGCGCGCATGCGCAGCAACCTCGACCTCACCCAGGGCCTGGTGCTGGCCGAAGCGGTCAGTATTGTCCTGGCCCAGCGCCTGGGGCGCGACCGTGCCCATCACCTGCTGGAGCAGTGCTGCCAGCGTGCGGTGGCCGAACAACGCCACCTGCGTGCCGTGCTCGGCGACGAACCGCAGGTCAGCGCCGAGTTGTCCGCCGATGAACTCGACCGCTTGCTCGACCCCACTCATTACCTTGGGCAGGCCCGCGTCTGGGTGGCGCGCGCCGTGGCCGAACATCAACGATTCACATTCTGAAGGAGACCGCTGTGGCGCACCTGCAACTGGCCGATGGCGAACTGCATTACCAACTCGAAGGCCCAGCCGATGCCCCGGTGTTGGTGCTGTCCAACTCGCTGGGCACCGACCTGGGCATGTGGGACACACAGATTCCGGCCTGGACCGAGCATTTCCGGGTGCTGCGCTACGACACCCGTGGCCATGGCGCTTCCCTGGTCAGCAAGGGGCCGTACCGCATCGAGCAACTGGGCCACGACGTGCTCGCGCTGCTCGATGGGTTGGATATCCAGAAGGCGCATTTCATCGGCCTGTCCATGGGCGGGCTGATCGGCCAGTGGCTGGGCATCAATGCCGGCGCGCGCCTGCTCAGCCTGACCCTGTGCAACAGCGCGGCGAAGATCGCCAACGACGAGGTGTGGAACACCCGTATCGACACCGTGCTCAAGGGCGGCCAGCAGGCCATGCATGACTTGCGTGACGCGTCCATCGCCCGCTGGTTCACTCCGGCCTTCGCCGCCGCCGAACCTGCGATCGCCCAGCGCATCACCGAGATGCTGGCGCACACCTCTCCCGCCGGCTATGCGGCCAACTGTGCCGCAGTGCGGGATGCCGACTTTCGCGACCAGCTCAACCATATTCAGGTGCCAACCCTGATCGTTGCGGGCACCGCCGATGCGGTCACCACCCCCGAGCATGGCCGTTTCATGCAGGCCGGTATCCTCGGTGCCGAGTACGTCGAATTCCCGGCGGCGCATCTGTCCAACGTCGAGGTTGGTACGCCGTTCAGCCGCCGTGTGCTCGACTTCCTGTTGAGCCGATGAGGAGCCGCACGTGGACGAGAAACAACGCTACGAAGCGGGCATGAAGGTGCGCCGCGCGGTGCTGGGCGATGCCCATGTCGACCGCAGCCTGGAGAAGCTCAACGACTTCAATGGCGAGTTCCAGGAGATGATCACCCGCCATGCCTGGGGTGACATCTGGACCCGCCCTGGGTTGCCCCGGCATACCCGCAGCCTGATCACCATCGCCATGCTGATCGGCATGAACCGCAATGACGAACTCAAGTTGCACCTGCGCGCGGCCGCCAACAATGGCGTGACGCGCGAAGAGATCAAGGAAGTGATCATGCAGAGCGCGATCTACTGCGGGATCCCCGCCGCCAATGCCACGTTCCATCTGGCGGAGTCGGTGTGGGATGAGCTGGGCGTCGAGTCGCGCGATTGATTGACCCGCCGGCCTGAAACGAAACGAGGCCGCTGCCAGTTGAATGGCAGCGGCCTCGTTGCGTGATGCGGTGGTGTGGGCACCACCGCTCAGGCGGGCTTACTCAGCCAGCTTGTAGGCGATGATGTAGTCGCCCATGCGGGTGCCCAGGGAGCCGTGGCCGCCAGCGGTCACCAGCACGTACTGCTTACCGTTCTTGCCGGTGTAGGTCATCGGCGTGGCTTGGCCGCCTGCCGGCAGGCGGCCTTTCCACAGCTCCTGGCCGTTCTTCACGTCATAGGCGCGCAGGTACTGGTCAAGGGTGCCGCTGAGGAAGCCGACGCCACCGGCGGTGACGATCGAACCGCCCATGCTGGGCACACCCACCGGCATGCCGATTGGCACCGGGGTGCTGTCACGGGTGGTGCCGTTCTTGTGCTTCCACACGATTTTGTTGGTGAACAGGTCGATGGCTGCCACATAACCCCAGGCTGGCGCCTGGCACGGGATGCCGATCGGCGACATGAACGGGTGCATGGTCACCGCGTACGGCGCGCCGGCGTTGGGTTGCACGCCGCTGGTCTCGCTTTCGCGCTTGCTGCCCTCGGCCACCTGCTCGCGGGGAATCATCTTCGATACGAAGGCCATGTAGTTCGGCGAGGTGAACAGCAGTTGGCGCACCGGGTCGACCGACACGCTACCCCAGTTGAACACGCCGACGTTGCCGGGGTAGACCAGGCTGCCCTGCTCGGACGGCGGGGTGTACTGGCCTTCGTAGCGCAGGCCGCGGAACTGGATGCGGCAGAGCATCTGGTCGAACGGCGTGGCGCCCCACATGGCCTGTTCGGTCAGTTCCGGGCCGAGCAGGTTGAGGTCGGAACGGGCTTGAGTGGGCGAGGTGTGGTCGCCCTTGACAGCGCCTTGCGGTACCGGGATCTCGCGGATCGGCACGATCGGGGTGCCGTCGCGGCGGTCGAGCACGTACAGGCTGCCTTGCTTGGTCGGCACGATGACCGCCGGCTTGACGCCGTCATCGGTCTTCAGGTGGACCAGGGTGGGCTGGCTGCCGACGTCCATGTCCCACAGGTCGTGGTGGGTGAACTGGTAGTTCCAGCGCGCCTTGCCGGTGGCCAGGTCCAGGGCGACGATGCCGGCGCTGTATTTTTCGGCGCCCGGGGTGCGGTCGGCGCCCCACTGGTCCGGCGTCTGGTTGCCCAGCGGCAGGTAGATCATGCCGAGGTCTTCATCGACACTGGCGATCGACCACATGTTGGCCGAGTTGCGGCTGTACAGCTTGCCGTCGGCCAGGGGCTTGGTGTCGTCCGGGTTGTTGCTGTCCCAGTTCCACACCAGGTGGCCGTCGTGCACGTCGTAGGCGCGGATCACGCCGGACGGCTCGTTGGTCGACTCGTTGTCGGTGACGTGGCCACCAATGATCACCAGGCTGCGGGTGATCGCGGCCGGCGAGGTGGAGTAATAGCCACCGGCGGTGAACGGGCCGATGCCGCGGGTCAGGTCGATCACGCCCTGGTTGGCGAAGCCTTCGCAAACCTTGCCGTTGTCGGCGTTGATGGCGATCAGGCGGGCGTCGGCGGTGGGCAGGTAGAGGCGGCGCGGGCAGGCCTGGGCCACGGCCTGGCCGGCATCGGATACCTTCGGTGCCGGGCTGCCGTCACGGCTGACGTAGTTGTTCTCGTCGTAGTACGAGACGCCGCGGCAGGTCATGTGGGCGAAGCCCTTGAAGGTGCCGGTGGGGCTCTTGACCTGCGGGTCGTAGCGCCAGATCTCAGCGCCGGTATCCGGGTCCAGGGCCAGCAGCCGGCTGTGGGCGGTGCAGGCGTAGAGCATGCCGTTGACCTTCAGCGGGGTGTTCTGGTTGGTCAGCTCCACCGGGTCGTTGTCGGTCGGCAGGTCGCCGGTGCGGATGCGCCAGGCTTCTTCCAGGCGGTAGGCGTTCTGTGGGGTGATCTGGCGCAGCGGCGAGTAGCGGTCGCCATGCTCGGTGCGGCCATAGGCCTGCCATTCACCGTCCGGCATGGCCGGCGCGGCGCTGCCCATCTCGCTGTCGTCGCGGCTGAACGCGCCACGGATTTCGCCCGGGTGGGTGAACTGGCTGGCGATCGCGGTCGCGCCGGAGGCCACCACGGCCACGCTGAGCAGGGCGGTGTTGAGCTTCGAAGCCGGGCCTTGCAGCGGGCGACGGGCCCACGGCAGCAGCAGGATCACGCCGATGGCGAACCAGATGGCCAGGCGCGGCACCAGTTGCCACCAGTCCAGGCCGACTTCCCACAGCGCCCACACGGTGCTGCCCAGCAGCACCAGGCCATACAGGCCCAGGGCAATGCGGCGCTTGGCCAGCAGCAGGATGCCGGACAGGGCAAAGCCGATCCCGGCGATCAGGTAGTAAAGCGAACCGCCCAACTGGCTCAGCTTGATGCCGCCGGCCAGCAGGGCAAGGCCCATCAGCAACAGCAGCACGCCCATCAGGCGCGGTAGCCAGCGGGTTCCATTCTTGGCACCGTCAGTGCTCATCGTATGTTCTCCGTAGTGTGGAAGGGTCGGGTTAGAAAGTGCTCTGGATCTTCAGGCCACCGATCAGCGCGTCGTCGATGTGCGACACGCCGCCCGGGTGGCGGATGTACTGCAGGTTCGGGCGCACCGTGAGCCAGTCGGCCAGGTGGATGCCGTAGTAGAGTTCGGCGCTGTACTCGGTGTCCTGCACGGGCAGGAAGCCTGGGTTGTCGTAGTCGTCCAGGCCGTTGGCCTGGTTGATGAGGCGGGCGTTCTTGCGGTAGCCGGGGTTGACGTGCACGCGGGCCAGGGCGAAGCCGATGTCGTCCTTGGCGCGGGCATCGAACGGCCCTTTGTAAACCACACCTGCCTGAACATAGTTGTCGATGGCATTGGTCTTCTTGTCGTGCACCGTGGCGTTGGCGAACAGGCTCAGGCCGCGGGATTGGTCGCTGGCCAGCGAGGTCACCTGCTGCTGGGCGCCCAACCACAGGCCGTGCTTGCTTGAGCTGCTGCGGTAGGCGGCGCCGCTGATGGCGGCCGGCGTGCCGTGGCTGTCCTTGAGTACATCCTGTGCCTTGGCATTACTGTAGTAGTAGCCGGCGCGATATTCCCCTTTCAGGCCATTGACCTGCGGGCTCCAGACCAGTTCGATCGGCATCACCGCGCCTTGGGTGCCGCTGCCGCTGAGCTTGAAGCCGTTGTTGCTTTCGAGGTTGGAAGGGTTCTGCTCGAACACGCCGACCTGGGCGTAGAGCTCGTCGTTCAGGTTGTAGCGCACGCGCAGGGCCCACTGGCTGACTGGCCAGTTGTACCAGATGCCACCTACCCAGTTACCCACCTGCGAGCCGCAGAACGCCAGGTTCTGGAAGTCGCAGGGGAAGCTGTTGAAGTCCTCGCCCTCACCGAAACGGCCGAATTTCACGTCCAGTGCGCCATCGAAGTACTTCTGCTTGATCCACATCTGGGTCAGCCGCCAGGTTTGGCCACGGCCCCAGACTTCCTGGGCCGAGGTGAAGCCGCCGACGCGCGGGTCGTTGATGCGGTCGTTGCTGATGTTGTCGCCATGGCGCTCGGTGACGGTCAGCTGGACTTCGGTGTCCTGCCAACCAAGGATCTTCTGCAGGTCCATGTTCACGCCGAAGGTGAACTGGTCGCTGTAGCGCGCGGCGCGGTCATGGCTGTAGCCGCCGTGCAGGTTGCTGCCCATCTCGCCGGTGTAGCCGAGGGTGAAGTCGTAGCCTTTTTCCAGCAGCTCGCTGCGGGTACCGCCCCAGTCGCCGAGCATCCAGGGGGAATCCTTGGCGAACATCTCGTTGGCGCTGGTGGTGGGGGAGAGGCCGCCGAGCAAGGTGGCGAGGGCGAGGCCGGAGTAACGGGTCTTGGGCAGTTGGAACATGAGATAGCGCTATCTTTTGATTGTTGAAGAAACGGCAAGCGCAGCGAAGCGCAGGTCCTCGAAGGAGAAAAAGCTGCGAAGGGTGTTCGATGAAGCGATTCAGCTTGCGGCGGGGAGGATATAGGGGAAGTTGTAAGAAAAAAAGACAAAATGTCGCAGGGGATTGTTGCTTCTGTGGTAACAGTCACTGGCGCGTCGGGCAAGGGCTGCCATTCCCTGGTCAGCCCTTGCCGTTCCGGTCGTCACTGGCCGACCCTGCGTTTCGCCCGGTCGATCACATCCTTCCAGGTGTCGTTTTCATCCTCCGCTACCGTGAACCAGGGGTAGGCCTGCACGCGTTGTTCGTAATTCGCCCATTCACCGTCAACTTCTTCGCCTGCCGCTCGCACGACTTTGCATTCCCGGCCTAATGCATCGTAGACGTGGGTATCGGCATAGATGCCTTGGTTCTTCTTGCGGGCGCTGTCGTTGCTCACCCAGTGCCAGTCGTTGAGGTAGAAGGGTAGCCAGACGCGTACGGGTTGCCCCTTGTTGTCGAACTCGGTCTTGCCGGTCACCGCCCAGCGGACATCCGCGTGTTCGATCAGTGCGTTGCCATGGGTGTCCGTCTTGAGCCCACCTGTGTCGGAATCGAAAACAAAGGCTTCACCGCTCGGATTACGGATAGCGCTCTGCAGCAGTTCTCCGCCGCCGCTCAACACCACTTGTACCCGCACTTGCTGCTCTGGATCGTTGTCATAGCGATCGGTCTGAATTTGAATGACGTGGGGTGGCGCACGGCCTTCCATCGCGGGCTTCGCAACAATACCATCGCGTTGCAGGCGTTCGGCGTCGCGCTCCCATTCCCGTTCGCTGCAGCGTTGATCGGAGCGGCTGCCGTCCGCCAGCGGCTTCAGGGGCATCCAGCTGTCGGCGATGACCGTGAAGGCCTGCGCCACGGGTACGTTCTTGCTGTCGTTCAGTGCCACGGCGTCTTCGACGGTGAGTGGTGGCTCGAATGCTCGATCAGGGTCGTAGCCGACATTTTCCGGCTTAGTGTCGCCGGGCGCGGTCTCGGTGCCGTAAAAACGCATATGGCGGACTCGCCCCAGCGTATCCAGCTCGACTTTGCTGGTGTTGTCGTTTGCATCGAGCATTTCGGTTGGGGTCAGGAACCGCCAGTCAAAGGTTTTCACTTCACTGCTCAGGCCCGCCGCGTCGGTCACCTTGTTCACGGCAATGTCATGCGCGGTATACGCCAACTGAACAGGGCCGGTGACGGTGTTTTCCTGAACGTTTTTCGGCAGCCAGAAATGCGCTTCGTCGTGATAGAGGGAAATGCCGTGGTGTCCGGCATAGGCTCCTACGATCATGGGTTCAAAGGGGATGCCAGGGGCGCCCAGGCCTCCTGGGTCATGAGGATCATCCAGTTCCGCTGCGTCCGCGGGCCGGCTCAGGGCGATATAGCCACCTCGCTTGAGCAAGTCCACAAGCAACTCCGTCTGTACTCGGCTGGCAAGTATCGATCGCACACCTTCCAGCCATTTGCGCGCGGGGGGGAGGGCGGTGGGGGCCTGGTCGAGCGACTCGCAACCGGCCAGGACAGAGCGCCAGAACACGACCTCGGGCATTGTATTGGCCAGCGCGAGATAGAGCGGGAGAAGGCCATCTTCAGGTGCGTTTTCCGGCTTGGCGTACCAGAGCATTACCTTCGGCAGGTGCGCGTCCGGTACACGGTTCTCCTTGCGCAACGCATCCTGCAATCCTTCGGGAAGTTCTTCGGCAGCGGCCTTCTTCAGTTTCTGGCACAAGTCGTCAACTGAAATGATTTGCTTCAGGGCGTTGCGAAGCACTTGGCAGGCCTCTGTATCCAGCGGCCTGCTCATCAGGTAGGACATCAGCACTTCATACAGCACATGCTCTTCTGGAGTCGCCAGGCGCTTGTGCACGCGGGCCAAGACGGCCAGCTCGGTTCGGGGCGAACCTAGCGCGTCCTCGACAAGTTTGAGCAGGGGGCGTTCGAACGCCGGTTCCAGGGCATCCAGCGAGGCCTGGTCCAACATCGCCGTGCGGGTATAGGCCACCAGCGGCGGAATCGAGGGGGTGGCGGAAACACCACTGCCGTCGGCCTTTCGCCAGAGGACTTTCTGATAGCCGGTGAGGGTGAAACTGTCGGCGTACTCCGATGGCAAGTCTGGCCATTTCTCGATCGAGTATCCGCTTTTGGGAATGTCGGAACTGGGGATGAGCACGGCATCCGAGCGCGTCGAGCCTGGAAGCCCGATCGCCCAGTCACCGTTTGCCGTCAGGTTGTGCACGGTGGCACGGGTAAGGTTTATCCAGCAGTCATATTGCTGGTCATCGCAACTGGCGGTGATCAGCCCCACGGGCAGTGCTCGCGGGTATATGCGCCGCGCCGTATCCTCCTCGTCCAGCGCGGCAGGAGACAGCAGCCGGGGGTAGTTGATGGCGGCCCTCTGCAGAACATTCCCGTACTCGTCCTGTTCGAGGACGATGGCTTGGGTTACCACCGGGTCTTCGGTGATGCGTTCGCAGGCGAAGGTCAGTACCTCCGCGGGGCTCACCAATGCAGCCGGGCGCTCGGCATCGGCGGTGTCGTGCATGCGTACTTGAAGGCGATTGGTGACAACGCTATAGGGCTTGGCGGCCCGCTCGCTGCCGTCTTCACCATACACTTCGATGCGCCGCACCTGGCCGCGTACGGCGCGATACAGCCAAGGGCGTATCGAAGGCGTTGGCTCCAAGGGCTGTTCACTGCCACCGGCCCAGTGGGTGAAGCGAACCGGCTCCTGGGGGAAGTGTGCGTCCATGTCGACAAAGGCACCTTGCGTGACAAGATCGCGTGCCTCGATCCCGGTATGGAACCAGGTGCAGGTGCGGCTTGGCGGTGACAAGTCTGCCGACGCCAGCTGTGCCTGTTCGTTGGTGTCGCGCTGGATCAGCCGAGAGAAACCGGCAAACTCACGCTCCTGGCCATCCCATACGCCACCGAGGTAAGTCGTTTCGCTGCCAAAGCTGAGCTTCGTGATTTCGTTGATCGTCGTCACCCGACTGACTGTGTGCACAGGGAAGGGCAGATAACTCACGGGCGTCCGCCCGGTGCGGGCGCGCACGTCAGCCTTTTCGTCGAGCCAGGCCTGCGCCGAGCTGCGATAGTGCAGATGGGTGCTGGTGCCGGCATTGTCGGACACCTTGGCCAGCAACCAGGGACGATGGTCGTTGAAACGGTACAGCCAGCTTTGCGGTTGGTTACCTGCGCCGCCGCGCAGTCGGGTCAGCAGCAGGTCCGCCGTGCCCTGCCCAAGTATGTCGGCAACCTGCAATTGGCAGGTTGCATCCAGTTTCACGCCCCCCGGGGCGGGAATGAAAACGCCTTTGGCATATTGGTTGCCGCACTGGCTGACGAACACCTGGATGCCATCCGGCGACATATAGAGGATATCCGTGGTGCCGGAGCCGTCGGTGTCGGCCAGGAAAACCCTCGCGGCATTGAAGTCGTCGACTGCAAATCCTTCGATCCTCAGCGCGTTGTCGAATTTGCCATGGCCCAGCGACGGCCACAGGGTCACGCTATCGCCGGTGATTCTCACCAGGTGTTGCTGGCCGCTACCTGCCGGGTCGGCGAAGGCGACCAATTGATGTTCGGACTCCTCCAGCGACGGCAACGGTTCGCTGCCTTGATACTCTTCGTTCAGCGCGGCCAGCCAGCCTTTGGTTCCGTTGGCCGGGTAAAGACGCACGGTCCGGGGGCCCAGGGCCTTCAACAGGATGACGTCGTTCTGGCTGTTACCGGTGAGGTCTGCCATGCGCGCCAATGGATGCGCATATTCCCCCGGCAACCCTGCCAACGGCACCAGTCTCCCCCAGGTGCCGTCCGGTGCCAGCGTGAAGCTGCCTTGCAGGCCGCCGGCGATGACCAGCCACTCCGGCTGACCATCGCTGTCCAGGTCGCTCAAGGTGCCGTTGGTGCCTGCGAGGGGAAATGCCAGGGGCGAGGCCCTGCCCCAAGTGACAAGGTCTTCTCCGGCGGGGTTTTCCAGGCGTAGCGGTTCCCGGTAGTGCCAGGCCCCGTTGTCGAGGTACAGCATGCCCGGTATGCCCTCGCCATACAGGTCGGCCATCTGCCAGTTGGGTTGCCAGAAACCGTCCAGGGTCGGCAGGGGGGCCCATTCTTCGCTCTTGGCCGCGCTCGCCTGATGGTCCCTGATGCTTCGCCCTGGGCGGGTCATCCAGAATTCCAGAGGCGGCATGCGAAGCCGTGGATCGTGGGTGATCTGTTCGGCGGACTCCAGGAGGCTGGTCACAGGGCTGCTGTCGTACCTCAGGTGCAGGCGCCCGACCAGCACCGGGGTGGGGTCGGCGTCGCCTTCCATGCGTTGGGTGCGATGCCAGAGCAGTACATCCCGGCACAGGCGGCGCAGGCGTACGTTGAAGCCATAGCGCCAGAACGAGTGGCGATCCTCACGCACTGGCCACTTCTCGACTGTGCTGTGCGGTGGCGGTGTGTCTGGATCGGCGCCGCGCTCTCCATAGTCGAACTGCGTGAACGTCAGGAATGCTTCCTCATCGAAGGCGCCCGCCGGTACCAGCAGCGCCGTCGAAGGGCTGATGTTCATGGCGTGAACCGAATCCGGGTAGACGTTGACTACATGCGGATGAGCCTGCAGCTCTTGCGGGTCGCAACCTTCATCGTCTTCATTGCGGTAGCGGTAGACCACATGCTCGCCATGCGCGGACACGGTCTCTTCGATGTACCAGCCCGCGACGCGCTTGGGGGACGACCCGGCCTCTTGCAGGCGCGCCGATGGCGACCAGCCATAGAGCGACAAGCTGTTGTCCGGCAACCCGTGCAACCAGAACCCCGGGTGAGTCGGATCGGCCGTGGGCACCCAGTGCTCCAGGCGGTCGGTGAGGTTGAAGGCCCGTGCGCGCCACGCGGTGCCGGTGTACTCACCGACAATGCCGGAGCGCTTGAGCAGCGCATCGTTGTCTGGTTCACCGATTTTCAGTATTTCCTCGCCCGATGGCCCGGCCATGCGGTCGGTACCGTCGTACTTCGGGAAGCCGAACCGGGTCATCACGAACACGGCTGGCAACGGGCAATCCCACCCAGCGCCGAACGCACTGTTGCCACCGCCGGAGGAGTAGTGCAGGGCCAGCGCGGCCGACAGGTTGCGCCCGGTGGGGGACGGTAGCGGCAGTTGCCAGCCGGCACTGCCGTCGGGGCCGCCGGCAGACAGCATGCCACCGCCCACCGAGACCGTGCCGCCGCCCTTTGGAAGGGTCGGCGGCGTGTAGAAGGGCGTACGGCTTTCCTCTGGAACCGAAGCAGACTGTTCAGGCACAGGGCACCTCCAAGGCAATGGCATCCAGAAGACGACGTTGCCTGGATTCTATGGAGCGGCCCGGATTTGCAAAACTGGTAGAAATGCCAGGTGAGCCCCCCTGTGATTGCATGCTAGCCCCCGTAGGAGCCGGCTTGCCGGCGAATATAGGCAACGCGCTGCATGGCACCGGCTGTGCCGGTGCTCGCCGGCAAGCCGGCTCCTACGGGCGCGCGTTCCGTCCGGTCAGAACGTCGTGCGCAACCCTACCTCGACACTACGCCCCGGCGCTGGCGCGATATCCCGCAGGATCGAGCTGGCATACCGCACCGTCTGGTCCGTCAGGTTCTCCCCGCGCACGAACGCCAGCCACTGGCTCTGGCCGATGTCGAAGCGGTAGCCGACGCTGGCGCCCAGGGTGGTGTAACCCTCGGTGCTGGTCTCGTTGGCCGGTTTGCGGTGCTGCGCAGAGGCATGTTGCACGTCGACCCGCGCTTGCCACCGATCCAGCGCCCACACCAGCCCGCTGTTCAGGCGCAGCGGCGCGATGCGTGGCAGCGGCTCGCCGCTGTCGAGGTTCTTGGCCCGGGTGTAGTCGCCGGACAGTTCCAGGGCGAAGCTGCCATAGCGGTTTTCCAGTAGCTGCCAGCGGTCCTGGGCCTCGATGCCGTAGAAGCGCGCGCGCACGCCCTGGTAGGCGTACTCGGGGAACTCGCCGTGGTCATGGCCATGATCATGATCATGATCATGGTCGTGATCGTGATCGTGGTCTTCATCGCCATGGTCGTGATCATGGCCGCCACGCAGGTTGCCGGTGCCGATCAAGCCGATGTAATTGCGGAAGTGGCTGTAGAACACACCGACGCTGCCCTTGTGCGTACCGTTGTCGAACCGCAGGGCCAGGTCGCCGGAGATCGCCTTCTCTTTGTTCAGGTTCGGGTCGCCCACTTCGTAGGCGCCGGTGGCCACGTGGGCGCCGTTGGCATACAGCTCGTAGAAGGTCGGCGCGCGTTCGGTGTAACCCACGTTGGCCGCCAGTGCCCACACCGAATCGAGCGAGTACACCGCGCCGGACGAGAGGCTGAAGGCGTTGAAGCTGCTGGCGTTGTCGGCCCCGGCGAAGGTCTCGTTGCCCTTGGCGTCCGGGTCGATGCGGGTGTGCTCAAGACGCGCGCCCAGGCTCAGGTTCAAGCGCTCGGTGGCCTGCCATTGCTCAAGCAGGAACAGCGCCAGGCTGTCGGTGTCGGTGTGCGGGACGAACGCTTCCTCGCCCAGGGCGGAGAACTCGTTGCGGCTGACCTGGGCGCCGATCACGCCCTCGACCGGACCGAGCGGCTGGTGGCGGGCCTCGATGCGTGCTTCGTAGCCCTTGTTCTTGAAGGTGGTGTGCACCTCGCCGCTTTCGATTTCGCGATGCTGGTAATCGGTGTAGCCGGCATCGACCTTGACCGAGCTGAAGGGGCCTTCAAGGTCACGCAGTTCCGAGGCGAAACCGTAGTGATCCTGCTGCATGTCCAGGCGCACGCCGGGCTCGGCCACAGAACCGTAGTTGCTGTCGTAGCGGCTGTAGGACAGGCCGGTGTAGCCATGCTCCCAGTGGTAGGAACCGCCGATCGCGCCGCCGTCCTGGCGCCCGTCGCTGTTCTTCAGGCGATGCTTGCTGCCGGGTTCGTCGGCGTCGCGGACCTTCGAGCTGCGGGCATAGCCGGGGATGCGCAGGTCGTTGAACTGGCGGCTGTTGGCGTCCAGGTGCAGGGCGAACGCGCCATTGCCGGCCTCCAGCTTGCCGGCGCTGCTGCGGGTGGTGTCGGCGCCGCCGTAGCGCAGTTCACCCGCGCCGTGGATACCGTCGATGGGCGAGTCGGGGATGCGGTTGTCGAAGGTGTTCACCACGCCGCCGATGGCATTGCCACCGTACAGCAGGGCGGCCGGGCCGCGAACGATCTCGACTCGATCGACGTTGACCGGGTCCAACGGCACGGCGTGGTCATACGACAGCGATGAGGCATCGAGCGCGCCAACGCCATTGCGCAAGATGCGGATGCGGTCGCCATCCAGGCCGCGGATCACCGGGCGGCTGGCGCCGGGGCCGAACCAGGTGGAGGCGACGCCGGGCTGTTTGTTGAGGGTCTCGCCGAGGCTGCCGTGCTGCTGTTGCAGCAGGTCGTCGCCTTCGAGGACGGTGCTCGGGGCGGCCAGTTGGGCATTGCCCAGTGGGTTGGCGGTGATGACCTGAGGTTGCAGTTCAACGGCCTGGCTGGGTGTGGAGGCCAGCCAGAGCGCGGCGGCGAGGGGGGAGAGGCGCAGAGGGGAGCACAGCATGGGGGGTGACGTTCCTTGGCAGATAACGTTGTTGTTACTTTATAACGTATCTATTTCAGCATAATGCTTTCCGTGGCCGCCAGTGGTTTTCGCTTGCCGGCGCGGATTTATCCGCGAGGCGGTCGCCTCTGGTTTGTGGTGCCTGCGCGATCGAGCGCCGCGCGCGGCGCATCGCGGATGAATCCGCTCCTACACTTGTGTAATGTGCGCACCTTACCGAACCTGGAGCACTGGCATGAGCACGGCCCAACACAACGCGCTGCACGGCAAGACCCTGGAGCAGATCCTCACCGAGCTGGTGGCGCACTACCAATGGCAGGGCCTGGCCGAGCGCATCGACATCCGTTGCTTCAAGAGCGACCCGACCATCAAGTCGAGCCTGACTTTCCTGCGCAAGACGCCTTGGGCGCGGGAAAAGGTCGAGCTGCTGTACGTGAAGCTGCAGCGCAAAGGCTGATGCCGCGCCGCCCCTGGCTGACGTTGGCGGCCGCCCTGGGCTGGACGGGGCTGACGATCCAGCTGTACCTGGTGCTGCTGGCGCGTTGGCAGGAGCAGGCCAGCCTGGTGGGCGGGCTGGTCAACCTGTTCTGCTATTTCACCGTGCTGAGCAACACCCTGGTGGCCACGGTGCTGAGCCATGCCGCGTTCGGCCGCGAGTCGGCGGCCAGGCGGTTTTTCCTCTCGGCGCCGGTCAGTACATGCGTGGCCGCCAGCATCGTGCTGGTGGCGCTGGCCTACAGCCTGCTGCTGCGGCACCTGTGGCAGCCCGAGGGCTGGCAGTGGCTGGCGGACGAACTGCTGCACGACGTGATGCCGGTGCTGTTCGTGTTGTACTGGTGGTTCGAGGTGCCCAAGGGGCGATTGCGGCTTTGGCACCTGGCGGCGTGGGCGTTGTACCCGGCGTTGTACTTTGGGTTCGTCTTGCTGCGTGGCCATGAGATCGGGGTGTATCCGTACCCGTTCGTCGATGTGGCGCGGTTGGGGTATGGGCAGGTGCTGCTCAATGCCCTGGCGGTGCTGGTGGGATTCTGGGGGATCGGGCTGGTGTTGCTGGGGCTGGATCGCTGGCGGCGCCTCGCCCACCTGTAGGAGCCAGCCTTGCTGGCCAACCGCTGCAACCGCGGCGTCCGGTTCGCCAGCAAGGCTGGCTCCTACAGGTGAGGGAGGTGTTTACTCGTCGTCAGCGGTGCCATCCGCTCGCCAGTAAGCGGCGGCCTTGAGGGCATCTTCCGGCACGCCTTTCTCCAGTAGCAATGCCTTGGCCTGACGGGTCAGCGCCTTCTCCAGCGCTACCCAGCCATACAAGCGGCCTTGTGGCAGCGCCAGGTGGCGCACCCGCTCCAGCAGGTTTTCCTCGTGCCGGCGCACCCAGATCACCTCGACCTGCGCCTTGCTCAACAGCGGTTGGCGTTCCTGCTCGTCCTCGACCTGGATTACCGCCAGCACCTGGCGGCCCGCCGGCAATTCTTCCAGGCGCCGGGCTATCGCCGGGATCGCCGTTTCATCACCGATCAACAGGTAGCTGTCGAAGATATCCGGCACCACCATCGAGGCGCGTGGGCCGGCGATGTCCAGGGTCTGTCCGGGCACCGCTTGTGCGGCCCAGGTAGAGGCAGGGCCATCGCCATGCAGGACGAAATCGATATCCAGCTCGTTACCCGCCAGGTCGATGCGCCGCGGCGTGTACTCGCGCATGGTCGGCCGGGCGCCGCCGTCGCGGCCAAGGCTACGGGCGTCGATGGCCAACTGCTCTTCAGGCGTGGCGGCGAACAGCAGCTTGATATGGTCGTCACTGCCGACGCTGGTAAAGCCCGCCAGTTCCGGCCCGCCGAGGGTGATCCGGCGCATGCGCGGGGTAAGGTCGGTGACCCGCAGCACCTGCAGGCGGCGTTGGCGGATTTCATGGTTGACGCGGTGGATGGTGTCGCTCATGGGGTGTTCTCCGTAACGGTCGCGGCCGGCCCGGAGGCGATGGCCTTGGCGGTGTCGTTGAGCAGGGTGCGGACCCGCTCGATCTCTTCGGGCGTCCAGCGGCCGCTGTGCATATGCAGGGCGTGGCGCAGGTTGCCAACGGCTTCGTGGATTTCCGGTGGGCGGTCATGGCCGCGCAGGGCGCGTTTGCTGACCTCGATGCGCATGCGCACACCGTCGAGGGCCACGGCCTGCTCGGCGAGGGCCGCGCGGCCGGCCTCGGTGATGGCGTAGAGGCGCTTGCTGCCCTGGATCTGGCCGGTGATCAGCTCGGCCTCCTCGAGGTAGCTGAGGGTCGGGTAGATCACCCCGGGGCTGGGGCTGTAGCTGCCGTCGAACAGGTTTTCGACCTGGCGGATCAGGTCGTAGCCGTGGCCGGGCTGGTCGGCCAGCATCGACAGCATCAGCAGTTTCAGGTCGCCGGGGGCGAATACCCGCGGGCCGCGCTCGCCCCGGCCGGGGCGGCGTTCGAAGGGATCGTGGGGGGCGTGGTCGCGCATGATAGGGGGTCTGCCTGTTTAGATATATCGCAAGATATTACTCAAGATATATCTAAAGACAAGCCCTAAAATGCGGATGATTATCATCTAAAAAGTTGTTGAGTCTTGCAGGAGCCAGCTTGCTGGCGAACCGCGCCCCACTACGTTCCAAGGCATGCACGGTTCGCCGGCAAGCCGGCATCTACAGGGGCATGGCTCAAGGTTGTGCCGCTGCGACCTGCGGTGCCTTGCAGGCATTGGTGTTACCGGGCTCCAGGTAGGGCATGAGGATTGGCGCCATGCCCTTGAGCACCTGTACCGGCAATGCCGAGGTAAAGGTGAAGGCTTCGGCAGTGCGGCCCGGGACGAAGGCGGTGAGGGTGCCGAAGTGGTTGTCGCCCAGGTAGAACACGAAGGTCGCGGTACGGTTCAGCGAGCGCGAACCGATCAGCCGGCCGCCGGCGCCGAAGCTCTCGATGCGGTTGTCGCCGGTACCGGTCTTGCCCCCCATCACCAGCGGCGTGCCGTCGTGCAGCTTGAAGCTGCCGGAGATGCGCCGCGCGGTACCGGCGTCGACCACTTGCGACATGGCGCCCTTGAGCGCACGAGCGACCTCGACCGGAAGGATTCGCTGGCCACGGTCCGGGTCGCTGATCAGCTGGGTTTCATACGGTGTGCCCTGGGCGAAGTGCAGGGTATCGATGCGCAGCGTTGGTAGGCGCACGCCGTCGTTCTGGATGATCCCGACCAGTTCGGACAGCGCGGCGGGGCGGTCGCCGGAACTGCCGATGGCGGTGGCCAGCGACGGCACCAGGTGGTCGAACGGGTAGCCCACGCGCTTCCAGCGCTGGTGGATGTCGGTGAACGCCTCGATCTCGACCATGGTACGGATGCGGCTGTCGCGAGCGCCCTGGTGGCGGCTCTTGAACAGCCAGCTATACACCTCCTGGCGCTCGAAGCGGCTGGCGTTGAGGGTATCCTTGAGCGAAGCGCCGGGGTTCTTCAGCAGGTAGCCGAGCATCCACAGGTCCAACGGGTGGACCTTGGCGATATAGCCCTGGTCGGGCAGGTCGTACTTGCCTGGGCCGTAGGCCTCGTACATCTCCACCAGGCGGCTGTCGGTGAGCTTGGCCATGGCCAGCTTGTCGCCCTTGCTGTGGGCGCGCACGAAGGCATTGAAGGTCTCCTGGCCGGCCTCGGGGAACAGGTAGCGATGCACGGCGGCCAGGCGCTGCGGGGTCACGCGCAGGCTGTCGAGGAAAGTGTCCAGCCGTTGCTGCGAGGTCTTGCGCTGGTACTTCTTCCAGAACCGCATCATGTAGTTGGTACCTTCGCGATCGGCGAAGCGGGCCAGGTACTCCTGGCGTCGCGGGTCACTGTCATCCCTGAGCAGCGGTTCGCGGTTGAACGGCTGCTGGTAGGTGACATAGCGCACCAGGTCGCGCATCAGGCGGATGAAGGGCAGGTTGATCGACTCGCGCAGGGCATCCTTGAGCGTCGGGTTGCGGTTGTTGTCTTCCTTGCGGAAGTTGTTGAACACATGCATGCCACCACCGGTGAAGAACGCCTCGCCAGTGTTGGCCGAGTACTTGCGCTCCAGCGCCGCGTCGAGCATGGCGTCCAGGCTCTGGTTCTTGGTGTTCTGCATCAGCCATTCCAGCGACCACTGGGTGATGCGGTCGAGTTCGGCCACTGGCACCTTCTTCAGTTCGGCGGCGGGTTTGCCGGCGTACTTGTCGTGCAGCTCGGCGATGATTTCCAGGTAGGTGGTGAGCACCCGCAGCTTGGCGGTGGAGCCCAGCTCCAGCTTGCTGCCTTCGTTGATGTCAAAGGGCTGGTTGGTGCTGTCGGTCTGCACCCGCACCCGCGAGCCATCGGCGGTGCGCTCGAACAGGGTAAAGCTGTAGCTCACCTGGTCGGTGGTCTTGCTGGTCAGCAGGCGTTCGCCGATCAAGCCCATCTGCGCGGCGAACGCCGGGTCGGCGAGGTTCTTCAGGTACTGGCTGACTTGCACGTTCAGGTCCGCCTGCAACGTGCTGGTGGCTGACAGGTCAAGGCGGTCGAGGTCGTACAGCGGGCGGTTGAGCATCGCCGCCATGCGGTTGCGCGCCAGGCTGATGCCCTTGTTGGTGATGATCGGCACGATGGTCGGCTGGGCCACCCAGTCGCGGTAGATCGCCTTGCTGGCCAGCGCCGCGTCGGCCAGGGGGCGGTCGATGATGCTGTTGGCGGCCAGCACGCGGATATGCGAGTCGGTGAGCTCGGCCAGTTCGATCCGGCCCTTGGACAGGTAATGCGAAGGGCGGCGCTGGGCGATCATCAGCGACAGGACCTGGCGCAGGGCCAGGCCACGCTCGGCCATGCTCTTCTCGTCGGTCGTGGTGGCCACCAGCGCCTGGTTGACCTGGTCGAAATCGGCGCCGTACCACACCCGCAGGCCTTCGGCCATGCCATGCACCTCGCCATGCCCCGGCACCGCCGACAGCGGCACGCTGTTGAGGTAGTCGCGCACGATGCGTTCACGCGCCTCGGTGGTATCCGGCCCGCCCTGGTAGGCGCGCACGCTGGCGGAGATCATCTGGCGGATCTTCTCGGCGCCGGACACGGTCAGCCCGTCGGGCGAGTGGCGATACTTCTCCAGTTGTGTCGCCAGGGTGCTGCCACCGGCCGACTGGCCAGGCAGCGCCAGGTACTTGGCCACCTGGCTGTAGGCGGCCTTGGCGAAGCGCGGCCAGTCCACCGCCGGGTTGTTCTGCGGGTCCTTCGGGTCGAGCAACTCGCGGTTCTCGATGAACAGCAAGCTGTTGACCATCACCGGCGGGATCGCGGCGAAGTTCGGGTACAGGTGCTGGGGGTAGTTGTACTGGTAGAGCATGTCGCCACGGCAGTCGGTGATCGACAGGCCGGCCTGGATCTTCTCCACATAGGGCACGAACAGCCCATGGTCGACATAGTTCATCAGCGCGGGTGAGAAGCGCACCTGCTGGTTGATCAGGTAGTCGCGCTTGAGCAGGCGCGGCAGGAACTCGCCCAGCGCGCTGTAGCCCAGGCGCTTGTCGAAAGGGCCGTCGCCGGGGTAGACGATGGCGTCGCTCGGGCCGGGTTCCAGCTGGTAGGTGAGGGTGCTGGCCAGCTTGCTGAACTCGCGGGCCTGCAGGCGCGAGGTCTGGATTTCGTCCCAGGCGGCGAAGCCCACGGCCACCATGGCCACGATCAGGATGAGCAGGATCAGCCGCCACCACAGGCGGCGCTGGCGGGGGGATTTTTGCGATGGGGCTTCAGCCTGGGGTGCCTTGGGTGCTTCCGTTCTGGTTGGTTCCGATTGCCACAGTGCGCCCATAGTCTTGAGTCCGGCCAGGTATTTTCGTCTTGCTTGTCTGAAGCTTAGACAATGGCCGCAGTTGGTGAAAAATTTGTAGGAAGACTCGAAAAAGCAGTGCAGACATGCGCCTTTGGTGTGACTTCCATTCTTCGGCAATGTTGCTATGGTATCGGCCCCATTCCTGCGAACGGGTGGGGCGAGATGAAGATACCACTCCGTTCGAGGCCTTTTGCCCGAGGAATATCGCCAAATTTCCTGTTGTATATAGTGAAAAGCCCTGCAAATGGCTTCCTATACTGCTCGGCCCCTTCGCCCTGCCGGCGCCTGACACGCACGGTGGGCGGGCTGGCCCACAAGGTCGCCCGGCAAGACGACGCCCCGCCTATCGGCGTGGCCGGTGCCGCACGAAGGTCAAATCCAATAACAAAATGAGGTTGTATTGCTATGCCAGTCGGCAACCATCCTGCCCATGGCGAGTCCGCCCAGGGCGGCCCGCTCAAGCGTGAACTGGGCGAACGGCACATCCGTCTGATGGCCCTCGGTGCCTGTATCGGCGTCGGCCTGTTCCTTGGTTCGGCCAAGGCCATCGAAATGGCCGGCCCCGCCATCATGCTCTCCTACATCATCGGTGGCCTGGCCATCCTGGTGATCATGCGCGCGCTCGGCGAAATGGCCGTGCACAACCCGGTCGCCGGCTCCTTCAGCCGCTATGCGCAAGACTACCTCGGCCCGCTGGCGGGCTTTCTCACCGGCTGGAACTACTGGTTCCTGTGGCTGGTGACCTGCGTCGCCGAGATCACCGCGGTGGCCATCTACATGGGCATCTGGTTCCCCGACGTGCCGCGCTGGATCTGGGCGCTGATGGCCTTGGGCAGCATGGGCGCGATCAACCTGATCGCGGTCAAGGCGTTCGGCGAGTTCGAGTTCTGGTTCGCCCTGATCAAGATCGTCACCATCATCGCCATGGTGCTCGGGGGCATCGGCATCATCGCCTTCGGCTTCGGTAACGACGGCGTGGCCATGGGCGTCTCCAACCTGTGGAGCAACGGTGGCTTCATGCCCAATGGCGTGACCGGCGTGCTGATGTCGCTGCAGATGGTGATGTTCGCCTACCTGGGCGTGGAGATGATCGGCCTGACCGCCGGCGAAGCGCGCAACCCGCAGAAGACCATCCCCCAGGCCATCGGCTCGGTGTTCTGGCGCATCCTGCTGTTCTACGTGGGCGCGTTGTTCGTGATCCTGTCGATCTACCCCTGGAGCGAGATCGGCAGCCAGGGCAGCCCGTTCGTGATGACTTTCGAGCGCCTGGGGATCAAGACCGCCGCGGGCATCATCAACTTCGTGGTGATCACCGCTGCGCTGTCGTCGTGCAACGGTGGCATCTTCAGCACCGGGCGCATGCTCTACAGCCTGGCGCAGAATGGCCAGGCCCCGGCGGCCTTCGCCCGCACCTCGAAGAGCGGCGTGCCGCGCAATGCACTGCTGCTGTCGATTGGCGCGCTGCTGCTGGGCGTGCTGGCCAATTACCTGGTGCCGGAGAAGGTGTTCGTCTGGGTGACCTCGATCGCCACCTTCGGCGCGATCTGGACCTGGGTGATGATCCTGCTGGCGCAGCTGAAGTTCCGCGCCGGGTTGTCCACCGCCGAGCGCAATGCACTGAAGTACCGCATGTGGCTGTGGCCGCTGAGCTCGTACCTGGCGCTGGCGTTCCTGGTGCTGGTGGTGGGCCTGATGGCGTACTTCCCGGACACCCGCGTGGCCCTGTACATCGGCCCGGCGTTCCTGGTGCTGCTGACGGCGCTGTACTACACCTTCCGCCTGGCGCCTAAAGAGGCCGAGGGTGCGGTGAGTACCGCCTCCTGATGAACGAAGCCCCGGCCAGTGCCGGGGCTTTGTTTTTGCGGTGGAGTGATCGTGGCGCAACCACGGGTTCCCTTGCATCGGCATTCATTCGGCCAAGATCCAACCGTCTACTGGCATTTTTGTCAGTAGCTGATCTTCCATGCCCGGCCTAAGGTAGCAGCAGGGCGATGCGAAAGAGCATGGTCGACTCGCAGCCGGACAGCTTTCCTCACGGACTATCGCTTTCTTTTTTTGCCAACTTCCGGTGTGCGTTCATTGCATGCATCGCGCTCGCCCTCGGGCGTTCGTCAAGTACCCGATAATGTTCAAGGAAGACGCATGACCGTTTCGCGATGCTGGCCTGATGCGGGAACAAGGACCTTGGTGGTCCTGGCAATTTTGCTGATCAGCACAGCGTTGCGGCTGCACCATGTCACGCTGCCCGTCATCTGGCTGGATGAAGCGTTCAGTGCGTTAATCAGCCACTTGCCTCCTGAGCAGATCCTGTTTCACACCGCCCGGGATGTTCACCCGCCTCTGTATTACCTGATCCTGCATTACTGGATGCAAGGGTTCGGCGATGCTCCCCTGGCGCTGCGCAGTTTCAGCGTTTGCGCGGGAGTTGCCACCGTCGGTATCGGCATGTTGTTGGCGCGACAGTTGGCGTCATGGCGAGCCGCAGTGATAGCAGGGTTGTTACTGGCGTTTTTTCCCATCGGTATACGCTACAGCCAGGAAGTGCGGATGTATGCGTTACTGGGGCTGTTGCTCATGACGGCCCTGTACACACTTTGGCAATGGGTCAACAGGCAAAACATCATCTATTTGATGGCCTACTGTCTGTTGATGGTTGCCGCCATGTATACCCACTATTTATCGATCTTATGCGTGATGGCCAACTGGCTCTACCTGTCGTTGACCAAAGACACGCACGGCAGGCTGCATGTGCTGTCTCGCGCATGGTGGGTCGGGCACCTGGTCATGATCATTATCTACCTGCCTTGGCTGCCGATGCTGTATCAGCAGATGGGGCATCGCGAACTGGTCGGTTGGATTGCCAACTTCCCCACTTCCCTCATGAGTATTGCGCAATCGTTCTGGAGAGCTTTTACCCTAAGTGTCGTCTCCCGGTATTCAGATGTTCTGAGCCTATTGCTGGCGCTTTTCATTGCGATGGCTTCATTGCGTGTACTACGACGTGTCGTGAAACCAGGCCAGCCGAGCGTCCTGCTGCTCAGCTACTGCTTTATCCCCATACTCGTGCTTTGGCTAGCTTCGTACGGCATGCCGCTGTACATCAATCGTTATCTATATTTCGCGTTCTTGGGACTACCGCTTGTCCTGGCGATCGCCATGGACACTCTGCGAAAGCGGGCGTTGCTCCTATCGGTCGCCGCTTGCCTGTCCCTCGAACTGGTCGGCTTGGCTGTTTTTTACGATTATCAGGCCAAGCCAGGCGGTGATCTGGGCACCGTTATGGCGCACGTGAATGAACAGTGGCGACCGGGGGATGCACTGCTGGGTGATCGCAGGAGGTCATACTTGTCGATCGAGTACTACAATGCCACCGGCCGTCCGGCATTTTTCTACACGAAGATTCAACCCGATACGAGCGGCCAGGCAGCAAAGACCTACGGTACATTGACGCTGTTCTACCAACGGTCGAATGAACTCTACGTCGCCACGCCACAGGTGCTTGCCAAGCGCTACAAGCGGCTGTGGCGGGTGACCGAGCCATCCTCGGTGTACACACCCGACATGCCGACCGATGGCTGGGTAAAAGTAGATGAGTTCACCGAAGGCTCGTTCAAGGCAGTGCTTTATACGGTGCCTTGACCAGCCAGTCGGTGGTGTGGTGTTGCTGAAAGACCATTGAAAATCGGGTGGCCGGCTTCAGGCCGCTTGTGGCTCGAAACTGTCCGCTCGTGCCATTTGCCACATGCGCGAATAGAACTGTCCGTTGACCTCACCGGTGAGCAACTCCCCCGGTTTGAGGAACACATGCATCTGCGAGAACAGCTTGATCTCGGTCGCCGAGATACGCCGCACCAGGTGCTTGGCCTCCAGTTGCGCCGGATGTTCCAGGCCCGCCGCGGCCAACATCTCGGCCAAGGCGCGCAGAGTGTTGTGGTGGAAGTTGAACACCCGCTGGGCCTTGTCCGGCACCACCAGCGCGCGCTGGCGCAGGGCATCCTGGGTGGCCACCCCGGTCGGGCACTTGTTGGTGTGGCAGCTCTGCGACTGGATGCAGCCGATGGCGAACATGAAGCCACGCGCCGAGTTGGCCCAGTCGGCGCCGATGGCCAGCACGCTGGCGATGTCGAAGGCGCTGACGATCTTGCCGCTGGCCCCCAGCTTGATTTTGTCGCGCAGGTTCAGGCCCACCAGGGTGTTGTGCACGAACAACAGGCCCTCGCGCAGCGGCACGCCGATATGGTCGGTGAACTCCACCGGCGCGGCGCCGGTGCCGCCTTCCTTGCCGTCGACGACGATGAAGTCAGGCAGGATGCCGGTCTCCAGCATGGCCTTGGCGATACCCATGAACTCCCACGGGTGCCCCAGGCAGAACTTGAAGCCCACCGGCTTGCCGCCGGACAGCTCGCGCAGTTGGGCAATGAACCGCATCATTTCGATCGGCGTGGAGAAGGCACTGTGACGGGAAGGTGAAATGCAGTCCTCGCCCATCATCACGCCACGGGTTTCGGCGATTTCCCGGGTGACCTTGTGCTTGGGCAGGATGCCGCCATGGCCGGGTTTCGCGCCCTGGCTCATCTTGATTTCGATCATGCGCACCTGAGGGGTGCGCGCCTGGGCGGCGAAGCGCTCGGGGTCGAAGCGCCCGTCGGGGGTACGGCAACCAAAGTAGCCGCTGCCCAGCTCCCACACCAGGTCGCCGCCGTGTTCACGGTGGTAGGGGCTGATGCTGCCTTCACCGGTGTCGTGGTGGAAGTTGCCCAGCTTGGCGCCCTGGTTGAGGGCGCGGATGGCGTTGGCGCTGAGCGAACCGAAGCTCATCGCCGAGATATTGAAGATCGAGGCCGAGTACGGCTGGGTGCACTGCGGGCCGCCGACGCTGACGCGGAAACTTGCCGGGTCGGCCAGCGGCGCCGGGCGCATGGAGTGGCCGATGAATTCGAAGCCCGACTCGTACACGTCGATCAGCGTGCCGAAGGGCTTGTCCGAGGCTTCGTTCTTGGCCCGGGCGTACACCAGCGAACGCTGGGCGCGGGAGAAGGGCAGGGCGTCGCTGTCGGCTTCCAGCAGGTACTGGCGGATTTCCGGGCGGATGCCTTCGACCAGGTAGCGGATATTGCCGAGGATCGGGTAGTTGCGGCGTACCGCGTGGCGCTGTTGCAGCAGGTCGAACACGCCGATCAGGCTGAGCACCCCGGTGGCCAGGGTGAAGGGCCACAGCCAGTCGTGCTCGAGGAATGGCAGGCTGGCGAGGGTGAACAGCACGCAGGCGGCGAAGAAGGCGTAGCGACTGAGAAGTGACAGGCTCATGCGGGGTCCTTGCGAATGGCTCGGTCAGGCTCAGGGCCTGGCAAGGCCCGACCATAGCCCGGTTGGGCGAGGCTTTGCCAGTGTCGGGGCGGGCGTGAATATGAAAATTCGGGTATCGAAAATCATTCGCAATATAGTATGTTATAAAGTATCAATTCGATCCCGAGGAGGCTTGACCATGAAAGCAGACATCCATCCCGCCTACCGTCCCGTGCTGTTCCACGACACTGCCGCCGATGTGTACTTCCTGATGGGTTCGACCGTCGACACCGATCGCACGCAGGTGCACAGCGATGGCCAGACCTACCCCTATGTGGCATTGGATGTGTCCAGCGCCTCGCACCCGGTGTACACCGGGCAGCAGCGTAAAACCACGGTGGAGGGGCGGGTGGCTGGATTCAACAAGCGCTTTGCTGGCTTTCAGGTGTAGGAGCCGCTCGGGTATCGCGGTGCCTGGCACCCGCTGCGCGGGTGATCGCGGCTGAAGCCGCTCCTACGGGGGCGGCGCCTGGCGCAACAGGTGTTGATGCCATCTCGCGTGCTCGGTGGCTGGCGCCTCGATCAGGTACTGATATCGGCCCGCCACCCGGCTGGCCACCGCCACTCCATCCCGATAAAGCAAGCGGTTGCCTCCCACCGCCGGTACCTTGGTGCCCGGCAACAGGCTCCCGACCAGGTTCAACGGGTCGCAGGCACTGACCACCACCAGCGCGCCATCCGCTTCCCGCCTGCGCACCTGCCGCAACAACCCCACCGCCTCCGGCAACGCGAACTGCTCGCCGGCCAACCCGGCGATAAAGCGCCCACCACGAATCTCGCCACGTGCTTCGAGCCGGTGATAACAGTGCAACAGCTCACGCCAGGGCGGCAGCACATCGCTTTCACGCTCCAGCAGACGCCAGCACACCACCCCATAGCGACGCAGCAGGCTGCGCGCCACCTGTTCAAGGCGCTGACCCTCGTCCACGGTGCCTGTACCCCGACGCAACAAGGCCCAGCGCCCGGCGTGCGCCATGCTGCTGGACACGGGCGGGTGCCCGCGACGGCTGTTGCGCGGGCTGCGCTTGGCCGCTGGGGTGATCAGGCTACGCAGGCCGCTGAAACCATCGGCGCTGGCCAGCCCGGCACCGACCAGCTCCTGCAGGGCGGCTTCAAGCTCACTGGGCAGCAAGTGCGCCTCGTGGGTCAGTTCGTCGAAGAACAGTGCGCCATGCTCCTGCAGGGTCTGCAGTACTCGCCGCGCCCGTGAACCCAGTTGTTCGGGATCGGCTGCCGGGGCCAGGCTGCGCCACAGCCCGAGGTGCTCGCGCGGCAACAGCACAAGTGGCGTGCTGGCCAGGGTGCTGGCCGCAGCCGTGGCCGCCAGCCGGCTCCATGCCCACTGACCGCTACGGCAGGCATCGTCCAGCCAGTGCGGGCTGTAGTCCTTGATCCGCGCCGGCAGCAGTTCGGCTTCCCAGGTACCAGCGGCGCACGGGTAGCCCTGCAGTTGGCCCAGCACTTCATCGACCGCCTGGGGACCGCGCAGGCGGGTTTCACCCGCCAGGTGCTGCCAGTCGAACAGAAACCGCATGAAGTCCTGCAGGCTCACCGGCTCGATTTCCCGGCGCAGGCGCTTGACCGTGTAGCGGTGGATACGTGCCAGCAGGTGCCGCTCGCACCATTGCAGTTCGCCTTGGCCTGGGCTGAAGTGGCCGCGCAACACGTAGCCTTCGCTTTCCAGGCGAGCCAGGGCCTGCTCGCAGTCGCCGGATGCCAGCTCCAGAGGTGAGCTGACCTGTGCCAGGATCAGCGGGCCGAAACCGCTCAGGCGCGCGCGCAGCAGTTCGGTCAAGGCGTTGTCTGGCGCATGCGTCAGCTCGAAGCCTGGGAGCAGGGGTAGGCTTGGAATGAGCTGGGCTTCGGGATACAGCGCCATGAGCAAGCTCTGACGCTCGCGGGCGAACCACAGATGTTGCAATCGGCAGGCGCGTCCGCTCTTGGAGAGTGCATCCAGACGGGCGTCCCACCCAGGGTTGGCCTGTACCTCGGTTTGGCTGATGACCCCCAGGCTCATCAGCGCCTCATGCATTTCATCGGCATTGGCCGGTTGCGGCCAGGCTTCGGCCTGCACGGCGGCAATGGCGTCGGCGTCCAACGCGCCCAGGTCGTCGCTGCTGTTCACGTCATTCCAGCGTCGATTGAGCACCGCCTGGGTGCGCCGTTCTTCCAGCGGGGCGTCGTCGAGGAAGGTGTACGGGCGAGCGTTGAGAATGGCCGAGGCCAGCGGCGAGGGGGCCGGCAGGTCGCGGCTGAGCAGACGCACCTGGCCGGCCTCCATGCGCCGTAGCAGGGCCAGCCAGCCGTCGCTGTCCATGGCCTCGTGCAGGCAGTCGTCGAGGGTCTGTTCGACCAGTGGGTGATCGGGGATCTGCCGCTCGCCGACGATGTTCTCCAGGCAGGCGATCTGGTCGGGGAACACCGCAGCCACCAGGTCCTCGCTCTTCATCCGCTGGATCTGCGGCGCCACCTTGCGCCCGCCCACGTAGCGCGGCAAGGCCAGGGCCACCGCCGCGCTCCAACGCCAGCGCACACCGAACAGCGGGGCGTCGAGCAGGGCCTGGACCAGGATCGGTTCTGCCGTGCGGCTGTTCAGGTAGCGCCATACCTCATCCAGCGCGAAGCTGTGGCTGGTGGACAGCGACAGCACAATGGCGTCCTCGCTGGCCGCCGCCTGCAGTTCGAAGTTGAAGGTGCGGCAGAAGCGCTTGCGCAAGGCCAGGCCCCAGGCGCGATTGATCCGGCTGCCGTAGGGCGAGTGGATGATCAGTTGGGTGCCGCCGGACTCGTCGAAGAAGCGCTCCATTACCAGGGTTTGCTGCGAGGGCAGGGCGCCCAGCACCTGCCAGGTGCGGCCCAGGTAGTCGAGCAGTTGGCGGGCACAGTCTTCGTCCAGCGCATAGTCGGCTTGCAACCAGGCGAGCACCTGGTCGAGATTGCCGTGTTGCAGTTGCGCGTCGATCCGCGCCTGCAGGCGTGCGACCGCGGCGGACAGCTCGTCGCTGCGCCCAGGTGCCTCCCCCAGCCAGAACGGGATGGTTGGGGGCAGGCCATGGGCATCCTCCACCCGCACCCGCCCAGGCTCGACCCGCAGAATGCGGTAGGAGGCATTGCCCAGCTGGAAGATATCGCCCGCGATGCTTTCAATCGCGAAGTCCTCGTTGACGCTGCCGATGTTCAGCGCCTGGGGCTCCAGCAGTACCGCATAGTCGGCGGTCTCGGGAATGGTGCCGCCGCTGGTCAGCGCGGTCAGCTGGCTGCCTCGGCGCCCGCGCAGCATACCGCTCACCGCGTCGCGGTGCAGGTAGGCGCTGCGCACGCCCTGGCGCCCGTTGTAGCCTTCGGCGAGCATGCGCAGCAGGGCTTGATAATGGCGTTCGTCGAGGTTGGTATATGGCGTGGCCTGGCGCAGCAGGTCGAACAGCGCCGCCTCGGCCCAAGGCTGATTGCTGACTTCGGCGACGATCTGCTGGGCCAGTACATCCAGTGGCGCCTGCGGGACATGCAGCGCGTCCAGTTCACCCTGGCGCACGCAGTCGAGCAGCGCCACGCACTCGATCAGGTCGTCGCGTGAGGTGGGGAACAGGCGCCCCTTGGGCACGCCGTCGACCTGGTGGCCGGAGCGTCCGACCCGTTGCAGCAGCGCGGCGATCGAACCGGGCGAGGCGATTTGGCAGACCAGGTCGACCTCGCCGATATCGATACCCAGCTCCAGCGAGGCGGTGGCCACAAGCACCTGCAATTCACCGGCCTTGAGCCGTTGTTCGGCGGCCAGGCGATGTTCCTTGGCCAGGCTGCCTTGGTGCGCGGCCACGGCGTCGTTGCCCAGGCGCTCACCAAGATGGCGGGTCAGGCGCTCGGCCAGGCGCCGAGTGTTGACGAACACCAGGGTGGTGCGGTGCTCGCGGGCGAGGGTGGCGAGGCGGTCGTAGACCAGGCCCCAGACGTCAGTGGCCATCACCGCGCCGAGCGGCACGGGCGGCACCTCCAGGGCTAGGTCGCGGTGACGGACATGGCCAATATCGACGATGGCGCAGGGGCGATCGTGCCCGACCAGGAACTCGGCCACGCGCTTCACCGGGCGCTGGGTGGCGGACAGGCCGATGCGCCGCAATGGCCGCCCGGCCAAGGCCTGCAGGCGTTCCAGGCTCAACGCCAGGTGGCAGCCGCGTTTGTTGCCGGCCAGGGCGTGGATCTCGTCGACGATCACCGTATGCACGCTGGCCAGGCCTTGGCGGCCGGACTCAGAGCCCAGGAGCACGTACAGCGACTCCGGCGTGGTCACCAGGATGTGCGGCGCCCGCTTGCGCATGGCGGCGCGTTCCTTCTGCGGGGTGTCGCCGGTGCGCACGGCGGTGGTGATGCGTGGCACCTTCAGCCCAAGCCGCTCGAGGCTCCCGGCGATGCCTGCGAGTGGCGCCTCGAGGTTCAGGTGGATGTCGTTGGACAGCGCCTTGAGTGGCGAGACGTACACCACTTGGGTTTGCGTTGGCAGTTCCCCATCGTTCGCCAGGCCCTGGCGGAACAGTTCGTCGAGCACGGCGAGGAAAGCGCTCAGGGTCTTGCCCGAGCCGGTCGGCGCGGCAAGCAGCATCGACTGGCCAGCGTGGATCAACGGCCAGGCGCCGGCCTGGGCGTCGGTGACCGTGGTGAAGCGCTGGCGGAACCAGGTGGCGACGGCCGGGTGGAACAGCTCGAGCACCGGGTGCGGATGGGCTGGCAAGTTCATGCGTTGGTTATGGCGGGGCGAGGGCGGATTGGCAAGGGGCCGTTCGTCTGCCTGTTCCGGCCCCTTCGCGGGTGATGTGCGTTATCCTCTGCGCCCTCGTTCGGAAAAGAGCCCCTCATGCCCAAGACTATCCGCATCGCCGCCGCCCTGTTGATCGACCCGCAAGGCCGCACCCTGCTGGTGCGCAAGCGCGGCACCCAGGCGTTCATGCAGCCGGGCGGCAAGATCGATGCGGGCGAGTCGCCCGCCCAGGCGCTGGTGCGAGAGCTGCACGAAGAACTCGGGCTGCGGGTCGACCCTGGCCAGGCCGTGCATCTGGGCAGCTTCAGCGCACCCGCGGCGAACGAGCCCGGTTTCCTCGTCCAGGCCGAACTGTTCCGCGTTGACAGCGCCGAGGCCGTCACCCCAGCGGCGGAAATCGAGGAAGTGCGGTGGCTGGCCGTGAACCAGGCATCCGACCTGAACCTGGCGCCGCTGACCCGGGACCTGATCCTGCCGCTCTGGCGCGAGGGCCTCAACGCACCGCGCTGACCCCGTCCAGGGTGGCGAACGAAGTATCCTTGGCGGTCAGCAGGAAGTCGCGCATGTACGGCGCATCGAGCATGTCGGTGCGCACTGCTGCGTAGAGCGTGGCGAACAGCCCCTTCTCGCCCAGGCGCTTGCCTTTCACGTAGCCTCGCGAGCTGTACTCATGCAGCGCCCAGTGCGGCATGCCGCATACACCACGGCCGCTGGCCACCAGTTGCATCATCATCACGGTCAGTTCCGAGGTGCGCACTGCCGCAGGCTCGATGTCGGCCGGCTCCAGGAAGCGGGTGAAGATGTCCAGGCGGTCGCGCTCCACCGGGTAGGTGATCAGGGTCTGGTCGAGCAGGTCCTGGGGCACGATGTACGGTTTGCCGGCCAGCGGGTGCTGGTTGGCCACGGCGAGCATGGCTTCGTAGGTGAACAGGGGGACGTAGGTGATGCCGGCCAGGTCCACTGGGTCGGAGGTCACCACCAGGTCGAGGTCGCCGCGGGCCAGGGCCGGCAGCGGCGCGAAGGCGAAGCCTGAGGCCAGGTCCAGCTCCACTTCCGGCCAGGCGTCACGGAACTGGTCGATGGTTGGCATCAGCCACTGGAAGCAGCTATGGCACTCGATGGCCATGTGCAGGCGCCCGGCGGTACCGCCGGCCAGGCGCGCGATATCGCGCTCGGCGCCGCGCAGCAGCGGCAATGTGGCATCGGCCAGTTGCAGCAGGCGCAGCCCGGCGCTGGTGAAGCGGATGGGTTTGGTCTTGCGTACGAACAACGGCAGGCCCAGTCGCTCTTCGAGCTCCTTGAACTGGTGCGACAATGCCGACTGCGTCAGATGCAGCCGCTCCGCGGCCTCCACCAGGCTGTCGGCTTCGCGCAGGGCGTGAAGGGTTTTCAAGTGGCGTATTTCCAGCACGGTGAAACTCCAACGTTATTCAGGCGCAGGCTGATCAAAGATGTTGAGTTTCCCTCATGTTGATGGTGGATGTCGATGCATCACGCAAGGGGCCCGGGCCGGGCCCCTTGCGGTCGATCAGAAGAGCGTCGCGAAGTGCTTGCGAGCGATGGGCCGCGTCAGCTCACCTCGCCAGATCTGCTCGACGTGGGTGTCCTGCCATTCCCGCCCCAGGCGCCGTTGAGGGATGGTCTTCAAGTGTGCTTTGACGAACGCCTCGAAAGAGGGATTCGCCTTGTCGAAGTGGAAATGGGCATACCACAGTGGACGTGGCGAGGCTTCCCGGGTGTCGAGTACCACGAATTCCTGGAGGAAGTCTCGGCGGCCATCGCTGGTCCGTCGCAGCTCTACCAGTGCGCCCTCCTTCTCGATCCGGACCAGGCCCGCTTCGTGCAGATAATCAAGCTGTCCGCCATTCGGTTGGTGAGTACCCATGATGTAGCCGACGCGCAGTGCCTTGCCATGCCGCGTCGACTCCCGTGCCATGTCGCGCAACCGTTGTACCAGGCTGTCGTCGTGCGCCTGCTCGGCGATGCGCGAGGCGAGGTTTTCCAGGTCGGTGGCCTTGAACTGCATGAGATCGTCAAGGCTCGCGCCGTCCATGCCTTGGTTGGCGTGCTGCTGTACCTTGCCTCGATACGCTTGCAGTTCGTCCAGTTGACGTCTGGCCTCGGTGCGCAACTCCTTCAGGGATACGCCACTACCAGCGGTGGGAGCCGTGTCTGGATTGGTCAGGGTGAATTTCCCCGAGCGATCCTGATGATAGAGTTCGGTTCGCCCGTTGACGCCGGTGATGCGGTACACGTTGGGGCTTTGCTGGTCGGGTTCACCGATCAGCAGGCGGTTGTCGGTGGTCTCGAATACGCGGGGCTGTTGGGTACCTTTCCTGCTGGACAGCGGCGCTGGCTTGGTTTTATTGAGCAGCAGCCCTTTGAAATGCGCTTCATAGGCCGTCAATGATGTCTCCAGGCGCTGCGCGGCAGCGGGCTCGATGTACGTTGCATAGCTATCGAGCCAATATTTCAACTGATGGCGAAAACGTTCGGAATGCTGTAGCGACGTCGTCATGATGGCGACACGTTGTGCGGCGGAGGCTTTTGTTTCACCCAGCTGATGCAGGGCATACAGTGCGCGGTCCAGTGTTGCTCTCGGTTCCTTCATCAACAATTGCAGGCGGATGCCGGCGCCGCTCAAGGCCTGGCCCGGTTTGACCAACAACGCAGTCAGTTGGCCGACAGCCATGTAGTTCAGGACGGGATCGGTAAAAGCGCTCAGGGTGCCGTCGATGGTGTTCAGCAAGTCCCGATGTTCGCCCGCCTGTCGTACCTGCTTGCGCCAAGTGCGTAGATGGGTGACTTGCTCGCGGATATCGTCTACAGCCGCCAGTGCGTTCAGTCGGGCCTGGTTCATGTTGGCCCTCAGCGTGGACAACTGCTGGGTTTTGATCTGGAACTGCTTGTCATCGAGGTCCGGCGTGAGTTCGACGGATTTTTGCTGAAGACGTAGCTTGAGATGATCGACTTCATCCATCGCGAGGGTGAGTTGGGTACTGGCTTCTCTGCTGAGGCGTTGACGACCATTGCAAATGAGTATGGCCAGGTCGTTCGCCTGATCTTGCGCCCTTTTGCGAATCCGCCCGGCGGCAACCTGCTGGAATGCCTGGCAATCACGGTGAATGCGTTCTGCGTCGGCGAGGGTGCTTTTCAGCGAAGCCTTCAGTGGCGCGTCGAGCTTTCCCTGTTGTTCCAAGGCGCGCTTCATTTGCTGATTGAGCTCGTTGGCACGAGGTTGCAGTACTTGCAGGTCGCGGGTAATGCTGTCGCGCAGGCGGTTGTGCTGGCGATAGGCATGGTCTCGCCACCAGCGTGGCAGGCGTTCGCGTATCGCGGCGGGCCAGAGGGGGTCGAGCGTATCGGCGACACGGCCAAGTGCTTGTCCGCCACCGCTGCCTGCCCCCTGGCGGTGTACACCATAGAGCGCGAAGTGCGTATCCCACTGGCCGTGCTCGTCTTGAGCAATGGCGCGTTTCCACTTGTGGCGGGTGTTGCCATCCAACTGCCAGGTGTGGGCGGTCGTGTCCCAGCTCACTTTGTAGGTTTGCTTGCCGACCAGGATGAAGTTGCCTTCGGTATGCCGATAGATGCCTCGGTATTTGCCATGGGTGGCCGGTTGCAGTCCCTCCAGTGACAGTGGCTGCTCATACTCCAGCCCGGTGAAACGGTCGAGGCTGCGTTGAGGCAATGAATTCTCGCGCAGGTGTACGGTCCCGTTACTCAGTTCACGGATACGGCGCATCCTCGCCGCTCGACGCAGGGACGCGGTATTGAGGCCAATACCGACGCCGAGAGCGTCCATTGCGACATCGACCAGCGAGACGATCAAGTCGTTGATAGCTTGCAGGACGTCACTGGGCGAGCCTTTGGAAAGCGCTTTCACCACCTCGGTGGCACTGACGAATGCGTCGTAGGCGCTGATCGGTAGCCCCAGGAACGGGATCGCCCCCAGGGCGATCTTGAACCCTATCAGCACGCCAGCGCTCTGCCCGGCCAAATGCTCGAAGAACAGGTCCAGGTTGGAGCGCGACGTCGCGCGATGTTCCATCACCAGGCGCCCTCGATGGGCCTCGAGCAGGTGGGCGGCCAGTGAGGTGGTGGCGGGCCAGGCGGTACCTACACCTATCATGCGGTCGAAATGGCGAATGCGCGCTTCGCGCAGCCGTGTGCGATGGGCGCCAGGGTTTCCGCTCAGTGCCCGGCTGACGAGGTAGTCGTCGCGTTCATCGAACAGCGCCAGCCGCGCTTGTTCGAGACTGTCGTACTGGCGCAGCCCGTGGGTCGGGTGATCGGGACGATAGAGCAAGGTGACCTTGCTGGCGCGGTCCTCGATGAACGTCACCCCCGACAGTGTCGTGGATTGCTCGTCGGTATCCTTGCCGCCAGCCGTCAACTGGGCGGGCAACAATTGAATGTCATGGCCGTCGGCCTGGAAGGCCGATCGGCTGTCGGCATCGATTGCCACGCAAAGGATCGCGTGACCGACGCTATCCAAGTCCCCTCGTTGGTGATACAGCAGGTTTTGCAACTTCAGCATCAAACGGTGTGGGGCGATCAGGCACTCTCGGCGGTAGGCATGGGCATATTCCGACTCAGTGGGGTCGCTGAAGGCGGCATGGAGCGCCGATTCGTAGCGCCCAGCGAGGTCCAGGCGGTGTGCCAGGCCTAGCAAGTATTTGCGATCGAGGCCTTTCTCGATGGACTGCCCTGGCGGCTGCCCATCGGCGCGCTTGGGTTTGACGAAATTCAGGCGTTCCAGCATGGTGCTGTCGATGTTTTGCAACAGCAGGCCTTCAAGCGTGACCTCCTCGGTCTCCAGGCTTGCGGTCAGCACTGGTCGGGTCGGTGTTCCTGGAGCGCCACTGCCGACGACCGGATGATTGCGCCAACTTGTCGATAGCGGGAGTTGCAGAAGAATCCGGCCACCGTCGAAACCATCGAAATCCTGTCTCAGGGTTTTCGACACCCATTTCTGGCAGAACGCCTCGCGCTCCGGCAGGTCGCGATCCATCAGCGCCTGGCTGTCGCGCAAGGCTGCCAAGTAGTCAGTGGCCATGGTCTTGAAGGCGGTGCGCACCTCTTCGGTCATCTTGGCGAAGGCGGTTGGTGAGCTGCCTAACCTGCTTGCAAGCTGTTGCTCCTCTTTCAGGTGGGAGAGCGCCGCCTCCCGCGCGCCCTGCCAGGACACCTGCAGGTGTAGGCCCAGGGTCTGTCTTGCCTGCGGTAGTTCAACCGCCGCGGCGTCGAGCCCCTTCTCGTTCTGCAGGGTCTGCCAGGCTTGGCGCGCATGCGCCAGTTGTGCGTCCAGTGCATGGGCAAGGCTGTCGCCGACGATGGGCTCGATGCGAAGCGACAGTTCTGGGCCGTGCTGGCCCAGATAATCAGCGAGCGCGGCCTGGTCGTCACACTGCAACAGCCCCCCAGGCCCACCGACCCAGTAAATGGCGAAGGGTTGGCGGGTGTCAGGGGTGTCCTGGGGCGTACGCCTGGCGATGACCACGACCTCGTGCAGTGCCTGTTCGCGTGTGCTGCCTGCCAGGTCGCCAGGCGTCGAGCACAATACGGCGGAAGCCGTCAGCACGCTGTCATCATGTGGCTTGAATAGTGATTCGACCAATGCGAGCACGCCAGCCGTCAGTTCGCCCAGCAACCGTTTCATTCGGGCATGGGCAAGCAAAGCTTGGCTGTGAGCAGTCACCAGAGCGGGAGGCGCTGTGACCGGGCGGGCGTCGGAGTGCCATTTCGCCGAGGCCAGGATGGCATCGATCTGGACCTGAGCGGCATCACGCGCCTTGAGCAGAATACCTTGTTGTCGCTGGCACTCCTCGAGGTCTTGCGGGGAAAGCTGTGCCAACTTCTCCAGTTGTTGAGCGACAAGCCGGACGCGCGTTGACCAGGGTACCTCCATGCCAAGTGGCGCCAGCTCGAACAGCGAGCGACCAGGGTGGTCGTCGTCTTCGGTGGATTCAAGGGCAAATGGCATGGCGAAAACCGTTGGATGGCGCCATTCGCCATGGAGTCGATCAGCCAGCGCCAATGCTGCGGCGGCGTCGCCAAGGCCTGCACCGGGGTCATGGCCGAGTGTTGCCAGCAGGCTGTTCTCCAGGTGTTCGAAGACAGTGTCGAAACCTTCGTCGATCGAGCTCAGTGACGTGTAGATGATTTGCCCGCAAGCCCCCCCAAGCTTGGATTCCAGAGCCTGGCGTGACGCGTGATGGCTGAGGGTTTCGCTGCTACCGGGGGAGTAAAGGGTCAGTGCCGGTTCGCCTTCGATACTGAAGATCAGCGCTCCGGGCTCGCAGGTGGGGGTTTCGATGAACAGTTGGCGATTGTCCAGCCGCAGCGACTCAGGATTGTCCATGACGCCGAGTACAGGGTGTAGCTCCGCCGCCGAGGGATCACTGGCGAAGGCGATATCGACGGTGGCTTCGAAGTGGCGTCGGTACTGGGCGCGAGCTTGTTCCTTGCGGCTCTTTGGCGTTCCTTTGGCACGCTCCCCCCAATAGCTGCTCCAGCGCTGTCGAACAAGGCTTGAGAGATTCAGAGCGGCCAGACGTTCCAGCAACTTGCTGGGTGGCTGGGGCAGCGCCCCAGGTTTACCCGTGAAGCGTGCGTGAAGGTCAATCATGGGGTGGGCGGCGTGGTGTTGGGCCCAGGCAGTCAATGCAACGAGATCGACAGGTTGTGGCGGCTGCGTCGTTTCAAGTAACAGGGCGACTTGCTTGGGGTCTATATCCAGCGTTTCCTTCAGCCAAGCGCCAATGACCTGGCGAACGCCAGGCGCCTGACTCAGCAGTGCATTGAATGTCCGTCGCAGGTCCTCGCACGTTTTGCGCGCTCGATGCACAACAGGGATGTCCGGCGGCACGGCATTCAATGCTTGGGGCATCAGTGCAAAGGGAGGGAGGGGGTGTGTCTGCTCGTCCATCGGTCGGTCCTTCTTGAAAGTTGTCGAATAGGGCAACGTCATTGAAGGGAACGATGGCGCTTGTTGGGGTGTAATTAGTTATCGTGCCTGGCCATTCGGCAGGATTCATCAAACTGTCACGGTTTTGTGGCAGCGCGCTGGCATGAAAGTCATCAGTCTCGCGCTCTACTGGGGATCTGCATTCTGGTGTTTCTTTCATGCGGGCGTTTTTACTTTTCTTCTTTCTACTGGTCAGCGTGCCGGCGAGCTTCGCCGAGGGACGCTGTGACGTCCATGTGCCGGTGCAACGGGCCGAGCTGGGCGAGCTGAGCCTGGTCTACCAGAGCGTCGGCGCGCCCCGCGACCCTACGCTGCTGTTGGTGATGGGGCTGGGCGGGCAATTGATCCACTGGCCGGATGACGTGGTCGAGGCCTTGTGCCGCCAGGGCTTTCGAGTGATCCGCTACGACAACCGCGATGTCGGCCTGTCGCGCTGGAACCAGCTACCGGCCTCGGCCAACCTGACCATCGAACTGCTGCGCTACAAGCTGGGACTGCCGGTGTCGGCGCCCTACACGTTGACCGACATGGCCAGTGATGGGGTGCGCCTGATGGATGCCTTGGAGATCCGCCAGTTCCACGTGCTGGGGGTGAGCATGGGCGGGATGATCGCCCAGCACATTGCGGCAATGGCCCCGGAACGAGTGCGCAGCCTGACGCTGGTGATGTCCAGTTCGGGCGCGGCTGGCTTGCCGGCACCCAACCCGGCGTTGGTGCAGTTGCTGGCGCGGCGCGGCGCGCCGAGCCGCGAGGTGGCCATTGAGCAGCAGGCTGATCTGCTGGCGGCGCTGGGCAGTCCGCAAGTGCCTGACGACCGCGCAGCCTTGTTGGAGCAGGCGGCGGTATCCTATGACCGTGCGTTCAATCCGGATGGGGTGAAGCGGCAGATCATGGCGATCCTGGCCGAACCGAGCCGAGTCGAATTGCTCAACCAGCTGCGGGTACCGACGCTGGTGGTTCATGGCACGGCCGATCCGCTGCTACCGGTAATGCACGGGGTGCACCTGGCGGCGCATATCCAGGGTAGCCAGTTGCGGTTGATCCCAGGCTTGGCGCATCGTTTCCAGGAGCCGTTCAAGGCGCCGTTGCTCGGGGCAGTCCTGCCCTACCTGCAGGCGCATCGGCAGGATGTCACGCACATCGCCCGGCTTTAGAACGTCGCCTCGTTGGCAAGTCGGCTTTCATGGCACAGAACTCGATCCATCGACTTGACATGACCTCTGTAGGAGCGGCTTTAGCCGCGATCACCCGCAAGTCGAGTGCCGCTCATCGCAATTCCCGCATCGCGGCTGAAGCCGCTCCTACAGGGGATTGCTGGCTTCAGTGCATCCTCACCCAGACACTCACCAGCACCGTCGCCGCCAGCAGCCAGGCCACGGTGGCCAGCGCCAGCGATACCTCCAGGCGTAGCCGGTCGACCAGCACGTACAAGGTCGCCAGATAGACGAAGTAGGGAATGATCGACCACATCCCGAACAGGATGGTGGCCTTAAGGTCCTCGAGCGACCGCCCCTTGCCGACAATGTAGTGGGCGATCAGGGCGAAAGTGGGAAACAGCGGCACCAGGCCGGCAATGTAGTAGTTGCGGGTCTTCGACAGGATCGCCAGAAGCACCACCACGCCGGCGCCCAGGGCCGCTTTGAATACCAGGTCCACGTTTGATTTCCAGGTTGAGATTGCCGATCAGCCGAGCCCGTACTTCTTCACTTTGTCGAACAGCGTGGTCTTGGCCATGCCCAGCTCCTGGCTGGCCTGGCTGAGGTTGCCGCCGGTGCGTTGCAGGGCGTCGCCGAGCAGGTTGCGCTCGAACGCCTCGACCGCCTCGGCGAACCCCAGGCCTTGGCTGGCACCGCCGCTCGGGCTTTTCTTGAATGCCGGCAGGCCGAGGGCGTGGCGCTCGGCGACGTTGCGCAGCTCGCGCACATTGCCCGGCCAGTCGTGAGCCATCAGCCGCGACAGGGTCTGGCTGTCGATCTCCGGCGTCTCGCGGTCGAAGCGCAATGCCGACTGCTGCAGGAAGTGCTCGAACAGTTGCAGGATGTCTTCGCGGCGCTCGCGCAGTGGTGGCAGTTCCAGCGTCACCACGTTGAGGCGGTAGTACAAGTCGCTACGGAATTGGCCGCTCTGGCCGAGCGTGGCGAGGTCTGACTTGGTGGCGGCGATCACCCGGCAGTCCACCGGGATGCTCTGGTTCGAGCCCAGGCGCTCCAGGGTGCGCTCCTGCAGCACGCGCAGCAGCTTGATCTGCAGGTTGATCGGCATGCTCTCGACCTCATCGAGGAACAGTGTGCCGCCATTGGCGTGCTCGATCTTGCCGATACGGCGCTTGCCGGCACCGGTGAAGGCGTTGGCCTCGTGGCCGAAGATCTCGCTTTCGAACAAGTTCTCCGGCAGGCCGCCGCAGTTCAGCGCCACGAACGGTTGGCCCTGGCGTCGGCTGAAATCGTGCAGGCAGCGGGCGACCAGTTCCTTGCCAGTGCCGGTCTCGCCCTCTATCAGCACGTTGGCCGAGGTGTCGGCGACGTTGGCGATCAGTTCACGCAGGTGCTCCATGGCCGGCGAACGGCCGATGATCCGGCCCTCCAGGCTGCTCTGCTCGGCCAGCTGGCGGCGCAGGGCGAACACCTCGCGGGACAGCCCGCGTTGTTCCAGGGCACGGCGCACCACGTCGACCAGGCGCTCGGGCGAGAAGGGTTTCTCCATGAAGTCGTAGGCGCCGTTGCGCATGGCGCCGACCGCCATGTCGATATCACCATGGCCGGTGATCAGTACCACCGGCAGGCTGCGGTCGCGGGCCTTGAGGCGATTGAGCAGCTCCAGGCCGTCAATGCCGGGCAGGCGGATATCGCTGACCACGATACCGGCGAAATCGTCGCCGATGCGTTCGAGCGCCTGCTCCGCGCTGCCGACACCCTCGCAGGCGATGTCTTCCAGGGCCAGCGCCTGCTGGCAGCCGAGCAGCACATGCGGGTCGTCTTCGACGATCAGTACGGTGAGAGGTGCTTGGTTCATAGGGGCTCAGCCAATTCGCTAGGGGGCGTGACCAGGGGCAGGGCGAGAACAAAGGCCGTGCCACCGACGGTGGGGTGTTCGACGCTCAGTGTACCCTTGGCGGCGGTGGCCAGGCTCGCCGACAGGGTCAGGCCCAGGCCCAGGCCGTGCTCGCCCGGTTTGGTGGTGAAGAAGGGTTCGAACAGGTGCTTGCGCGCCTCGAGATCGATGCCATGGCCATTGTCGCGCACCCGCAGGCGGTACTTGTCGCCTTGCCGCTCGCCTTCGAGCCACAGTTGCGGCAGTGGTTGGGTGGCCATGGCGTCGAGGGCATTGCCGATCAGGTTGACCAGGATCTGCTCCAGACGAGTCTGGTCGATGGCCAGTTGCTGGTCGTCGAACTCGCGGTGCAATTGCAACTGGCAGGCGCTTATTCGGTTGCCCAGCACCTGTAGTGTGGCTTCCACGGCTTTTTCCAGCGAGGCTTGGCCGCTGTCGTCGCCACGCCGGGCGAAGGAGCGCAGGCTGGCGGTGATGCGGCCCATGCGGTCGATCAGGTCGTTCATGGTGCGCAGGTTGGCGCTGGCGGTTTCCAGCGCGCCGCGCTCGAGGAAGCGCACGGTGTTGCCTGACAGCGTACGCAGTGCCGCCAATGGCTGGTTGAGCTCGTGGGCGATGCTGGTGGACATCTGCCCGATAGCCGCCAGCTTGCCGGCCTGGACCAGTTCGTCCTGGGCGTGACGTAACGTTTGCTCGGCATGCCGGCGTTCGCGGATCTGGCCTTTCAGGCGCTCGTTGCTGGCGCGCAGGTCGGCAGTGCGTTCGGTGATCTTGCGTTCCAGTTGACTGTTGGCTTCTTCCAAGGCTTCGCGCGCGGCCAGGCGGGTGGCGATCACCTTGCGCCGTTCGTTCCAGGCAATACCCAGGATCGCCAGCAAGGCGAAAGCCACCCCCACCAGGATGCCCTGCACCATGGATTCGCGGCGCAGGTCTTGCAATGGGGTGAGCAGGGTGAAGTGCCAGGGCGTGTCGGACAGACGTCGGGTCTGGGCGAGATAAGCGACCTCGCGCTGCTTGCCCTGGACGGTTTCGCTGTTGGCCGGGAAGGTGAGTTTCTCCACGCCGTCGGCGAGGGTTTCGCGGGCCAGTGGCTGCAGCTCGTTGAGCGGCCACCAGTAGTACTGCAGGCTGCGCGCCAGGCGTTCCTTGATCTGCGGCGTGAGCGGGCGCACCGACTTGAGGCGCCGCGCCGGGTCGCTGGAGAGGATGATGATGCCGTTCTCGTCACTGACGAAGGCTTCCAGGCGGGCGCGTTGCCAGCGCTCCTCGAGGGTGTCCAGGCGCACCTTGATCACCGCCACGCCGATGATCTTGCCGTGCTCCTCCAGCCCGTGGGCCAGGTAGTAGCCGGCCTCACCGGTGGTGCTGCCGATGCCGTAAAAGCGCCCGGGCTCACCGCGCACGGCGTCCTGGAAGTAGGCGCGGAACGACAAGTCCTCGCCCAGGAACGAGTCGGCATCGCGCCAGTTGCTGGTGGCCTGCACCCGCCCATTGGTGTCGAGGACGAAGATCGCTCGGCTGCGGCTGCGCCGGTTCAGGCCTTCGAGGTATTCGTTGACCGTCTGGCGGTAGTTGCCATCCGGGTCGGTAAGCAGTTGCGAGACGCTGTCTTCCAGCTCAAGCAGGCTGGGCAGGTAGGTGTACTTGCTGATCTCGCTTTCGACCGTGCGCGCGTGCAGCTCCAGCTGTCGCTCACCGGTTTCGCTGAGGGTGCGGATGCCATTGTTCTCGCTGATCAGAAAGCCGGCCAGGCCCAGTCCGACCATCAGCAGGATGACCAGGGGTGGCAGCAGCAATTGGCGGATCAGGCGGGATTTCACGGTGGGCTGGGCAGGGCGAAGGAGCGAAGGGTCGCATTTCATCACAGTGGCCTTGTCACGACCAGCATCCGCTGCCTGGCGACGAGCCGGGCAGCGTCACTGTGGCCGACTTAGTGTTGCAGGATCTTGCTCAGGAAGTGCTGGGTACGCTCGTGACGGGCATTCGGGTTGCCGAAGAAGTCCTCCTTCTGGCAATCCTCGATGATGTTGCCCTTGTCCATGAAGATCACCCGGTTGGCGACCTTGCGGGCGAAGCCCATTTCGTGGGTTACGCACATCATGGTCATGCCCTCGTGGGCCAACTCGACCATCACGTCCAGTACTTCGTTGACCATTTCCGGGTCCAGCGCCGAGGTCGGCTCGTCGAACAGCATGACGATCGGGTCCATCGACAGCGCGCGGGCGATGGCCACGCGCTGCTGCTGGCCACCGGACAGCTGGCCGGGATGCTTCTTGGCGTGGGCGCCCAGGCCCACACGGTCGAGCAGGGCCAGGCCTTTCTTGGTGGCTTCCGCCTCGCTACGGCCAAGGACCTTGCGCTGGGCGATGGTCAGGTTCTCGGTGATCGACAGGTGCGGGAACAGCTCGAAGTGCTGGAATACCATGCCCACCCGCGAGCGCAGCTTGGGCAGGTTGGTCTTCGGGTCGGCGATGGAGGTGCCATCGACCACGATGTCGCCCTTCTGGAACGGTTCCAGCGCGTTGACGCACTTGATCAGCGTGGACTTGCCCGAGCCCGACGGGCCGCAGACCACCACCACTTCACCTTTCTTGACCTCGGTGCTGCAGTCGGTCAGCACCTGGAAGTCCCCGTACCACTTGTTGACGTTCTTGATGGAAATCATACGGTGATCCTTTTTTGCAGGCGCTTGACCAGCCAGGAAGCGGAGAAGCTGATGAGGAAGTAGACGACACCGGCGAAGATCAGGAACTCATGGGAGCGTCCGATGATGTCGCCGTTGGAGCGAGCCGAGTTGAGGAAGTCGATCAGGCCCACGGTGTAGACCAGTGAGGTGTCCTGGAACAGGATGATGCTCTGCTGCAGCAGCAGCGGGGTCATCTTGCGGAACGCCTGGGGCAGGATGATCAGGCGCATGCACTGGCCATAGCTCATGCCCAGGGCTTGTGCCGCGCCCATCTGGCCCTTGGAGATTGACTGCACGCCGGCGCGGACGATTTCGCAGAAGTACGCCGCTTCGAACATCATGAACGCCACGACGCAGGAGGTGAAAGCGCCCACGGGTGTGTCTTCGCCGGTGATCCAGCGCAGCACGAACGGCACCGCCAGGTAGAACCAGGTGATCACCAGCAGCAGCGGGATGGAGCGGAAGTAGTTGACGTAGGCACCGGCGACATTGGCCAGCAGCTTGTTCGACGACAGGCGCATCAGGGCCAGGATGGTACCCAGGGCAATGCCGCCGACCACGCCCATGACCATCAGTTGCAGGGTCAGGACCATGCCGTCCCACAGGGCGGGCAGGGCCGGGATGATTTCACTGAAATCCATGTCCATTTACTTGCCTCCCACGGAAATCAGGCCCGGTACAGCGACTTTCTTCTCGACCATGCGCATGAGCAGCATCAGGCCCATGTTCAGGGTGAAGTAGATCAGGGTAGCCAGAGTGAATGCTTCGAACAGGTTGGCCGAGAATTCGGCGGTCTGCTTGGTCTGTGCCAGCAGCTCCATCAGGCCGATCAACGAAGCCACCGAGGAGTTCTTGAACACGTTCAGAAATTCCGAGGTGAGCGGCGGAATGATGATCCGGTAGGCCTGGGGCAGCAGCACGTTCATGTAGATCTGCGGCAGGCTGAAGCCCATCGCGCGCCCGGCCGACTCCTGGCCGCGAGGCAGCGCCTGGATGCCGGTGCGTACCTGTTCGCAGACACGGGCGGCGGTGAACAGGCCCAGGCAGATGACCACGCTGATCAGCGCCGAGGTGGTCGGGTTGAGGTCCTGCTTGAACCACTCCTGGAGGCCTTCAGGCAGCAGGTCCGGTACCAGGAAGTACCACATGAACAGCTGCACCAGCAGCGGTACGTTGCGGAATAGCTCGACGTAGGCGGTGGCAATCCCTGACACCAGACGGTTGGGCACGGTGCGCATCACGCCGAGGAGCGACCCCAGCAGCAACGCGATGATCCAGGCGGAGATGGCGATGGCGATAGTCCAGCCCAGACCGGTGATGTACCAGTCCAGGTAGGTTTCGCTGCCCACGCCGGTGGACTTGAAGAACACGCCCCAGTCCCAGTTGTAATTCATCGGGATTTCCCCTCAGACGATTGTTTCACGGGCACCTCAATACATCCGGGGGCGTTCGAGGCCCTCGGATGTAAAGGTTAGACACTAACTAAGTGGCCTGTTGGATGGATTCGCGCGGATGCGCTTCAGGCCACTATCTGAAGGTCAGGACTTCTTCTCGTCCGCGGCCTTGTCGGTCGGTTCGGCGATCAGCTTCTTCAGTTCGTCGCTCATCGGGAACTGCAGGTTCAGGCCTTTCGGTGGAATCGGCTGCTGGAACCACTTGTCGTAGCTCTTGTTGACTTCACCCGACTTGAAGTAGGCAACAATGGCCTCGTCGACCGCTTTCTTGAAGGCTGGGTCGTCCTTGCGCACCATGCAACCGTAGATTTCGTACGATTGTGGCGTGCCGGTGATGACCCAGTCGGCTGGCTTCTTGGCCTTGGCCATTTCACCGGCCAGCAGGGCGTCGTCCATCATGAAGGCCACGGCGCGGCCGCTTTCGAGCATGTTGAAGGCTTCGCCGTGGTCTTTGGCCGAGATCACGTTCATCTTCATCTGCTTGTCGGCGTTCATCGCCTTGAGGATGCGCTCGGAGGTGGTGCCTGCGGTGGTCACCACGTTCTTGCCGGCCAGGTCGGCGAAGTCTTTATAGGAAGGTTGACCATCCTTGACTTTGGTCAGCAAGCGGGTGCCGACTTCGAAGATACCTACCGAGAAACCGACTTGCTGCTGGCGCTCGACGTTGTTGGTGGTGGAGCCGCACTCGAGGTCGACGGTGCCGTTCTGCACCAGCGGGATGCGGGTCTGCGAGGTAACCAGGTTGTACTTGACCTTGATGTCGGTGCCCAGTTGCTTCTTCAGGGCTTCGACCACAGCGAGCTGGATGTCGTGGGAGTAGCCCACGGGTTCCGGCTTGCCGGCGAGGTAGGAGAACGGAATGGAGGAGTCGCGATGACCCAGGGTGATGGTGCCCGAGTCCTTGATCTTCTTGAGAGTACCGGTCAGTTCTTCAGCCATGACTGGCGACGCGATGACCGCGGCCGCGATGGCGGCGCCCAGCAATTGACGAACGATGCGCATCAAATTTACCTCGACGTGTTTGTTTTTTTTATGGAGCCGTTGGCGGACTCTTTCGTTCAACGAATACAGCAAGAAGCGGTGTGCATTCGGCTACAGAGTGTAGAGCATGAGTCGTGCCAAGCCCCAGGGCATTATCTTAACGCTGCGTAATTGTTGAGAATTACGGTTCAGTGAAGGTTTTTTGATGTCAGTTGATGTCCGTCAAACCGAACGAATGGTTTCGCTGTGTTCGGAAAACCGAATATCTATTGCGAGGGCGCGCACCTAGAGATGAGCCTGGCGAGGGAATGCATCGTCTGATCGCCGCGCGCGGGTGAAGTATCAGTCGGAATGAATCAGCGTTAATGATCGAGGAGTGGCCCTGAGAAGGCCGTGTCGCTTGCCGAGCCGTCGAACCGTGGCCGTTGCGAAGCAGAGGGGGGAAGGGCAAGCAGGAGGTCAAACCATGGCCGGCGCGATGGCGCAGGAGGCGTATGCATTCAGCCTCCCGCGCCGTGTATCGACAGCAGGTCAGGCAGCCTGGACAGCGGCCCGGTTCAACCGAGCCTGCTGTAGGTAATCCTTGAGGACCGTCTGCTCGGCGGCGGAGGTGAACAAACCGAGCTTTGTGCGGCGCCAGAGGATGTCGTCGGCATCGACTGCCCATTCCTGGGCGAGCAGGTAGTCTACTTCGCGTCCGAACAGGCCACCGCCGATGGACTGGCCCAGGTCTTCCGGACCTGTCACGCCTTCGAGCAGGCGCCACACACGGCTGCCGTAGGTTACCGCCCAGCGCTTGGCGATATCCACCGGCAACCAGGTATGGCGGGCCAACATGGCGTCGATCAGGGCCTGCGCGGTCGTCATGCTTTCACCGCCTGGCAGTGGCGCGCTGGCGGTCCAGCTACCGCGCATCTGGGGGAAGAACGGCTGCAGTTCGGCCATGGCCGACTCGGCCAGCTTGCGGTAGGTGGTCAGCTTGCCGCCAAACACCGACAGCAGAGGAGCCTCGCCCTGCGCGGCGGACAGCGCCAAGGTGTAGTCGCGGGTGACCGCCGAGGGGTTGTCCGACTCGTCGTTGCACAGCGGACGTACGCCGGAGTAAGTATGCAGGATGTCGGTGCGGCTGAGCTGGTGGTTGAAGTGCTCGTTGACCACCTTGAGCAGGTAGTCGGTTTCCTGGTCGGTGATCGCCACCTTGGCCGGGTCGCCGCTGTATTCGCGGTCGGTGGTGCCGATCAGGGTAAAACGGTCCAGGTACGGGATGCAGAACACGATGCGTTGGTCTTCGTTCTGCAGGATATAGGCATGCTCGCCCTCGTAAAGACGCGGGACGATCAGGTGGCTGCCCTGGATCAGGCGGATACCGTAGGGTGCCTCGAGCTTGAGGTCGTCCTTTATGAAGCTGGCGACCCAGGGGCCGGCTGCGTTGACCAGGGCGCGGGCCTGGATGGTCTGCCGGCTGCCGTCGGCGTGCTGCAGCTCAACCTGCCACAGGCCATCGATGCGTTCGACGCGCAGGCAGCGGGTGCGGGTGTGGATGTGCGCGCCTTTTTCGCGGGCGGCCATGGCGTTGAGCACGACCAGGCGGGCATCATCCACGGCGCAGTCGGCGTATTCGAAACCACGGGTGATGGCTGGCTTGAGCGGGTAGCCCGGGCCGAAGCGCAGGCCGCGCGAGGCACCCAGGCGCTTGCGCTTGCCCAGGTGGTCGTAGAGGAACAGGCCGGCGCGGATCATCCAGGCCGGGCGCAGGTGCGGGCGATGGGGCAGGACGAAACGCATCGGTTTGACGATGTGTGGCGCCTTGGCCAGCAGTACTTCACGCTCGGCCAGGGCCTCGCGAACCAGACGAAACTCGTAGTGTTCCAGGTAGCGCAAGCCACCGTGGATAAGTTTGCTGCTGGCCGATGAGGTGTGTTGCGCCAGGTCGTCCTTTTCACAAAGGAACACCTTCAGGCCGCGCCCGGCGGCGTCCGCGGCGATGCCCACGCCATTGATGCCGCCGCCGATCACGGCGAGGTCATAGCAGTCGGCGGGGGATGGCTGGGACGAAACGGGCTGGGACACGGCAAGGCCTCCTTAGGCTGTTCACAGCGAAAGTGAACATTGATGTTCGTTTTCGAAAATATTAGCGCAATGGAAAGACCGCCGCCACTCAGTCTTCATAGAAAAAACTGATTGAATGACAGGAAAATGAACATTTGTGAACATCGATCTGTAGGAGCCAGCTTTGCGGGTGAACAATCGGAGGGTTCGTCACCAAGGCTGGCGCCTACACGGGAGGGGCTCAGACCACTTCGAGGCGGATCTTGTACTGGTTGAGCAATTGGGTGAGGGCGGGGGACGGGGCCTGGTCGGTCACCAGGCAGTCGATCAGGCTGATCGACCCCAGTCGCACCATGGCATTACGGCCGAACTTGCTGGAGTCTGCGGCGAGGAGCACCTGCCGGGCATTGGCGATGATCGCCTGGGATACCCGCACTTCCTGATAGTCGAAGTCCAGCAGGCTGCCATCTTCATCGATGCCGCTGATGCCCACCACCGCGAAATCGACCTTGAACTGGTTGATGAAGTCGACGCTGGCCTGGCCAACCACGCCACCGTCCCGGCGCACGGTGCCCCCAGCCACCAGCACCTCGAAATCATCCTTGGCGGCCAGGATCGCGGCCACGTGCAGGTTGTTGGTGATGATCTTCAAGTGATTATGGTTGAGCAGGGCTCGGGCAATGGATTCGGTGGTGGTGCCGATGTTGATGAACAGTGAGGCATGATCGGGTATCTGCCGGGCCACGGCTTCGGCGATGCGTTGCTTTTCGTCACGCATCTGATCGGCACGCATGGCGTAGGCGGTGTTTTCGATACTCGAGTCGTAGGCCGCGCCACCGTGATAACGGCGTAGCAGATTGGCCTCGGCGAGCTGGTTGATATCGCGGCGGATAGTCTGAGGGGTGACGACGAACAGCTGCGCCATTTCCTCGATGCTGACATAGCCACGTTCACGGACCAACTCGAGGATTTGTTGTTGGCGAGGGGGCAGATTCATGGGCGGTCCTTTGGGGCAGCCGGACAAATTCTGCAATGATGCCGTAGGACGGGGTGTACGACCAGTCTGGATACACCGCCATTTCTGTAGGAACCAACCTTGCTGGCGAACGCTTTCAACTGTTCGCCAGCAAGCTTGAAATCAGGCGTCGTGATCTTCCCAGTCGCGGGTGCGATCCACAGCCTTGCGCCAGCCCTTGTACAGCTTCTCTTTCTCGGCTTCAGCCAATTGCGGGCTGAACTCGCGCTCGATGATCGCCTTGTCACGCAACTCGTCGAGGCCGCTCCAGAAGCCGCACGCCAGGCCCGCCAGGTAGGCGGCGCCCAGCGCGGTGGTTTCACGCATCTTCGGCCGCTCGACACACGTGCCGAGAATGTCTGCCTGGAACTGCATGAGGAAGTTGTTGGCCACCGCGCCGCCGTCCACACGCAGCTCGGACAGGCGTTCGCCGCAATCCTGCTGCATGGCGTCCAGCACGTCGCGGGTCTGGTAGGCGATCGATTCCAGGGCAGCGCGGATGATGTGGTCCACCTTGACACCGCGGGTCAGCCCGAACAGGGCGCCACGGGCATAGGGGTCCCAGTAGGGGGCGCCCAGGCCGGTGAAGGCAGGCACGAGGTACACGCCGTTGCTGTCCTTGACCTTGCTGGCGAAGTATTCGGTGTCGTGTGCGTCGTTGACGATCTTCAGTTCGTCGCGCAGCCACTGCACGGTGGAGCCACCATTGAACACCGCACCTTCCAGCGCATAGACCACTTCGCCGCGCGGTCCGCAGGCGATAGTGGTGAGCAGGCCATGGGACGACTTGACTGCCTTGTCGCCGGTGTTCATCAGCAGGAAGCAGCCGGTGCCATAGGTGTTCTTGGCCTGGCCGGGTTCCACGCACATCTGGCCGAACAGCGCCGACTGCTGGTCGCCGGCGATACCGGCGATGTCGATACCGCTCTTGGTCTTGCCATAGACCTCGGACGAAGGGCGCACTTCAGGCAGCATCTGCCGCGGAATACCAAGGATGTCGAGCAGCTTCTCGTCCCACTGCAGCGTGTGGATGTTGAACATCAGGGTGCGCGAGGCGTTGGTGTAGTCGGTGACGTGCACCTTGCCGCCGGAGAATTTCCAGATCAGCCAGGTATCGACGGTGCCGAACAGCAGTTCGCCGCGCTCGGCACGTTCACGGGCACCCTCGACGTTGTCCAGGATCCACTTGAGCTTGGTGCCGGAAAAGTAAGGGTCGGTGACCAGGCCGGTGGCCTCGCGGATGTACTGCTCGTGGCCGTCGCGTTTGAGCTGGGCGCAGATTTCGGTGCTGCGGCGGCACTGCCAGACGATGGCGTTGTAGACCGGGCGACCGGTTTCCTTGTCCCAGACGACGGTGGTTTCACGCTGGTTGGTGATACCGATGGCGGCGACCTGGGCGTGGCTGATGCCGGCCTGGGCCAGGGCCTCGACCATGGTGGCGGACTGGGTGGCGAAGATTTCCATCGGGTCATGCTCGACCCAGCCGGCCTGCGGGTAGTGCTGGGCGAACTCGCGTTGCGAGGTGCCGACCACATTGGCATCGCGATCGAAGATGATGGCGCGCGAACTGGTGGTGCCCTGGTCCAGGGCGATGATGTAGTTCTTGTCCAGGTTGTCAGTCATGTCGATGGCCTTGCACGAAATGGGAGTAGGTCAGGGCGTGGCGGGCGCGGGTCAATCGACCCAGGCGCCCAACGCTGGCATCAGGAAGCCTGGGTGTCACCCTGAGGATTATCGTCTGTCTGCAGGTTCGCGGCTTGCGTCGTCGGCAGGTTGCGGGCAATCAGGCCACGGTAGAGGGCCGCGCCCAGGCTGGCGCCGAGAATCGGTGCGAACACCGGAACCAGGAAATACGGGATGTCGCGCCCACCCGTGAAGGCAATTTCGCCCCAGCCGGCCAGGAATGTCATCAGCTTGGGCCCGAAATCACGCGCCGGGTTCATCGCGAAGCCGGTCAACGGGCCCATGGCGCTGCCGATCACCGCGATCAGCAAGCCGATCAGCAGTGGCGCGGTGGCGCCGCGAGGCAGGCCGTTGTTGTCGTCGGTCAGGGCCATGATCACGGCCATCAGGATGGCGGTGATGATCACCTCGACCAGGAACGCCTGGCCGGTAGATAGCAACGGATGCGGGTAGGTGGAGAACACCGAGGCCAGCTCGAGGCTAGCCTGGCTGCCGCGCAGCATGTTGTGGGCCTGTTCGAAATCGAAGAACAGGTTGCTGTACAGGGTATAGACCAGGGCGGCGCCGCAGAACGCGCCACACACCTGGGCCAGGATGAAGAACGGCAGCTTGCGTTTGTCGAAGCCGGCGAACAGGGCCAGGGCGATGCTCACCGCTGGGTTCAGGTGCGCGCCGGAAACGCCGGCGGTCAGGTAGATCGCCATGCTCACGCCGACCCCCCAGATGATGCTGATCTCCCAGAGGCCGAAGCTAGCGCCGGCGACCTTGAGGGCAGCGACACAACCTGTGCCGAAGAAGATGAGCAGGGCGGTGCCGAGGAATTCGGCGAGGCACTGGCCGGAAAGCGTGGGTTGTCGTAGAGCAGTCGTCATTTATGACCTCGGTTTTTTGTTGTTGTGAGGCGCTGGGCGCTCGACAGCAAAAAGCCCGGAGTCTATCCCCATGGACGCCGGGCAGGTACGGGAAGTGCACCTTATAGGTGCACCATTTATTCACAAACGAAAAAATATAGACAAGAAACGCTGATGTCAAAGGTCGAAAATGAACGTTCGACCACAATCTGACTGCCGCGCCGCACAGCGAACATTCGGCCACTGCTCAAGCCTGGGGCTTATGCTGGTTAGTCGGGTGGATTTGCCCTAGAGTAGCCGGCGACCCGTGACCGCCTGGAGCCATTGATGACCCCTGCCCTGGACCTGCTGAAGAAGGCGCGCGCCGAGCACCGTGTGCACAGTTACGAACATGATCCGAAAACCGCTTCCTACGGCCTGGAGGCCGCGGAAAAGCTGGGGCTCGATCCACTTCGGGTGTTCAAGACCCTATTGGCCAGCAGCGAGAAAGGGGAGTTGCTGGTGGCAGTGGTGCCAGTGGTCGGCACGCTGGACCTCAAGGCCCTGGCCCATGCCGCCGGGGTGAAGAAATGCGAAATGGCCGACCCGCAGGCTGCCCAGCGTGCGACTGGCTACCTGGTGGGTGGCATCAGCCCATTGGGGCAGAAGAAGCGCTTGCGCACGTTCATTGACCAGTCGGCGCAACACCATGAAACCATTCATGTGAGCGCTGGGCGTCGGGGGCTGGAAGTGGAGCTGGCCGGGTCGGTGCTTGCCGCCCATACCCAAGCCCAGTTCGCCGAAATCGGTCGCCTGTAGGAGCCGGCAAGCCGGCTCCTACAGGGACTCAGTGCGCTGAACTGTAGCGGCGTACGCCGTTTTCCTGGCGTGCCAGTTGGGCCGCTACGCTGCCAGGCACCGGAAACAACACCAGGTGATCAGCCGCCACGGCGATACCGACATCCTGGCCGACCTGGTGGTCGATGTGGCTGGGGAAGATAGCCTCGAGCTGGCTGCCGGTGGCCAGTTGCAGGCGGTACAAGGTCGAAGCGCCCAGGAAACTCTTGCCGACGATCTGCGCACGCAGCTCGCTGTCGGGCGCGTGGAGAATGTCGTCCGGGCGCAGCAGCACATCCACCGAGCTGCCCAGGGCCATGGTGTAGGCGCGATTGCCACGCAGCTCGCCGAGCTCGGTGATCACCGCGTCATGGCTGCTCATCTGGCCACGAATGAAATAGCCCTGGCCGATGAAGCTGGCAACAAAGGGGGTCTGTGGTTCGTGGTACAGGTTGTAGGGCGTGTCCCACTGCTCGAGGCGGCCTTCCTTGAATACGCCGACGTGGTCACTGACGGCAAAGGCTTCTTCCTGGTCATGGGTGACCAGGATGGCGCTGGTGCCACGGCTCTTGAGAATATCGCGCACTTCATGGCTGAGGCGTCGGCGCAGTTCCACGTCGAGGTTGGAGAACGGTTCGTCGAGTAGCAGCAGCTGTGGCTCGGGTGCCAGGGCGCGGGCCAGCGCCACGCGTTGCTGCTGGCCGCCGGACAGTTCGTGCGGGTAGCGCCCGCCGAGGCCGCCGAGCTTGACCAGTTCGAGCATCTCTTCGACGACTTGCGCCTGGCGTGGGTGCTTGCCAATGCCGAAGGCGATGTTCTGCGCCACGGTGAGGTGGGGGAACAGCGCATAGTCCTGGAACACCATGCCGATTCGGCGTTTTTCCGGTGCCAGGGTGAACCCTGCGCGGGATATGACCTCGCCAGCCAGCTGGATCTCGCCTTCGTGCACCGGCTCGAAGCCGGCGATGGCGCGAAGTGTGGTGGTCTTGCCGCAACCGGAAGACCCCAGCAGGCAACCGATGTCGCCTGCGTTCAGGTGCAGGTTGAGGTTCTGGACGATGCGCTGGTCGCCATAGCCGCAGGCGAGGTTGCGCAGGTTGAGCAGTAGGGGTTGACTCATGCGTGGTGGTAAGCCGGTTCTACAAGGAATTCCAGGAGGGCCTTCTGTGCATGCAGGCGGTTCTCAGCCTCGTCCCAGGCGACCGAGCGTGGGTCGTCGAGCAGGTCCTGGCTGATCTCCTCGCCACGGTGGGCGGGCAGGCAGTGCATGAACAGGGCATCGGGTGCCGCCAGGTCAAGTAGTTCTCGGGTGACCTGGTAAGGCGCGAAATGCGCCAGGCGCCGTGCAGTTTCCTCTTCCTGGCCCATGGAAGTCCAGACATCCGTGGTGACTAGGTGGGCGCCGCGCACGGCCTCCTTGGGGTCACGGATGATCTGCACGTGCTCGCCACCCAGTTGCAGGAAGCGAGGATCGGGCTCGTACCCTTCGGGGCAGGCGATGCGCAGCTGGAAGTCGAACTGCACAGCGGCCTCGATATAGGAGTTGCACATGTTGAAGCCATCGCCGATCCAGGTCACGGTCTTGCCTTGGATCGAGCCGCGGTGCTCCATGAATGTCTGCATGTCGGCCAGCAACTGGCAGGGGTGCGACTCGTCCGAAAGACCATTGATCACCGGCACCTTAGAGTGGGCGGCGAATTCGGTGAGGGTGCTGTGGGCGTGGGTGCGGATCATCACCGCATCGACCATGCTCGACAGTACGATGGCGCTGTCGGCGATGGGTTCGCCACGGCCCAGCTGCGTGTCGCGGGGCGACAGGAAGATGGCCTGGCCGCCGAGCTGGATCATGCCGGCTTCGAAGGATACGCGAGTACGGGTGGAGGACTTCTCGAAGATCATCCCCAGCACGCGGCTCTTCAACGGCTCGAACAATACGCCGCGCTTGCGCAGGTCCTTCAGCTCGATGCCTCGACGGATCACGCCGAGCAGTTCGTCAGCAGTGAAATCCATCAGGGAGAGAAAGTGCCTTGCGCTCATGATTGACTACCTTATCTGCAACGGTGTGCAGGTCGACCGTATGGTTTTTTTGACAACGGGGGTGACCTGCGGCGTAAACCGCACGGGGCGGACGGAATAGGGAAAGGCGCAATACTATAATTAAATGTCGCCTCAAACCAAGAGGGGAAACAGCGGCTCTGTATCAGAGGGTGTCGCAAGCCCTTGGAACCAGACTGTTTTTTATTTGCTACAGAGGTTGTACACGGCTCGGCGAGGCTTTGGCAAACCCGCCGTCGCGAATCGTGCGCCTGATGTCGCCCGATTCACGGCACGAACCTCGCTGGCATGCCTGTGGCAGGCAGCGCATAGTCGTTCATCCAGAACAACAAGGCAGAGGCGGCCATGACCAAGACCCTGCATCACCGAGCCTGTCACCTGTGCGAGGCCATCTGTGGCCTGAGCATCGAAGTCACCCATGAAGACGACGGGCGGGCGCGTATCAGTTCGATCAAGGGCGACCCGCAGGACTCATTCAGCCGTGGGCATATCTGCCCCAAGGCGGTCGCCCTGCAGGATATCCAGGAAGACCCCGATCGCTTGCGCCAGCCCCATCGACGTATCGGCGACCAATGGCAGGCGATTGGCTGGGACGAGGCTTTCGAGCTTGCCGCAGAACGACTGTGGGCGGTCCAGCAGGCTCATGGGCGCAATGCCGTGGCGGTGTACCAAGGCAACCCCAGCGTGCACAATTATGGCTTGATGACCCACAGCAACTACTTCCTCGGGCTACTCAAGACGCGCAATCGATTTTCTGCCACCTCAGTGGACCAACTACCGCAGCACCTGATCAGCCACCTGATGTACGGGCATGGCTTGCTGTTGCCGATCCCGGACATCGATCACACCGACTTCATGCTCATACTGGGTGGCAACCCATTGGCCTCCAACGGCAGCATCATGACTGTGCCAGATGTGGAGAAACGTCTGAAGGCGTTGAAGGCCAGGGGAGGGCGCCTGGTGGTGGTCGATCCTCGTCGCAGCGAGACGGCGGCAATGGCCGACACGCACCTGTTCGTCCGCCCCGGTGGAGATGCGGCGTTGTTGTGCGGCGTGTTGCATACACTGTTCGCGGAAGGCCTGGGCCGCAGTTCGCACTTGCCGGTCAACGGGTTGGAGCAGGTGCGTGAAGCCATCGCTCCCTTCGACGCTGGCACCATGAGTGCGTTGTGTGGCGTCGCGCAGGACGACATCCGTCGGCTGGCGCGTGACTTCGCCGCAGCCGAGAGGGCCGTGTGCTATGGCCGGATGGGTGTTTCCACCCAGGCGTTCGGTTCGCTGTGTCACTGGCTGGTGCAATTGATCAACCTGGTCACCGGCAACCTCGACCGCGAAGGGGGCGCCTTGTGTACCGAGCCTGCGGTGGATCTGGTCGCCAGCATCTCGGGTGGGCATTTCAACCTGTGGCAGAGCCGGGTTTCCGGGTTGCCGGAGTATGGAGGTGAGTTGCCGGTTTCGGCCTTGATGGAGGAAATCTTCGAGCCTGGCGAGGGGCAGGTGCGGGCGCTGGTGACAGTGGCCGGCAACCCGGTGCTGTCCACGCCCAACGGTCGGCGCCTGGACGACGCGTTGGCGGGGCTCGACTTCATGCTCAGCATCGATCTGTACATCAATGAGACCACCCGTCATGCGGACCTGATCCTGCCCTCAACCTCAGCGCTGGAAAACGACCACTACGATTCCACGTTCAATCTCCTGGCAGTGCGCAATGTCACCCGTTTCAACCGGGCGATCCTGCCCAAGCCGGAAGGTGCCTTGCATGACTGGGAGATTTTCGTTGGTTTGGCGCAGGCTTTCGCCAAGCGGGCGCAGGTCGAACTCAAGGCGACACTCCCGCCGGCACAGATGATCGACATCGCCCTGCGCAAGGGGCGTCATGGCGACTTGTCGCCGCTGCAGTTGTCCGTGCAGGCGCTCGACCAGCATCCCCATGGCCTGGACCTGGGGCCGCTGCGGCCGAACCTTGCAGCGCGCCTGGGCACGGCCAGCCGGGCGGTTGAGGCGGCGCCTGCGGTTCTGCTCGCCGACTTGCAGCGGCTTGCCCGGCAGGCGCCGCTCGCCCCTGGGCAACTGCTGCTGATCGGCCGTCGCCATGTGCGCAGCAACAATTCATGGATGCACAACTTCCACCGGCTGGTGAAAGGCAAGCCACGCCATCAATTGCTGATGCACCCGGATGACTTGCACCTGCGGCAATTGCAGGACGGCCAGACCGTTCGAGTGCGTTCGCGTACCGGTGTGCTCGAAGTGCAGGTTCAGGCCAGCGAAGAGATGATGCCAGGCGTGGTCAGCCTGCCCCACGGCTACGGCCATGCCCGCCAGGGCGCGCAGTTGCAGATCGCCAGTGCGCAGCCCGGCGTCAGTGCCAACGACCTGACCGACGAGCACCTGCGCGACGGTGTTTCCGGCAATGCCGCACTCAATGGTGTGCCGGTGGAGGTGGAAGCCGCCTGAGGATCGGCAAGGCCGAGCACGCCGCTCGGCTTTCCGCTACAATGCGCCACCGTGCCGACGATCACGTCGGAAAGTTCAGCCGAGGTGCTTCATGGATATCATCGAAACAATCAAAGAGCAGATCGCCAACAACACCATTCTGCTTTACATGAAAGGCTCGCCGAATGCCCCGCAGTGCGGCTTCTCGGCCAAGGCGGCGCAAGCCGTGATGGGTTGTGGCGAGAAGTTCGCCTACGTCGACATCCTGCAGAACCCGGAAATCCGCGCCAACCTGCCCAAGTACGCCAACTGGCCGACTTTCCCGCAACTGTGGGTTGCCGGTGAACTGGTCGGTGGCAGCGACATCATGAGCGAGATGTTCGCCAACGGCGAACTGCAGACCCTGATCAAGGAAGCTGCCGCCAAGGCCAAGGCTTCCGAGGCCTGATCCGGTCCTTGCACACAAAAAGCCCCGCGATTGCGGGGCTTTTTGTTTTCTGAATTGATTCGGTGGGTGCCCTTGTAGGCGCTTATTCTTCGCCCATCTGCGATTGCAGGTAGTTCTCGATGCCGATCTTGTCGATCAGGCCTAACTGAGTCTCCAGCCAGTCGATGTGCTCTTCCTCGGATTCGAGGATGTCTTCAAGCAGTTCACGAGAGCCGAAGTCACCGGCGGTCTCGCAATGGGCGATGGCAGCCTTGAGGTCGGCGTGGCCCTTCTTCTCGATCTTCAGATCGCACTCGAGCATCTCTTTGGTGTGCTCGCCGATCAGCAGCTTGCCCAGGTCCTGAACGTTGGGGATGCCTTCGAGGAAGAGAATACGCTTGATCAGTTTGTCAGCGTGCTTCATCTCGTCGATGGATTCCTTGTACTCGTGCTTGCCAAGCTTGTTCAGGCCCCAATCTTCGTACATGCGCGCATGCAGGAAGTACTGGTTGATTGCGACCAGCTCGTTTCCGAGGATCTTGTTGAGATGCTGGATGACGCTTACGTCGCCTTTCATGATGGGGTCCTGCCCTATGGAAGTTGAGTCAATGAATACAAGTTTGAGCCTGGCTACCCCCTGTGTCAAACCTAAGTTATTGAATAATAAGTGAAATTTAATCGGAATAAGAATGTTTGTGAACCGCGTTATGGCGCTAACTTATTGAATTGCAGGAATAAAAAAACCGGACGCGAGGTCCGGTTCTTCAAATTCTGTTTTGTTACGCCGCGTTGAATTCAACGGGGTAGGGCAGCACGGTCTGTTGGCTGAGTTGCAGCTCGGTCAGGGTTTCACGCACCACCTGCTTGGCGAGGCAGGCGCACTTGCCACATTGGCTGGCGACATTGGTGGTGGCTCGAACTTCCTTGTAGCTGCAGCATCCTTCGTAGATCGCATCGCGGATCTGTCCGTCGGTGACACCGACACAGAGACACACATACATAAGGGCTAACCATCGCGGGTTGAGTCGATGGGTTGGAGAGTAATGGTAATGAGAATGCTTGTCAAAGCACTTTCTGAAAGGGCCGCCCTTGAGCGACCGGTGGTAGAGATTCGGCCTGTCACCCTAAGCCGTGTATGATGGTCGGCCTTTGTCGGATTCCGGGTGGGCTTGTCTCATCCGGACAAGGTTTTACCCCTCATCAGGAGAAATCGAATGAGTGTACTCGTAGGCAAAAAAGCCCCTGACTTCACCGTACCGGCCGTGCTGGGCAACGGCGAGATCGTCGACAGCTTCAACCTGGCCTCGGCCATCAAGGGCAAGTACGGCCTGGTGTTCTTCTACCCGCTGGACTTCACCTTCGTCTGCCCGTCCGAGCTGATCGCCCTGGACCACCGCATCCCTGACTTCCAGGCGCGCAACGTGGAAGTGATCGGCGTGTCGATCGACTCGCACTTCACCCACAACGCCTGGCGTAACACCCCGGTCAACAACGGTGGCATCGGCCAGGTCAAGTACACCTTGGCTGCCGACATGACCCACGAAATCTGCAAGGCCTACGACGTCGAGTCCGAAGGCGGCGTGGCCTTCCGTGGTGCCTTCCTGATCGATACCAACGGTGTTGTCCGTTCGCAGATCGTCAACGACCTGCCGCTGGGTCGCAACATGGACGAGCTGCTGCGTCTGGTCGATGCCCTGCAATTCCATGAAGAGCACGGTGAAGTCTGCCCGGCCAACTGGAAGAAAGGCGACAAGGGCATGAATGCTTCGCCGGAAGGTGTCGCGGCTTACCTGAGCGAGAACGCTGGCAAGCTGTAATTGCCACGCGAATAAAAAAACCGGCCTTCGTGGCCGGTTTTTTTTGTTTCAAGCTGTCAGCTCAATCGTTGAAATCGCGCCAACCGCCCATCTCTTTCCAGCGATTGACGATGCCGCAGAACAGCTCGGCGGTCTTCTCGGTGTCGTAGCGTGCCGAGTGTGCCTCGCGGCCATCGAAGTCGATGTCAGCGCTCTGGCAAGCTCGTGCCAGCACGGTCTGGCCGTAGGCGAGGCCGGCGAGCGTGGCCGTGTCGAAGCTGGAGAACGGGTGGAACGGGTTACGCTTGATATCGTTGCGCGCCACCGCGGCGTTAAGGAAGCCGAGGTCGAAGCTGCTGTTGTGCCCGACCAGAATCGCCCGCTTGCAGCCGTTGGCTTTCAAGGCCTTGCGCACGCCGCGGAAGATTTCGGTGAGCGCGCTTTCCTCGCTCACTGCCATGCGCAGCGGGTGGTCCAGCTTGATGCCGGTGAACTCCAGCGCGGCCGCTTCGATGTTGGCCCCTTCGAACGGTTCGACCCGGTAGAAATAGGTGTGCTCGGGGAACAGGAAGCCTTTCTCGTCCATACCGATGGTCACGGCGGCGATTTCCAGCAGCGCGTCGGTGGCACTGTTGAAACCGCCGGTCTCGACATCGACTACTACCGGCAGGTAACCGCGGAAGCGCTCGGCCATGGGGTGGCGCGAGCCGCTGCTGACCTGGCTGTCCTGGTCGTCTTCGTAGAGGTCTTCGCTCACGCGTTGTCCTCCAGCAGGCGCCAGCGCAGCTTTTCACCTGCACGCAACGGAATCACGGTGTTGTCACCAAACGGCAGGCTGTCCGGCGCGGTCCACTCGTCACGCACCAAGGTGATTGTGTCGGTGTTGCGCGGCAGGCCGTAGAAGTCCGGGCCGTGCTTGCTGGCGAAGCCTTCGAGCTTCTCAAGCGCGTTGCGCTGCTCGAACGCCTCGGCGTACAGCTCGATGGCGGCATAGGCGGTATAGCAACCGGCGCAGCCGCAGGCGGCTTCCTTGGCGTGCTTGGCGTGGGGTGCCGAGTCGGTACCGAGGAAGAACTTCGGATTGCCGCTGGTGGCGGCATCCAGCAGTGCGACCTGGTGAGTGTTGCGCTTCAGGATGGGCAGGCAATAGAAGTGTGGACGGATGCCACCGACCAGCATGTGGTTGCGGTTGTACAGCAGGTGTTGAGCGGTGATGGTTGCGCCGACATTGGCCGAGGCCTCGGTGACGAACTGTGCGGCATCGGCGGTGGTAATGTGCTCGAACACCACTTTCAGCGTGGGGAAACGCTCCACCAGGCGGCGCATGTGCTCGTCGATGAAGCGCTTCTCGCGGTCGAATACGTCAATCTCGCTACGGGTCACTTCACCGTGTACCAGCAGTGGCATACCAACTTCTGCCAGTGCCTCTATGGCCGGGAAGATGTTGTCGATGCTGGTCACGCCTGAATCGGAGTTGGTGGTGGCACCGGCCGGGTACAGTTTGGCGGCGTAGACGATGCCACTGGCCTTGGCCGCGCGGATATCCTCGGGGCTGGTGCGGTCGGTAAGATAGAGCACCATCAGCGGTTCGAAGCGGCTGCCGGCCGGGCGAGCGGTGAGGATGCGCTCGCGGTAGGCGCCGGCTTCAATGGCATTGCGAACTGGCGATACGAGATTGGGCATGATGATAGCGCGGGCGAAGGTGCGCGCCACGTCGCCGACGGTATGTTGCAGCACGGCACCATCGCGCAGATGGATGTGCCAGTCGTCGGGGCGCAGGAGGGTCAGGCGATCGGACATTGGGAATACCAGGCGGGTCGAACTCAGAAGCCAATCGTACCGGAAAACCCTTGTTCAAGCACGGCTATCAAGTTTTCCGACGAGCGACCGATAGCCTTGAGGTAAGCCGTCAGAATCTGTGGAGCCGCCCGTGCGCCAGCGTTACCTAGCCCTGTTCACCCTCGTCGCCAGCTTGCCGGCCGGGGCCCTGACCTTCCAGACTCGCGTGGAGAACGTCGCCTGGAAAGTCGAGGGTGACCAGTTCGAGTGTCGCCTGATCCAGCCGATCGACGGTTTCGGCAGCGGTGAGTTCGTGCGCCGCGCTGGCGAGCAGCCGACCTTCCAGTTGCGTTCGGACAGCAATGTGCTGGGTGCCGGCTCCGCCACCCTGCTGGCGGCGGCGGCACCCTGGCAACCGGGGCGTGGCGACGTGAACCTTGGCGCTGTGCGCATGGCCCGCACCGGGGTGTTGTTTACCTCGTCACAGGGCCAGGCCAGTCGTTTGATCAATGGCCTGCTCGATGGGCGCAGCACGGTGGTGCGCAACTATACCGGCGAAGGTGGGCGGCCGATGGAAGTGCACGTGCTACCTGTGAGTTTCACCAAGGCATATGGTGACTACCAGGCATGCGCCGCGAAACTGTTGCCGATGAACTTCGACCAGATCCGCCAGACCCAGGTCGGCTTCCCTGGCGCAGGTATCGAGCTCGACGCCTCGGGGCGTGCGCGCCTGGACGTGATCCTCGATTACCTGAAGGCCGACCCTTCGGTCAACCATATCGAGCTCGACGGCCATTCCGACAACAGCGGCAATCGCCTGACCAACCGCGACACCTCCCGCCGGCGCGCCCTGGCCGTGGCCGAGTACCTGAAGGCCCATGGTGTGCCGGATGATCAGATCACCGTGCGCTTCCATGGCGAGCGCTACCCACTGGCCAAGAACAACAGTGCCGCCAACCGTGCGCGCAACCGCCGAGTGAATATCCAGCTCGACCGTGTGACCCCGGTGGAGAAACCCGTGGAAAAGCCCGCCGCACCTGTGGTTCCGGCCGCGGCCGCGCCGATTCCGGCCGCTCCTTCGGCTCCTGCCGCAGCGCCCGCGAAACCTGTGCCCGCAACCAAGGCCTGAGTGCGACCACGGGTCGCGCCCTCGACAGTTCCTGTCGCTTTGTCGTCACAAGCTGTCGCCCCATTGTAAATTTTTCGGCAAGGCCGGTAGAATCACGCCTTTCCGTACAATCCCGTGGAGTGATGGCATGGCGGACGTAAAAAAGGTCGTATTGGCGTATTCCGGCGGCCTTGATACTTCGGTGATTCTCAAGTGGCTGCAGGACACCTACAACTGTGAAGTGGTGACCTTCACCGCTGACCTGGGGCAGGGCGAGGAGGTCGAACCGGCCCGCGCCAAGGCCCAGGCGATGGGCGTGAAAGAAATCTACATCGATGACCTGCGCGAAGAGTTCGTGCGTGACTTCGTTTTCCCGATGTTTCGCGCCAACACCGTCTACGAGGGCGAGTACCTGCTGGGTACCTCCATCGCCCGTCCGCTGATTGCCAAGCGTCTGATCGAGATCGCCAACGAAACCGGTGCCGACGCCATTTCCCACGGTGCGACCGGCAAGGGTAACGACCAGGTGCGTTTCGAGTTGGGCGCTTACGCGCTCAAGCCTGGTGTCAAGGTTATCGCCCCGTGGCGCGAGTGGGACTTGCTGTCCCGCGAGAAACTGATGGACTACGCCGAGAAGCACGGCATCCCGATCGAGCGCCACGGCAAGAAGAAATCGCCGTACTCGATGGACGCCAACCTGCTGCACATCTCCTACGAAGGTGGCGTCCTGGAAGATACCTGGACCGAGCACGAGGAGGACATGTGGCGTTGGAGCGTCTCGCCGGAAAACGCTCCGGACCAGGCCACCTACATCGAGCTGACCTATCGCAATGGTGACATCGTCGCCATCGACGGCGTCGAGAAGTCGCCTGCCACCGTGCTTGCCGACCTGAACCGCATCGGCGGTGCCAATGGCATCGGCCGCCTGGACATCGTCGAGAACCGTTACGTCGGCATGAAGTCTCGTGGCTGCTACGAGACCCCGGGCGGCACCATCATGCTCAAGGCCCACCGCGCCATCGAGTCGATCACCCTGGACCGCGAAGTCGCTCACCTGAAGGATGAGCTGATGCCGAAGTACGCCAGCCTGATCTACACCGGCTACTGGTGGAGCCCCGAGCGCCTGATGTTGCAGCAGATGATCGACGCCTCGCAGGTCAATGTGAACGGTGTCGTCCGCCTGAAGCTGTACAAGGGCAACGTCACTGTTGTAGGCCGCAAATCCGACGATTCGTTGTTCGATGCCAACATTGCGACTTTCGAGGAAGATGGTGGCGCCTACAACCAGGCTGACGCAGCAGGTTTCATCAAGTTGAATGCACTGCGCATGCGGATCGCGGCCAACAAGGGGCGTTCGCTGCTCTGAGTCTGGATGGTGATGAAAAAACCCGGCCTTGCCGGGTTTTTTATTGCCTGTCGCTCAGGGAGGGTGATGATTGTTCGGTGGAGTTTCGACATTGCCCTGCATGGGGCTGACCGTGAACTGGATGCATGTGCGTGTATCGAGGTTGTACAGCGTCCAGCGCCGGGTCGCTCGATGCGGGCGATTGATCAGGCGCAGTACCTGGTTCTCGATCAGCTTGCGGCTGTCCGGACCGGAGATTGCGATGACCATGGGTTCTTCGTTTGAATCAAGTGACTTCTCGGCAATGGTTCGTGGCGCCAAGCTCTCGGGAGGTGTGCTGGAGATCTGGGAGGGCGATGTTTTGTCTGGGGGGGCGCAGGGCGCTGGCGCAGCGTGCTTGTTGGGGGCGAACAACGTATTGCTGTTGAAGTTGAGCGTCAGGAAAAACAATACAGTCAGAAAAAAAGGAAACCCCACCAGGAACCATGTGTAGATGGTCTGACTGCTTTCGCTCAGGAATGGCAGCGAAGCCAGTGCCGAGGCTTCGATGACACCGGCGAACACGGCGATGAGGGCCAGTGGACTGATTGATTCTTGACTCATGATAAGTGCCTGCGACGGGTATAGCTCATCAGTAGCCTGTTTGACGCCACAGGATAAGCCGGTGTTGTTTCCTTGTGAGGAAAACCGACTTATCGAGTGATGGGCTCGAATATTCTGCGCAAGGCGTTGAAGTTTCCTGCACAGAATGTAAATGATTTGCGATTTTATCCAGGTCGCGCCAATGCTATTTTTTTAATGCTGCAACCTGCAAGGCCCCGGCCTCGATTATCGGGGAGCGTGTAGGAAATTTCCTTTAACTGAGTAAGTAGTTTCTTTGAATGTCTCTGCCAAGGAAACCGTTGCATAAAGCGTTGCGATGTTCGGTTATGGTGGAGTGTCGTAATTAAAAATAACGAAACAATGGATATCGCATGAACAAAGTGCTGATCGTGGATGATCACCCGGTCATTCGCCTGGCGGTACGCATGCTGATGGAGCGGCATGGTTACGAGGTGGTGGCGGAAACCGATAACGGTGTGGATGCCTTGCAACTGACGCGAGAGCATCTACCCGATATTGTCATTCTGGATATTGGAATTCCCAAGCTCGATGGGCTGGAAGTCGTCGCCCGGGTAACCCTGGTCAGTCCTGCGAGCAAGGTGCTGGTACTGACCTCTCAGGCACCGGGGCATTTCTCGATGCGCTGCATGCAGGCAGGCGCCGCTGGTTATGTCTGCAAGCAGCAAGACCTGACAGAGTTGCTCAGTGCGATCAAGGCTGTGCTGTCAGGCTACAGTTACTTCCCCAATCAGGCGTTGCACAAGGGCAGGACCGGGGTGGGCGGCGGAACGGAAGTAGAGATGGTCGAACGTCTCTCTGGCAGGGAGATGATGGTGTTGCAACAACTGGCGCGCGGCAAGAGCAACAAGGATATCGCCGACAGCATGTTCCTCAGTAACAAGACGGTGAGTACCTACAAGACGCGTTTGTTACTCAAGCTCAATGCACGGTCTCTGGTGGATCTCATCGAGCTGGCCCAGCGTCACGGTCTGGCCTGAATGCCGAAGAAAAAGCCTCCGTTCGGGAGGCTTTTTCTTGACTGTGCTACAGGTCGTAGTCGAAGTCGGCCAATTGCTTCTGCAGGCGTCGTTCTTCCAGCATGTTGTCAATGGTGCGGCGCTTGCTGAGGTTGGTCTTGGCCGGTTCGGCCTGTGGTTCCACGTCCTCGTCCGCGCTCTGGAAATCTTCGTCGATAGCCAAGTCTTCTTTATCGGTGCTCATGCGTCACTCCAAGCCAAAGGGCCCTTGGCCGTCCTTATAGCGGGAATCACGAAGCGGGTAAAAAAGATTTTTTCAATCGTATTCAGCAGTTTTTACCTATCGTCTCAATCGTCCGAAGTCTTGTGCTTGTATTCGCAAAGGTCCTCGATACGGCAACTGCCGCAGCGGGGCTTGCGGGCCTGGCAAACGTAGCGCCCGTGCAGGATCAACCAGTGGTGGGCGTCGAGTAGATAGTCTTTGGGGACGAACTTGAGCAGCTTCTTCTCTACTTCCAGCACGGTCTTGCCGGGGGCAATGCCCGTGCGATTGCTGACGCGGAAAATGTGCGTGTCGACTGCCATGGCCAATTGGCGGAAAGCGGTGTTGAGCACGACGTTTGCGGTTTTGCGCCCCACCCCGGGCAAGGCTTCGAGTGCTTCACGGGTCTGCGGCACTTCACCATCGTGGTGTTCGACCAGCAGGCGGCAGGTCTCGATGACATTCTTCGCCTTGCTGTTATAGAGCCCGATGGTCTTGATGTAGTCACTCAACCCCTCCACGCCAAGCGCGTGAATGGCTTGAGGGGTATTGGCCACGGGGAACAGGCGCGCGGTAGCCTTGTTGACGCCCACATCGGTGGCCTGGGCCGAGAGGATGACGGCGATCAGCAGTTCGAAAGGTGTTGAATAAGCCAGTTCGGTCTTGGGGTCAGGATTGTCTTCATGCAGCCTGCGAAAGATCTCCAGGCGTTTGGCGGCATTCATGGGGTCAAAGGGTTCCTTGACGACGGGGTGAGGTAGGCGGGCGCAGGTGATTGTACAAGCCCAGCAGCAGGCCGAGCAGTAGAAGGGCGCCAGGGGCGAGCTGGGCAATATGCAGCCCCAGCCAGTCATTTGCCAGCTGGCGGCAGGTGGCCAGTACCAGGCAAGTTAGTAACAGCCCGCACAGGTTCATCAGCAATGGGCGCCAGCGGCCCGTGGCGGGTAGCCGCAGGTCAATGATGAGGCACGGCAAGGCCAGGAGCGTCGGGTAGTAATCCAGGGTCAACGCCAGGGGCAGAGCCCAGGCGCGTAACCCCAGTTGCAGGCAGGTCGCCAGGGATGCCGCCAGCATGAGGCTCGCATACAGGCGCGGCAGCGGGGCGAGAACGTTGCGTAGCGGGGCCATCAAGCCTTGGTGAAGGCTCACCAGCAACAGGCTGCAAACGGCTATGGCCGCACCCTGCACGATTGTCCCGGTCGCGCCGATCAGGGGGGGCAGGCCGGCAATCAGCAACCAATATCTGTTCATCGGCGGTCCTCGCTGCTCAGCAGTGGCTTATGCTCGTCGAAGTAGCGCAACGCATCCTGAATGGCGTCGATCACGGCGCGTGAGGTCACCGTCGCTCCGGCCAGTTGGTCGAATGCACCCAGATCGCGCTTCAGCGCCCAGGCCTGTTCGGGAGGGGCGTCACGTCGACTACCGATAAACTGGTCGAGCCAGTGCGATGTAGGGTTGGCCAACTGGTCGCCCAGGCCGGGGCTTTCTTGCTGCTGGAGGACCCGAACGCCGATCAGCCGGCCTTGTGCATCAATAGCAATGGCCAACTCGATCGGCCCACCATAGCCCTGCAGCCCACTGCGCAGTACGACAGCTGCCGGCTTGCCGGCACGCGTTGCGCGGTAGCCGGCAAGCAGGCGGCTGTGGCGCAAGGTCGTGTCTGCCAGCTTAAGCGGGGCCAGCAATGGCTGGTTGTCATAGCTGCCCTGTGGTAGCACCGCCAACCACTGGCGCTCCTGCAACTGGCGCTCGGCTTGAGCAATACTGTCGGCGGTCCAGTGTCGCCAGGCCAGGCTGAGGCCCACGCTTAGCCCGGCGACCGCAATCAACACGAGGGTCGTGCGCACGCGAGCGTTCATGCGTGCACCTGTTCTCGACGCTCAGCCCAACGATCCAGACCTGGTGCCGTCAGGTTCATCAGCAGGATGGCGAACGCGGTGCCGTCGGGAAAATTGCCCCAGATGCGAATCAGGTAGATCAACAGGCCACAACCCATGCCGAACACCAGGCGGGCAAGTGGGCGCCGGCAACCGGAAACCGGCTCGGTGGCAATGAAGAACGCGGCAAGCATGGTCGAGCCCGAGAGCAGGTGCAGCAGTGGTGAGCCGTGGGAGTCTGAGCCTGAACCATTCCAGCCCAGCAAGCTGCACAGGAGGATGGCTCCAAGCAGGCCCGTGGGGGCGTGCCAGGTGCACACCTTACGTTGCAGCAGGAACAGGCCGCCCAGCAGGAATGCCAGGTTCACCCATTCACTGCTGCGTCCCCCCAGATAGCCGAAGGCCGGGTTCTGGTTGAACAACTCGTCGATCGTCAGGCTGCGATTGTGCTTCAGCACATCGAGCACGGTCGGGCTGGCCCAGGCGTCGATCTGCTCGCCTGGGTTGAAGGCCTGCCGCAGGCTCTCGATCAGGCCGACCGCCTGCTCGGGCCAGTGGTGCATTTGCTGGGGGAAGCTCAGCAGGACGAATGCGTAGCCAACCATGGCCGGATTGAACAGGTTGCGGCCGACGCCACCAAAGGCCTGTTTGCCCAGGCCGATGGCAACGACCGTGGCGCAGAAAGGCAGCCACCAGGGAGCCTGGCTGGGCAATGCAGCGGCAAGTAACACCGCGGTTACCAGTGCGCTGAAATCACCCAGGGCGCTTTCCATGGGCTGTTTGCGCAAGGAGAGTAACAGCGCCTCCGTGAGCAGTGCGGCACAGGCGCATAGCATCAGGTTGATCAGCACGCCCCAACCCTGCAGCCAGAACAATGCCAAAATACCCGGGGCGCAGCCCAGCAGGACCACGCCCATGGCGTTGCGCAGGCGCGGGTCAGGCGCTGGCATGGCCTTGCAGCTCTTCGAGGTGTTTGCGGGCGTGCTCGGCGGCGGCCTCCAGAACATACAGCTGGGCGAGTTGAGTAGCGTCGGGGGCTGCGCCCAGGGCGATGCGTGCCTTGACCAGTTGTGCCTGGTTCATTGCCACGGCCATTTTGGCCTGTTTGAGTGCGGCATCGCTTGCACTCATCGAGGTCGCCAGGCGCTGACGGGCTTCGCGTTCCACCTGGCGTTGCGCTGCTTCGCGACGCAGGCGCGCCTCACGGCGTTCGTGGCGATGTCGGGCCTGATTGCGACGCTGACTGCGTGCCTGGCGCTGTTCGTCGGTGTGGGCATGGCCATCAACGATGGGCACCACGTTGTCCGGTAGGGGGCGCATATCGATACAGTCGACCGGGCAGGCGGGCAGGCAGAGGTCGCAGCCGGTACATTCAATGGCAATCACCGTGTGCATCAATTTGCTGGCGCCGATGATGGCGTCCACAGGGCATGCCTGGATGCACTTGGTACAGCCGATGCATTCGGCTTCACGGATATAGGCGACTTGTGCGGGGGCCTGGCCGCGCGTGGTGTCGGGCGCGATGACCGGTACTTGAAGCAGCTCGGCCAGGGCAGCGATGGTCTCGCGGCCACCGGGCGGGCACTTGTTGATCGCTTCGCCCGCCGCCAGGCCTTTGGCGTAAGGTCGGCAGCCAGGATGACCGCATTTGCCACATTGTGTCTGCGGCAGCAGGGCGTCGATGCTTTGAATCAGACTCATTGTATGAGTATTCCGTTGAGCCCGGAGAACGCCAAGGCCATCACGCCGGCTCCGAGCAGTTCGATCGGCAAGCCGCGCAAGGCCACGGGAATGTCCGCATGGCGGCTGCGTTCGCGCAGGTCGTTGAACAGGACGAGAGCAAACCAGAAGCTCGCGCCAGCCAATGCCCCCCGGATCAGGGGCTGCCATGGGCCGTTGCCCTCTTCAGTGAGTTGCAACAACAAGCCTAGCAGCCCGACATTGCCCATCAGCAAGGGTTGCAGATCCTCCGTGGGCCAGTTCGGGCGAAGCCGTTGCAACACATGCGGCAGGCCCCACGCCAGGGCCATCATCAACGGCACGAACAGGAACAATTGCAAGCCCTGCCATTGCAGCGGGGCGAGTACGTAGCGTTCCAGCAACACACCGCCAGGAAGCCCGAGCAGAAACAGAAGACCACTGCACAGGCCGAGCACATGCAGTCGGTCGCGCTCGGCTTGCCCCGGCTGCAAGGCCAGGAGATTGATCAACGTGGCGCTGACCAGAACCAGGACGTAGTCGCTCATGACAATGCCTACCGCCTCGGGATGCCGTGATTATCCGGCAGCAGGTACTGGATGGAAATGCCCCGGCCAAAGGGCCGGGGCTCGGAGGTTCACTTGATGCGCTGACCTGGCTTGGCGCCGCTGTCAGGGCTCAGCAGGTAGATCTCTTCGCCGCCAGGGCCGGCTGCCATGACCATGCCTTCAGATACCCCGAAACGCATTTTCCGTGGCTTGAGGTTGGCCACCATCATAGTCAGGCGGCCTTCCAGCTGGCTTGGATCGGGGTAGGCCGACTTGATGCCGGAGAATACGTTGCGGCGTTCGTCACCGATGTCCAGGGTCAACTGCAGCAGTTTGTCGGCGCCCGGCACGGCTTCAGCCTTGACGATCAGCGCGACGCGCAGGTCGACCGCGGCGAAGGTGTCGAACTCGATCTCGGCCGAAAGTGGATCCTTCGCCAGTTCGCCATTGCCGGCGGGTGCCTTGGCTTCTGCGGCGAGCAGGTCTTCCTTGCTGGCGGCGATCATGGCTTCGACCTTGGCCGGCTCGATGCGGCTCATCAGGGCCTTGAACGGGTTGAGCAGGTGGTTTTCCAGGCGGGACAGGTGGTCGTTCCAGGTCAGCGGGGCGACGTTGAGGAACGCCTCGGCGTCGGCGGCCAGCAGTGGCAGTACTGGCTTGAGGAAGATCACCAACTGGCGGAACAGGTTGATGCCCTGGGCGCAGATGGCCTGAACTTCGTCCTGCTTGCCTTCCTGCTTGGCCAGCGACCACGGAGCCTTGTCGGCGATCCAGGCGTTGGCGCGGTCGGCCAGGGCCATGATTTCGCGCATGGCGCGGCCAAAATCGCGGCTTTCGTAAGCCTCGGCGATGGACGGGGCGGCGGCGAGGAAGGCTTCGGTCAGCTCGGGTGCGGCATCGCCGGGTACCATCACGCCGTCATTGCCCTTGTGGATGAAACCGGCGCAGCGGCTGGCGATGTTGACCACCTTGCCGACCAGATCGGAGTTGACCTTCTGCACGAAGTCTTCGAGGTTCAGGTCGAGGTCATCGACGCCTCGGCCAAGTTTGGCGGCGTAGTAGTAGCGCAGGTACTCCGGCTGCAGGTGATCGAGGTAGGTGCGGGCTTTGATAAAGGTGCCGCGCGACTTGGACATCTTCGCGCCGTTGACGGTCAGATAGCCGTGCACGTTGACCGCGGTGGGCTTGCGGAAGCCTGCGCCTTCGAGCATGGCCGGCCAGAACAGGGCGTGGAAGTTGACGATGTCCTTGCCGATGAAGTGATAAAGCTCAGCCTTGGAGCCTTCGTTCCAGAATGCATCGAAGTCGAGTTCCGGGCGGCGCGCGCAGAGGTTCTTGAAACTGGCCATGTAGCCGATCGGTGCATCCAGCCAGACATAGAAGTACTTGCCCGGCTCACCTGGGATCTCGAAGCCGAAGTAGGGCGCGTCGCGGGAGATGTCCCATTCCTGCAGGCCCGAGTCCAGCCATTCGGCGAGTTTGTTGGCCACGGCGTCCTGCAGTGTGCCGCTACGGGTCCACTGCTGCAGCATGGCCTGGAAGTCTGGCAGTTTGAAGAAGAAGTGTTGCGAGTCGCGCAGCACCGGGGTGGCGCCGGAGATCGCCGACTTGGGGTTCTTCAGTTCGGTCGGGGCGTAGGTGGCGCCGCATTTCTCGCAGTTGTCGCCGTACTGGTCCTCGGCCGCGCACTTGGGGCAGGTGCCCTTGATGAAGCGATCGGCGAGGAACATGCCCTTCTCGGGGTCGAAGTACTGGGTTACCGAACGGGTGGCGATGTGCCCGGCGTCGCGCAGGCGGGTGTAGATCAGGCTCGACAGCTCGCGGTTCTCCTCGCTGTGCGTGGAGTGGAAGTTGTCGAAATCGACCAGGAAGTCGGCAAAGTCGCTGCTGTGCTCGGCCTGGACATTGGCGATCAGCTGTTCTGGCGTGATGCCTTCCTTCTCGGCGCGCAGCATGATCGCCGAACCATGGGCGTCGTCGGCGCAGACGTAGATGCACTGGTTGCCGCGCAGTTTCTGGAAGCGAACCCACATGTCAGTCTGGATGTACTCGAGCATATGGCCAAGGTGGATGGATCCATTGGCATAGGGCAAGGCGCTGGTGACGAGAATCTGACGTGGCTCGGACATGGTGGCTCGGCTACTTATCTGGCTACGGGTAAAAAATGAGGGTGATCGGCCACTATAAAGGGCTGGCGAATTTATTTCACCCCGCGTTCGCATCTGCTGACGATTGACGGGTTAGCATAGGCGCCTGTCACGTATTCAGTTTGCCAATGGGAGTCTCCATGAGTGCCGTCACCCGTGCCGCCGTCGAGGGCGTGCTTCGCCAGTACACCGACCCCTACCTGAACCAGGATCCGGTCAGCGCCGGTTGCGTGCGCGCCATCGACATCCAGGGCGGGCAGGTCAGCGTGCAATTGCAGTTGGGGTATGCCGCCGGCTTGTTCAAGGGCGGCTGGGCGCAGGTGTTGCAGAACGCGATCGAGAACCTCGAAGGCGTTGCATCGGCCCGGGTGAGCATCGATTGCGTGATCGCCACCCACAAGGCCCAGGCCCAGGTGCCGGCCATGGCTAGCGTGAAGAACATCATTGCCGTGGCCTCGGGCAAGGGCGGGGTGGGCAAGTCGACCACCGCCGCCAACCTGGCCCTGGCCCTGGCCCGTGAAGGCGCCCGAGTGGGTATCCTCGATGCCGATATCTATGGCCCAAGCCAGGGGGTGATGTTCGGCATCCCTGAAGGCACCCGCCCGCAGGTGCGCGAGCAGAAGTGGTTCGTGCCGATCAAGGCCCATGGGGTCGAAGTCATGTCCATGGCCTTCCTCACCGACGACAACACACCCATGGTCTGGCGCGGCCCGATGGTTTCGGGGGCGTTGCTGCAACTGGTCACGCAAACCGCCTGGGATGACCTTGATTACCTGGTGATCGACATGCCCCCTGGCACCGGCGACATCCAGCTGACCTTGGCGCAGAAAGTGCCGGTGGCGGGTTCGGTGATCGTCACCACCCCGCAGGATCTGGCCCTGCTGGACGCCAAGAAAGGCGTGGAGATGTTCCGCAAGGTCAACATTCCGGTGCTGGGTGTGGTCGAGAACATGGCCGTGCACATCTGCTCCAACTGCGGCCATGCCGAGCACCTGTTCGGTGAAGGCGGTGGCGAGAAACTGGCGGCGCAATATGGTGTCGAGCTAATGGCCTCGTTGCCATTGTCGATGTTGATTCGCGAGCAGGCTGACAGTGGCAAGCCTACGGCTATCGCCGAGCCAGAAAGCCAGATTGCCATGGTGTACCAGGAGCTGGCGCGGCAGGTGGGGGCGCGGATCGTGTTGCAGGAGGCCGCGGCGCCAGCGATGCCGAACATTACCATCAGCGAGGATTGATGGCCCCGGCGTGACACCTGTAGGAGCCAGCCGTGCCGGCGAACCCCGGCACAGCCGGTGCCATCCATCGCGTTGGCTGGTTCGCCACCAAGGCTGGCTCCTACAAGGTGTTGGTTACAGATTTTGCGAGACACAAAAAAACCCGCCAATGGCGGGTTTTTTTTGAAAGCTAGGAAGCGAGATCGACTTAGGCGATCTGAACTTCTTCAGCCTGCATGCCTTTCTGGCCGCGGGTAGCGACGAAAGTAACAGCCTGGCCTTCTTTCAGGGTTTTGAAGCCGTCAGCTTGGATGGCTTTGAAGTGCACGAACAGGTCGTCGCCCGACTGAGGGGTGATGAAGCCGTAGCCTTTCTCATCGTTGAACCACTTGACAACACCGGATTGACGGTTGGACATGTTTCTGTCTCCTTGGACAAAGTTGATTACGGTCAGGAAACACCCTGACCGGGACTGAGCGCAAAGAGAGCAGAAAATTCAGCGATGGGCCGATGAGTATCGTGCATCAAACTAGAGATTCTCGGTGTCACGTGCAGCACAGTGGCGCCACCTTAACCCACTTTCCACGGCCTGCCAATGGTCAAGAAGCGCTTTGGCGAAATTCGGATCGGCGGCCTGTGCAGGCCCCGTCCGGCGCGGGATGGGGCAAGGAACTTTAACCCGGGCGTCGGGACCGGTAAGATGCGCATCTCGTTTTTTACCTCGAATTCTTCAGGACACCCCGCCATGAGCATCAAATCGGACAAGTGGATTCGCCGCATGGCGCAGGAACACGGCATGATCGAACCGTTCGTCGAGCGCCAGATCCGTGGCGAGCACGACAGCCGGGTCATCTCCTTCGGCGTCTCCAGTTATGGCTACGACGTGCGTTGCGCCGACGAATTCAAGGTGTTCACCAACATCAACTCGGCCACTGTCGACCCGAAGAACTTCGATGCCGGCAGCTTCGTCGATGTCAAGAGCGACGTGTGCATCATTCCACCGAACTCGTTCGCCCTGGCGCGTACCGTCGAGTACTTCCGTATCCCGCGCAACGTCCTGACCATCTGCCTGGGCAAGAGCACCTATGCGCGCTGCGGCATCATCGTCAACGTCACCCCGCTCGAGCCAGAATGGGAGGGCCACGTGACCCTGGAGTTCTCCAACACCACCACGTTGCCAGCGAAGATCTACGCCAACGAAGGCGTGGCGCAGATGCTGTTCCTCGAGTCCGATGAAGAGTGCGAAGTCTCGTATAAGGACCGTGGCGGCAAATATCAGGGGCAGCGCGGCGTCACCCTGCCACGCACCTGAGCTGACAAGCGCGGGGAATTACTTCCCCGCCCGGCACTCCAATGACAGAACAGATCCCGGCGCGCAGCACGCATGCCGGCTCTCGTCAGGAGCAGCCCATGAAACTCGACCCCGCCATCAGCAAAAAGCTGGCCGTACTGCAGCCGAACCAGATCGGCCTGCTCGCCTGGTCGCTTCTCGCTCACCCGCCCATACCAATGCAGATGGGCGGTGTCCCGCACCAGCCCGATCCTGATACGCCCCTGCCGGCTGAGCCCGGTGAACATCCGCCCATGGAGCCGGGTGAGCCGACCTTGCCCGACGAACCACCACCGGCACCGGTGGCGTGATCAAGGCGCCCGCGGGCTGTCAGTTACCCAGCAGGTAGCCGCTCCGGCATACCTGTTCGCCAGCGATGTGGGCGACCACCATGCCTGCCGTTGCCATTCGCCGTAGGCTGCGGGCGTACAGCAGGCCTGCCTGGGTGTTATGCAGCGGCGTGACCCGATCGTTCAGTGGGTCGATGACCTCGGCGATCAGTTGCCCGGCCTCCAGGTACTGTCCAGGCTTGACATGGAAGACCAGCAGCCCGCCCAAAGGCGTGGTCAGTGGCTCCACCGCCGCCAGCGGGGTGGCGGGGTAGCGCAGGGCAGGCAGTGGTGCGGGTTGTCCTTCGATCACACCGCTGTGGGTGAGGAAGTCCAGGATTGCCTGGCAGTCGTGGCTTGCCAGCGGATGACTGACATCGGCCTGGCCGCGCAGCTCGATGGTCACCGAGAAACTGCCGGGGGGAATCGGGAAGCGTTTGCCGAAACGTTGCTGCAATTGCCACCAGACCAGGCTGAAGCATTCGTCGAACGACTGGCCGCCCGAATCGGTGGCCAGCAGGCTGGCTTGGGCGCCCAGGTAGCGCGCCAGCGGCTCGACCTGAGGCCAGGCTTCCGGCGTGGTGTACAGGTGCTCGACGGCTTCGAAGTCACAATGCAGGTCGAGCACCATGTCGGCATCGCAGGCCAAGCGCTGCAAAGTGAGGCGTTGGGATTGCAGCGGGGTCAGCGCGGGATGGGCTTCCAGGCCGCGGCGCAGGTACTCGCGAATCAGTGCCAGGTTGTGGGCCGGGTCTTGGGTCAAGTGGGCTTCGACCTGGTCGCCGATGCTGTCGGACAGGTCGACGAAGTTGCGATTGAAGTTTTCGCCACTCTGCAATTCGAAGCGGCCAAGGGGAGCGTCCAGCAGCACCTGCTCCAGGCCCACCGGATTGGCCACTGGCACCAGGATAATCTCGCGGCGCAGCCGCCCTTGCTGTTCGAGCTCGCCCAGGCGCTGCTTGAGGTGCCAGGCGACCAGCATGCCTGGCAACTCGTCGGCATGCAGCGACGCCTGGATGTACACCTTGCCAGCGCCGCGGGGGCCAAACTGGAAACTGTGCAACTGGCGGGCGATGCCGGGGACAGGGGACAGCAGGTCGTGGGTCGAATGGTGCATGGTGGTCCTGATGGAAACGGTCTGGTCCGGGATGATGGATAGAAGCACAAGTTCGTGCTCCGTGCATCATTGTCCGGCCCGGAACGTACCAGGCTCCGCTTCGCCAGCATGGCTGGCTCCTACCTGCAGGAGCCAGCCATGCTGGCGAAAGGCCTACTTGCCGGGCACCAGCGTCAACCGCTGGCTACCGTAGGCGCGCGCGAAGTTCTGCGGTTGCAGCGGCAGGCTGGTGAAGCGCCCCTTGAACCATGCGTCCAGACCATCGCTGTAGTGCCGGCTCGCCGGGTTGCCGGACTGGCCGCTGCTGGTCAACAGCTGCAGCGGTTCGGCCTGGCCGAAGTCGACGATCATCCGCGCCGAGGCAGGCAGGCGGGTGTCGAAACTGTTGCCCCAGGCATATGGCGTCAGTGCCAGGGTGCTGAAGTCGCCACCCGCGGCCATCGGTGGGCGGGCAAGGTTGTCGCCCAGCCCTTGGTAGTTGGGCGCCGGCCAACGGTACTGGTGCAGCTTGCCCCACTGCCACGCGCGGCGGTCGGCACCAAGCTGAGCGGTGCCCGCATCGATCGCGCCTGCCAGGCTGCGGGCCAGGATGGTGGGTTTGTCCTCTTTCTGCGGTGTGCCGCGGTCATCCCAGAACGGACTGTCGTCGCGGCCAAGCAGGTGGTCGGCCTGGGCCGAGTAGGACAGCTGGGCATTGCCGACGAACGCCTGCCAGGCCGGGCCGGACTCAGGGCCAAGGTCGTCGAGGAAGGTCTGGCGGGTGACTTCCTGCAGGAATAGCGCGTACAGCGCGGCATCGGCCGAAACCGGGCTCAGCCGACCGTCGAAGGCCTTGAGCCGGGCCAGGGCGTCGCGGGCCTTGTCGCGCTGGGTCGCAGGCAGGGCATCGATGGCCTGCTTCAGTGGCTGGGCCATGCCCGGGGCGTCGAACATCTGCTTGAGCTTGCCGGCCAGTGGCGTGACCTGGTCGTTTTGCAGGGCCATGAGGCTGCGGCTATCGTGGCGGCCATTGCCGGCCAGCTGGGCCAGGCGCTCGGCGCGCTCGGGGTAGTACCAGGTGCTCGACAGCTGCATGCCATAGCCCTTTGGCAGGCTGCGCTGGTTGGCGTGGCCGATGAAGCCTGCCGGTGGGTCCTGGTCGTAGGGGTGCAGCATGGCGTCGGCGTAGCCGTCCCAGTCATAGCGGCCATCCCAACCCGGCGACGGCAGCAGGCCCTGGCCATCGCGGCGGTTGGGGTAGCGGCCGCTGACTTGCCAGCCGATATGCCCGGGCTCGGCGAACACGAAATTGAGCGCGGCAGCGGCGACTTCGCGGGTGCTGTCGAAGGCGCGCTCCACGGTAGTGGCGCGGGTCAGGTCGAACAGGGCGTCGAGGCTGCGGTCATCCTTGAGCTGCGGCAGGTGCAGGGCCAGTGCCAGGCTGCCGTCGCCCGGCAACAGGGTGCCGTGGCGGGTGTCGTACATCACCTCGCGCTGGGGGCGCTGGCCGCGCACGAGGAAGGTTTCGTTGCGCGCGCGGGCTTGCTGCCACTTGCCGTCGGCCAGGTACGTCAGCTGGTTGCCCTGGCGGCGCACTTGTTCAAGGAACAGGTCCTGGTTATCGGCCATCACGGCGCTGCTGCTCCAGGCCAGTTTGCCGTTGTAGCCGGCCAGCACGATGGGCAGGCCGGGTAGCGAAAGGCCGGCGACCTGGTACTTGCCGGTGTGAATCTGTACCGGGCTGAGTGCCCAGGTGGCGCGGCTGTCACTGGCCAGCAGGCTCTTGCCGCTGCGGCTGCGCTCGGGGGCAAGGGCCAGGTTGGACGAACCCGGGCTGCCCAGCAGGCCGAGCTCGGCCAGTTGCTGGGCGGCGGTGGCGAGCGAGGCCAGGCCCGGCAGTTGGCTGGCCAGGCTCAGGCCCTTGAGCTTGTCGACTTCGCCATCGGCCAATGGCTCGTCGGGGGCGCTGGGCAGCAGCCAGGCCAGTTTGTCCGTGCCAACCTTCTGCGCGAGCGTGAGGGCCGAGAGTTCTTCCTGCAGGTTCACCGACTGGCTGAAGGCGTAGAGGCTGAAGATCAGCGCCGAGTCCTCGGGCTTCCAGTACTCCGGGCGGTAGCCGCTGCGGGCCAGTTCGGCGGGCAGTTTGTCGCGGTAGCGGAACAGGTAGGCGTTGACCCCGCGGGCGTACACTTCGAAGAAGCGCTTGAGCCGTGGCGAGGCGTCGGCGTAGAGCTGGCCGGCGCTCTGCTTGAGGCTGGCGGCGCGCATCAGGCGGTCGATTTCCAGGGCATCGGGCCCGGCCAATTCGGCCAGGCGCCCCTGGGCCAGCAGACGCATGCTGACCATCTGCCCGATGCGATCACCCGCATGCACGTAACCGAGGCTGAAGAGCGCGTCATGGAAGCTGCCGCTTTCGATCAGCGGGGCGCCCATGTCGTTGCGTCGAATCGAGACGTTCTGCGCCAGGCCCTTGAGTGGTTGCACGCCGGTGGTCGGGGGCACGCTGTCCTGGTAGCCGCCCATCTGGCAGCCGGCGAGTGCAAGCATGCCGAGCAGCGCGGCGGCGCCGCCGAAGCGGAGGCGGAATGGAGGAAGGACGGCGGCGGCCATGACGGGGCTCCTGCAAGGCGTGGCGGGGTTTGGAAAGGCGCTAAGGTAGTGAGCGCGCAGTCGCCGTGCAAGGTGTCGAGTGGCTTTATTTACGAATGGTCGGGGGCGGGCGGCAAGAAAAAGCAGGCACTGGGCCGGGCTGCCTTTTCTTGCCGCTGGAAGCTTGCCGCCTACGGCTGTTTTACGCGCCGTGGCACTTCTTGAACTTCTTCTGGCTGCCGCATGGGCAGGGATCGTTGCGGCCGACGTCCTTCAGGGCGTTGCGCACCGGCTCCTGGTGGCCGTGGTTGCAGTGCGGGCCGTGCACATGGCCGTGGTCATGATCATGCTGATGGTCGTGACCGTGGTTGCAGTCGGGGCCATGGACATGGGGTTGCTGGGTCATTGCGGGGCTACTCCGGTATTAGATCGCCGGGGATTATCTCACCACTGCGCGACAAGTGCAGGTCCCGATGGATGAACAGGCCGGTGGCCAGGTCGCCTTGCAGACGATACTGCAACGGTTGCTTGCTGCGCAGCAGCTTGGCCAGGGGTTTGAGGTGCTGCCAGAGGTTGGTGCGCGCGGTGATCTTGAAGGTACGCCGGGCATGGCCTGCGACACTGCGCCAGAGACTGACCTCGTCCTGAGCCAGCAGCAGGTCGCCCAGGTGAACCGAATAGGTAATGGTGCGGATGAACAAGCGTTCGTCATTGGGGTTGTCGACCTGCAGGTGGAGCACGAACTCTTGCTGGTGCAGGTGCATCTTGACCTTTTCCACCTCGACCAGATGCACCTCGGGCTGGCGCCAGGTGTCCTCGCCCCAGCTGGCGCAGCCCGCCAGCCAGCCCAGCAAGAAGCCGAGCGTGAGCAAGCGGGCCAGGGCGCGCATGTTCAGCTACCGAGATAACTGGCGCAGCACTTCTTGAACTTCTGCCCGCTGGCGCACGGGCAGGGGTCGTTGCGCCCGGCGCTCAGGGGCACGGTCGGGTCGATGAAGTACCAGCGCCCGGCATGCTGGACGAAGGCTGAACGTTCGCGGTGCTGGTGGTCGCCGTCCGTGTCGTGCCAGCGCGCGGTGAAGGTGACGAAGGCATGCTCGGGTTGCCCGCCGAATACCTCGGCGCTTTCCACCTCCAGCCCCAGCCAGGTGCTCTGAGCGCTCCAGGCGGCCATGCCGGCACGGTCCAGGCCGGGCTGCTGGGCGGGCAGGGTGGTGCCGACCAGATAGTCCACCAGGCCGAGCACGTAGGCGCTGTAGCGACTGCGCATCAGCGACTGCGCGTCCGGCGCCGGGGTACCGGCGTGATAGTGCCCGCAGCAGGCGTCGAGCAGGTTGCCAGTGCCGCAGGGGCAGACCGAGACACTCATTGAATCACCACCAGTACTTGCCAAAGTTTTCAGGGTTGGCCCAGAACCTGGCATTGAGCCAGTCCGGGACCTGCTTGTAGTCATGCAGATCATAGGTGAACAGGCTCAGCACCTGTTCGTCGCGTTGGAACTTTTCGCTGGCCGAGAGCGCCAGGGCAAAGAAGTCGGTGTCGTGCCAGCCGCTGGCAGCCAGGTCGGTGAGCACCGCGACCCGGCTGGCGTTGAGATTGCGGATGCCGCCCAGCAGCTCCAGGCCGGCGCGCTTGGGCAGGTGTTCGAGGCAATCGACCAGCACGGCCAGGTCGAAGCGCTGCGCGGCCACCGCCGCCGGCAGCGGGCCGGGTGCCGCGACCTCGATATGAGTGTCCGGATGCGCCGCGGCGAAGGCGTCGAGCGCTGGGAAGCGCGCGCCCACCAACAGCAGGCGGCGGGGCGTGAAGCGCTCGAGCAGGGCGGCCAGTGCCTGCTGGGGGGTACGTGGTGAGAAAACCTCGGTCATTGCCATTCCTCGTTCAGATCGCTCAAGACTAGCGGCCCCAGGCGGGATGGCAAAGAGGGGGCGGGCTGCATCGTGGCTTATTGCTGGCAGAGCGGGAATCGGCGGTCTTTACTCCCAGAGCGTAGGTTCAGCACCGATTCCCCCTAGGAGAAGCAACAAGATGAGCATAGTACGCACAGCGATACCCCTGGTTCTGCTCACCAGTGTGTTGACTGGTTGTGCAGGTTTGCAGAAAACCGACTGGCCGAAGTGTGCTGCCGTCGGGGGCGTGGGCGGCGCGGCCCTGGGCGCCATCGAAAGCTCCAGCTGGGCTGGCTGGGGTGCCTTGCTGGGTGGTGGCCTGGCGGCTGGATACTGCTGGTCCCATGGCGATGGCGACGAGGATGGCGATGGCGTGCCCGACAGCCGCGACAAGTGCCCAGGCACGCCACGTGGCGTGCAGGTCGACGCCAACGGTTGCCCACCGGCGCCGCCACCGGTGGTCGAAGAGGTGGTGGTACAGAAGGAAGAGGTCATCGTCATTCGTGACGTGCGCTTCGAGTTCGATTCGGCGCGCCTGACCGCCGCCGACAAGGAGCGCCTCAATACCATCGCCACGCGCCTGAAGAACGAGGCCCCGAGCGCGCGCCTGAGTGTAACCGGCCACACTGACAGCGTGGGTTCCGACATGTACAACCAGAAACTGTCCGAGCGTCGGGCCCACTCGGTGACCGAGTACTTGATCGAAAGCGGAGTGCCACGCGCCAGTTTCGTTTCGGTGGTGGGGGCCGGTGAAACTCAGCCGGTCGCCGACAATGCCACGGCCGATGGGCGTGCCATGAACCGTCGAACCGAGATCAAGATCCAGCGCTGATGGCCGTGCGCCCGTGCCTTGAGAAGTGGCGCGGGCGCGTCTTTACTCCTGTGTGACCGGAAGCGGCCGGTAACACAGGAGCATTCACCATGCGTGTTATGTCGAAGGCGGCACTGCCGCTGGTGGTGGCCACGAGCCTGCTGGCAGGTTGCGCCACCCACAGCGATGGCAGCGCGCCCCTCAATCAAAGGACCTGGCCTCTCTGCAGCCTGCTGGGCGGGTTGGTGGGTGGTGGCCTGGGGGCCATCGAAAGCTCCAGCTGGGCGGCCGGTGCCGGCGCGGCGGGGGCGATTGCCGGTGGCTTGATCTGCTACGCCCAGGACGGTGACGAGGATGGCGATGGTATCTTCGACCGCCGCGACCGTTGCCCGGACACACCGGCCGACACCCGGGTCGATCATATGGGCTGTCCGTTGCCGCAGTACCCACCGTCGCAGCCGCAACCCGAGCCGGCCGCGACAGCCGAGGTGATCACCCTCGACGATCAGGGCCAGGTGCTGTTCGCCTTCAACTCCGACAGGCTTGAGCCTGGCGCTCAGGAGCGTCTGCACAGTTTGCTGCCCAAGCTGAACGACCCGTCGGTGATCAGCATCAAGGTCATCGGCCACACCGACAGCGTCGGTTCCGACAGTTACAACCAGGGGTTGTCGGAGCGCCGGGCCAGCAGCGTCGCCGAATACCTCATCAGCCAGGGGCTGGCACCGAACAAGGTGACCAGCCAGGGGCGCGGAGAAAGCGAGCCGGTGGCCGACAATGACACCGAGCAAGGCCGCGCACACAACCGACGGGTGGAACTGCACCTGAACTGACCCCTCTGGCGCGTTGCCTGGCGTTAGCGGTACTGTTGCCGACGCGGCCCGCTCGACCGGGCTGCTTCGACATAACAACAAATCGATCGGGGGCGGGGTATGAAGTTCATCCTGGGCCTGGGCAAGGTCCTGACGGTGGTGTTCTGGTGGGTCGTGCTGGTCAATCTGTTCATGCCGCAGCCGCTGCCACTCAATCTTCTCATCAATGCGGCGGGCATCATCCTGCTGTCGCTGCATGTGCTTGAAATTCTCTTCTTCAACGGTAGCCTGCGCGGGCGCAGTCACCGTTGGTTCGACCGGTTGCAGATCCTGCTGACCGGCATTTTCCATGTCATGTCCATTCCCAGGCCGCAGGAGGCGCCGAGCCATGCGTAAACTGATTTTGCTGACCGCATTGGCGGCCCCCATGGCCCAGGCCGAAAGCCTCGATGTCGCCGCTCATTCCATGTTGCGCCTGCCGAACAAGGCGGCCAGCGTGCATCTGCAGCATTTGCGGGTAGCGGACTCGGGGACCTTGCTGCTGCCGGCCAGCCTGAGCGAGCTGAAGATCGACCGGCTCGAGTTGGGCCGCGATGCGCGTATCGCCATTGCGCCAGCCGAGGGGGCGCTGAGCATCGAGGTGGCCCGTGCCTCCCTGGGCGAGGGGAGCGAGTTCAGTGCTCCAGGTGCGCCCGGCACCTACGAGCGCAGTGCTCGCCCCGGCCGTGACCTGGAATTGCGATTGGCGGAATTGGAGGCTGATCGGTTGGCGATCGATGCTCGCGGGGGCGCGGGGGCGCCGGGGTATGTCGGGCTCGATGGCGCCAATGGCAAATCGGGTGGCTGCACCTGGGGGCAGGCCAGCCGTGGGGCCAATGGCGATGACGGTGGCAATGGGCACGATGGGGCATCGGGTGGGCGAGTTCGTCTCGCGGTGCCTGACGGTTTCCCGCATGAACGGATCGTGGTTCGTCTGGATGGCGGTGCGCCGGGCAAACCAGGGGCCGCAGGCCGGGCCGGGGTTGGCGGGGCGAGCAAGGGCTGCCTGGTCTACAGCACCGATGCTGGGGCCAATGGGCGGCCTGGGCGGGAGGGGCAGCCTGGTTTGGCGGGGGCTTCCGGAGAGTTGATCATTCAGCGGTTATGAGTGGGTTGGCTTGGGGTTTTGGGGTATTCCATTAGCGATGGACATGCTCACAAAACCCCAAAGCCACACGCTGACACCGAAGCCAAACCACCCCATCCCCAATGGTCTAGTCTGAAAAAGACCGGCACCGGCCCAATCCCAACCAAGAGCGCCCGGACCGGACAACCATTTGGAGTCCCCTGGGAGGTGCCCTCATGAGCCTGCTGCTTGAGCCATACACCCTGCGTCAGCTGACCCTGCCCAACCGCATTGCCGTTTCCCCCATGTGCCAGTACTCCGCCGTCGATGGCCTGGCCAACGACTGGCACCTGGTGCACCTGGGTAGTCGCGCCGTTGGTGGCGCGGGCCTGGTGATCAGCGAAGCCGTCGCCGTTACCGCCGATGGCCGTATCACCGCCGAGGACCTCGGCCTGTGGAATGACGACCAGATCCCACCGCTGCAGCGCATCACCCGCTTCATCACCGCTCAGGGGGCCGTGCCCGGTATCCAACTCGCCCATGCCGGGCGCAAGGCCAGCACCCACAGGCCCTGGCTGGGCAAGCAAGGCAGCGTAAAACCGGAGGAAGGGGGCTGGCAGCCAGTTGGGCCATCGAAGATCGCCTTCGATCCACAGCACACACCACCCCGCGAACTGACGACCGATGAAATCGCAGGTGTGGTCAACGCGTTCGTGGCAGCAACCGAGCGTGCCTTGAAGGCAGGCTTCAAGGTGGTCGAAATCCATGCCGCACATGGCTATCTGCTGCACCAATTCTTGTCACCGTTGAGCAACCAGCGCCGCGATGAGTACGGAAGCTGCTTCGAGAATCGCATTCGCCTGACCCTGCAAGTGGCCCAAGCCGTGCGCAAGGCCTGGCCAGAAGACCTACCGCTGTTCGTCCGGGTATCGGCCACCGATTGGGTCGAGGACGGCTGGAACCCGGATGAAACCGTAGAACTGGCCCGCCGCCTGCGGGCCTTGGGTGTCGATCTGATCGATGTGTCTTCGGGCGGTACCTCGGTCAATGCCGAGATCCCGACAGGCCCCGGCTACCAGACCCGCTTCGCCGAGCGTGTACGTAAGGAGTCGGAAATTGCCACCGGCACTGTCGGGATGATCACCGAGCCGGCCCAGGCCGAGCACATCCTGCGCACCGGCCAGGCCGATTTGATCTTCCTCGCCCGTGAATTGCTGCGTGACCCTTACTGGCCATTGCATGCCGACGATGATCTGGGCGGTAACAAGGCCACCTGGCCGGCTCAGTACCAGCGGGCGACCAACCGGGCGAACCCGATCCACGAGTCGGACCTGCGCGACTGACTCAAGCACAGGCTGCGCTTTCCGGAAATAGGCCGGCGGAACCGCGTTCCGGCCGGCCTTCGTCACAGCAGGTTCAATGCTTGAACATCACGTGGCGCACGCAGGTGTAGTCCTCCAGCCCGTACATCGACATATCCTTCCCGTAGCCGGAATGCTTCTGCCCGCCATGGGGCATTTCACTGACCAGCATGAAGTGGGTATTGACCCAGGTGCAGCCGTACTGCAGCCGAGCCGCCAGGCGGTGGGCCCGACCGGTGTCGCGGGTCCATACCGACGAGGCCAGGCCATACTCGGAATCGTTGGCCCACGCCAGCGCCTGGGCTTCATCGCTGAAGCGAGTGACCGAAACCACCGGGCCGAACACTTCGTGACGGACGATCTCGTCGTCCTGCAGGGCATCGGCGAGTACGGTCGGTTCGTAGAAGAAACCATCACCGGCAATGGCCTTGCCACCGGTGACCAGGCGGATGTGCGGTTGGGCGATGGCGCGCTGGACCAGGCCCGCCACCTTTTCGCGATGCTGGGCGCTGATCAGGGGGCCGAGTTCGGTGTCGGGGGCGTTCTGCAGGCCGGGCTTGAGGCTGGCCACCGCTTCGCCCAGGCGTTCGACGAAGCGCTCGTAGATGCCGCCCTGCACATACAGGCGGCAGGCAGCGGTGCAATCCTGGCCGGCATTGTAGAAGCCGAAGGTGCGGATACCCTCGATGGCGGCGTCGATATCCGCGTCGTCGAACACCAGGACCGGGGCCTTGCCGCCCAGCTCCATATGCATGCGTTTCACGCTGTCGGCGGTGGCACCGATGATGTGCGCGCCGGTGGGGATGGAGCCGGTCAGCGAGACCATGCGCACCTTGGGGTGGGTGACCAGCGGGTTGCCAACGCTCTGGCCGCGGCCGAAGAGAATGTTCAGGACGCCAGCCGGCATCAGGTCCTGAGCGAGCTCACCCAGGCGCAGGGCGGTCAGGGGGGTCATCTCCGATGGTTTGATCACCACGGTATTGCCGGCGGCCAGGGCCGGGGCGATCTTCCATGCCAGCATCATCAGTGGGTAGTTCCAGGGCGCGATGGACGCCACCACGCCCAATGGGTCGCGACGGACCATGGAGGTGTGGCCAGGCAGGTACTCGCCAGCCGCCGAACCACCCAGGCAACGCGCGGCACCGGCGAAATAGCGGAACACGTCGACAATGGCCGGGATCTCGTCGTTGAGCGCGGCGCTGTAGGGCTTGCCGCAGTTCTCCGATTCCAGTTTGGCCAGTTCCTCGCCATGGCGTTCGATCACCTCGGCGATGGCCAGCAACACGGCGGCGCGCTCTTTCGGCGTGGTCTGCGACCAACTGTCGAAGGCCTGGTCGGCGGCGCGCACGGCGGCGTCCACCTGCGCTTCGGTGGCCTCGTTGATCTGCGCCAGTGCGCTGCCCTTGGCCGGATCAAGCACGGTCCAGGCCGGCCCTTCGCCCTTCACAAGTTGGCCATTGATCAGCATTTGGGTTTGCATCGGGGACTCCTCCAGGGTCATTTGCCGCTGCCCGCGACGCTTTCACCGCCGCGGGTCAGGTAATAGGCGCCGAGAATCGGCAGCATGGTCACCAGCATCACCAGCATGGCGACCACGTTGGTCACCGGCACGTCACGCGGGCGGCTGAGCTGGTTGAGCAGCCAGATGGGCAGGGTGCGTTCGTGGCCGGCGGTGAAGGTGGTGACGATGATCTCGTCGAACGAGAGGGCGAAGGCCAGCATGCCGCCGGCCAGCAACGCCGAACCGAGGTTGGGCAGGATGACGTAGCGGAAGGTTTGCCAGCCGTCGGCACCCAGGTCCATCGACGCCTCGATCAGGCTCTGCGAAGTGCGCCGCAGGCGTGCGATGACGTTGTTGTAGACGATCACCACGCAGAATGTCGCATGCCCGACCACGATGGTGAACAGGCCAGGCTCGATGCCCAGGCGCTTGAAGGCCGACAGCAGGGCGATGCCAGTGATGATGCCGGGCAGGGCGATGGGCAGGATCAACATCAGCGAGATGCCTTCCTTGCCGAAAAAGCGGCGTCGGTACAGCGCCGCAGAGGCCAAGGTGCCCAGCACCAGGGCGATCAGCGTGGCCAGGCAGGCCACCTGCAGCGACAACTTGATCGCCTCCAGGACGTCGGGTCGGGCGAAGGCCACGCCGAACCACTTCAGGGTGAAGCCCTGGGGCGGAAAGCTGAAGGCCGCGTCCTCGGTGTTGAAGGCATAGAGCAGGATGATCAGGATCGGGAAGTGCAGGAACAGCAACCCGCCCCAGGCCGCCAGACGCAGGCCTGTCGAGGCTTTTTCAGAGTGCATCGAAGGCCCCCAGGCGTTTGACGATGGACAGGTACACGGCAATCAGCACGATCGGCACCAGGGTGAAGGCCGCAGCCATGGGCATGTTGCCGATCGCACCTTGCTGGGCGTAGACCATGCTGCCGATGAAGTAGCCGGGTGGGCCGATCAACTGCGGCACGATGAAGTCACCCAAGGTCAGGGAAAAGGTAAAGATCGATCCGGCGGCGATCCCCGGCACCGACAACGGCAGGATCACCTGCTGGAAGGTTTGGCGTGGCCTCGCACCGAGGTCGGCCGAGGCTTGCAGCAGCGAGGGCGGCAGGCGCTCCAGCGCGGCCTGGATCGGCAGGATCATGAACGGCAGCCAGATGTACACGAACACCAGGAAGCGCCCGAGGTGCGAGGTCGACAGGGTGCTGCCACCCACGCCGGGAACAGCGAGCACCAGTTGCAGCAGCCCCTCCAGGTGCAGGTGCTGGATAAACCACTGGGCCACGCCGCCTTTGGCCAGCAGCAGGGTCCAGGCGTAGGTCTTGACGATGTAGCTGGCCCACATCGGCATCATCACCGCGATATAGAAAAACGCCTTGGTGCGGCCGGTGGTGTAGCGTGCCATGTAGTAAGCGATGGGGAAGGCCAGCACGGCACTGGCAAGTGACACCGCCACGGCCATGGTCAGGGTACGCAGGATGATGTCGAAGTTCGCCGGGTTGAACAGTGCGGCGAAGTTGGCCAGGGTCAGGTCCGGCGTCACCGCCATGGTGAAGTCGTCGAAGGTATAGAAACCCTGCCACAACAGGTTCAGCAGCGAACCGAGGTAGATCGCGCCGAACCACAGCAATGGTGGAATCAGCAGCATCAGCAGGTACAGGTTGGGGCGTCGGTAGAGCACGTTGCTCAGGCGTCGCAGGGGCGAACGTGCCGGGTGCGCCGAGGCAAGGTTCATAGGACGCTTTCCTGCAATGCCGTCATTGCCTCTCGTGGCCAACGGGCATGTACGCGCTGGCCGGTTTGCCAGGTCGGCGCATGGGCCAGCCACTGGTCATTGGCCTGACTTACGGCCAGTACCTGGCCGTTGTCCAGCCTCACCTCGAAACGAGTGGCGCTGCCCTGGTACTGGATGTCGTGAAGTTCGCCGCTGACCTGCACCTCGTGAGCGGCGACCTGGCCGTCCAGACGAATGTGCTCGGGGCGGATGGAGAACGGCAGGGGGCTGCCGCTGAGCTGTTGGGCCAACTCGCCGCGCAGTACATTGGAGGTGCCGACGAACTCGGCGACGAACGTGGTCGCCGGCTGCATGTAGAGGTTGCGCGGTGAGTCGACCTGTTCGATGCGCCCACGGTTGAACACCGCGACCCGATCGGACATCGACAGCGCTTCGGTCTGGTCGTGGGTGACGAAAATGAAGGTGATGCCCAACTGGCGCTGCAGCTTCTTCAATTCGCCCTGCATCTGCTCGCGCAGCTTGAGGTCAAGGGCACCGAGCGGCTCGTCGAGGAGCAACACCCGCGGTCGGTTGACCAATGCCCGGGCCAGCGCGACGCGCTGGCGCTGGCCGCCGGAAAGCTGCGCGGGTTTGCGTTCGCCGTAGCCGCCTAATGCCACCATGGCCAGGGCTTCTTCTGCGCGGGCGTGGCGCTCGGGCTTGGCGACACCCTTGACCTTCAGGCCGTAGGCAACGTTGTCGCGCACGTTCATGTGCGGGAACAGCGCGTAGTCCTGGAATACCGTGTTGACGTCACGCTGGTAGGGCGGCAGGCCTGCGGCCTCGGCGCCATGGATGCGGATCGAGCCGCTGCTGGGCTGTTCGAAGCCGGCGATCAGGCGCAGGCAGGTGGTCTTGCCCGAGCCGGACGGGCCGAGCATGGAGAAGAACTCGCCATCCTGGATATCGATGCTGACCTGGTCGACGGCCTTGACGTCGCCGAAGGTGCGGGAAACCTGGGTGAACTGGACGGCTGGGGGCATGGTGCTACCTGATCGGTTGATGCGGGTTCATTCGGTGCTGGTTTGCCTGTAGGCGCTTCAGCCGCGATGCGGGTATCGCGGTGTCGGCACCCGCTGCGCGGGTGATCGCGGCTGAAGCCGCTCCTACAGGGGTCTTAACAGATCAAGGGTTGAGTCTTGAGCCATGACCGCTTGGCGAGCGTGGGCGCTCCTATCGGCCACCCATGATCGCGATGTAGTCCTGGGTCCAGCGGCTATAGGGCACGAACTTGCCCCCTTCGGCCTGCGGGGTCTTCCAGAAGGCGATCTTGTCGAAGTTGTCGAAGCCGTTGGTCTTGCAGCCCTCGGCCCCCAGCAGCTCGCTGCCAGTACAGGCCGCCGGCACCGCCGGCAACGAGCCGAACCAAGCCGCTACATCGCCCTGCACCTTCGGTTGCAGTGACCAGTCCATCCACTTGTAGGCGCAGTTGGGGTGCTTGGCCTCGCTGTGCAGCATGGTAGTGTCGGCCCAGCCGGTGGCGCCTTCCTTCGGCACCACCGAGGCCACCGGTTGTTTGTCAGCCTGCAGCCCGTTGACCATGTAGCCCCACGAGCTGGTGGCGACCACGCCCTCGTTCTTTACGTCGCTCATCTGCACCGTCGCATCGTGCCAATAGCGATGGATCAGTGGTTGTTGCTGGCGCAGCAGGTCGAGCACCGCCTTGTACTGTGTCTCGGTCAGCTCGTACGGGTTCTGGATGCCCAGTTCGGGCTTGGCGGACCTGAGGTAGAGCGCCGCGTCGGCGATGTAGATCGGCCCGTCGTAGGCCTGCACGCGGCCTTTGTTCGGCTTGCCGTCGGGCAACTGCTGTGGCTCGAACACCACGCTCCAGCTGGTGGGTGGTTGCTTGAACACGTTGGTGTTGTACAGCAGCACGTTCGGGCCCCACTGGTAGGGGGTCCCGTACACCTGGTCCTTGACCACGTACCAGGCACCGTTGTGCAGGCGTGGGTCGAGGTTCTTCCAGTTGGGGATCAGCGCGGTATTGATCGGTTGCACGCGCTTGCCAACGATCAGCCGCAACGAGGCGTCGCCCGAGGCAGTGACCAGGTCGTAGCCGCCCTTGGTCATCAGGCTGACCATCTCGTCGGAGGTGGCGGCTGTTTTTACGCTGACCTTGCAGCCGGTTTCCTTCTCAAAGCCGGTGACCCAGTCGTAGGCCTTGTCGCTTTCACCCCGCTCGATATAGCCCGGCCAGGCGATGATATCCAGCTGCCCTTCGCCGGCGCCGAGCTTTTCTGGCAATTGGGCGGCCTGCAGGCCGGCACTGGCCACTAGCGCGCCGAACAATACAGTCGTGTTCACTGACATGGTGTTCCCTCTTGCTGAGTCGCGTGGACGGGGGAGAGGACGAGGCCGGGCATTGTCCAGGCTTCGAAACAGGCGAAGAAATGCCGGGGCTGGCGAGGGTCGTTCATAGGCGGCCTTCTTGTGGTTCTGTTTGGCCAGATCGAGTCTAGTTCGTTTTTTGTCGACTTCCCGCGCAACATTCGGAAGCATTTGCACGGGTGGCGAAGCGGCTGCCCGGGCCTACTCTGGGGGCCTCTTTTCCTACAGCGGAGACATGCCAGATGAATACCCGAAGCCTGCTCGACCAACTGTTCAAATCGGGTCAGGAACTGCTCGGCAACCAGGCTGGCAAGGGCGCGCCCGGAAAGTCTGGGGGCAATGGCCTGGGCAGCCTGCTTTCCGGCGCCGGTGGCGGTGCGCTGGCGGCGGGCGCCATGGGCTTGCTGCTGGGCAGCAAGAAGGCGCGCAAGTATGGCGGCAAGGCCCTCACCTACGGTGGCCTCGCCGCGCTGGGCGTGCTGGCCTACAAGGCCTACGGCAACTGGCAGGCGCGCCAGGGGTCAGGCAACCACGAGCCACAGACGCTGGACCGCCTGCCGCCGGCCCAGGTCGAGCAGCACAGTCAGGCGGTGCTGCGTGCATTGGTGGCGGCGGCCAAGTCCGACGGCCACATCGACGAGCGTGAGCGGGCGTTGATCGAGGGGGAGTTCACCCGCCTGGACAGTAGCCAGGAGCTCCAGCACTGGTTGCATGCCGAGCTGAACAAGCCATTGGACCCGTCCGAAGTGGCCCGTGCCGCGCAAACGCCGGAAATGGCTGCCGAGATGTACCTGGCCAGCGTGATGATGGTCGATCAGGAGAACTTCATGGAGCGCGCCTACCTCGATGAATTGGCGCGACAGCTGCGTCTTGATCCGGCGCTGCGCCAGGAACTGGAAAACCAGGTCAGGCTTGCCGCAGGTCAATGAGCTGGCATTTGGCCAATTCGACAGGCATGGATGCCTGAATCTATCCGTATTCAGCCGCAAATGCGTAGGAAGCCTGGGCTATACTTTGGCGATTTTTCCCGCTCGTATCGAATTCCTGAGGGCTGAATGTGAAGAACTGGACCTTGCGCCAACGGATCCTGGCAAGTTTCGCCGTGATCATCGCCATCATGCTGCTGATGATCGTGGCCGCCTACTCGCGGCTGGTGGCGATCGAGTCCAGCGAAGAGGCAGTGGGGTCCGACAGCATTCCCGGTGTCTATTACAGCTCGATGATCCGCAGTGCCTGGGTCGACAGTTATGTCACCAGCCAGCAGCTGGTGGGGTTGTCGAACCACCGGGAATTGACCACGGCGGACATCGAGTTGTTCAAGAGCTTTAACGACCGCCTCAAGCAACACATGGCCAGCTACCAGGCGACCATTCGCGACAAGGATGACCAGGTGGCCTTCGATGATTTCACCAAGCTTGAAGAGGCCTATGTGAAAATCGTCGACCAGGTGCTGGAGACCTACCGGCAGAAAAACTATGCCGAGGCCCAGCGCCTGATCAATGAGGTGCTCACGCCGGCCTGGGTGGACGGGCGCAAGCACCTGAACGGGGTCATCGAACGCAACCGCGAAGCGGCCGATGCCGCCACCAACGATATCGTCAGCGCCGTGGCCACCGCCAAGGGCAGCATGATCGTCTCGCTGCTGCTGGCAATCATCGCTGCCGGCATCTGTGGCCTGCTGCTGTTGCGTGTGATCACCGCGCCCATGCAGCTTATCGTCCATGCCTTGGACAAACTGCGCTCGGGCGACCTGAGCATGCGCCTGAACCTGGACCGCAAGGACGAATTCGGCGCCATCGAGGGGGGCTTCAACGAGATGGCCGAGTCACTGGCCAACCTGGTGGCCCAGGCCCAGCGCTCGTCGGTACAGGTGACCACCTCGGTCACCGAAATCGCCGCCACCTCCAAGCAGCAACAGGCCACGGCCACCGAAACCGCGGCCACCACCACCGAAATCGGCGCGACTTCGCGGGAGATCGCCGCCACCTCGCGCGACCTGGTGCGCACCATGACCGAGGTCACTTCATCGGCCGACCAGGCCTCGAGCCTCGCCGGCTCCGGCCAGCAAGGCCTGGCCCGCATGGAGGAGACCATGCACCAGGTGATGGGCGCCGCCGACCTGGTCAATGCCAAGCTGGCGATCCTCAACGAGAAGGCCAGCAACATCAACCAGGTGGTAGTGACCATCGTCAAGGTCGCCGACCAGACCAACCTGCTGTCGCTCAACGCCGCCATCGAGGCGGAAAAAGCCGGCGAATACGGGCGTGGTTTCGCCGTGGTGGCCACCGAGGTGCGCCGCCTCGCCGATCAGACCGCCGTTGCCACCTACGACATCGAACAGATGGTGCGCGAAATCCAGTCGGCGGTCTCGGCCGGGGTGATGGGCATGGACAAGTTCTCCGAGGAAGTGCGCCGTGGCATGTTCGAGGTACAGCAGGTAGGCGAGCAATTGGGCCAGATCATTCATCAGGTCCAGGCCTTGGCCCCGCGGGTGTTGATGGTCAACGAAGGCATGCAGGCCCAGGCCACGGGCGCCGAACAGATCAACCAGGCCCTGGCCCAGCTCAGCGACGCCAGCACCCAGACCGTCGAGTCGCTGCGCCAAGCCAGCTTTGCCATCGACGAACTGAGCCAGGTGGCCACCGGCCTGCGTGGCGGTGTGTCGCGCTTCAAAGTCTGACGACGATGAACGACCTGCACCCCCGTGAAACGCGCCCGGCCGTTGGCAAGGGCGCACTCTACCTGCAGTTTCGCATTGCCGAGCAACGCTTTGCCCTCGACGTGCGCGAGGTGATCGAGGTGTTGCCGCGACGTGCGCTCAAACCTGTCGCCCAGGCGCCGTCCTGGGTCGTCGGTGTGCTTGCCCACCGGGGCGCGCTGATTCCAGTGATCGACCTGTCGGCCCTGAGCTTCGGTGTCGCGGCGCCCTTGCGCGGCAGCACGCGCCTGGTGCTGGTGCATTACCGCGCCGACCCGTTGCGCCCCAACCTGCAACTGGGGCTGGTGCTGGAGCAGGCCACCGATACCCTGCGCTGCCAGCCCGAGGAGTTCCAGCCCTATGGCCTGGATAACGCCGAGGCTCCTTATCTGGGGCCGGTGCGTCAGGACAGCCAGGGTTTGTTGCAACGCATCCGCGTCGATGACCTGCTCCCGCCCGCTGTGCGGGAGCTGCTGTATCCCGCCGAGAACGGGCAGGTGCCAGCATGAGCGAGCAACGCTTCTTCCGCTTCCTGCGCGAGCGTATCGGCCTGGATGTGGAGTCGGTGGGTGCTCCGATGATTGAGCGTGCCTTGCAGCAGCGCTGTGTCACGGTGCAGGTGGCGGACCTGGACGACTATTGGCTGCGCCTGCAGCAATCGGCCGAGGAGCAGCAAGCGCTGATCGAGGCGGTCATCGTCCCGGAAACCTGGTTCTTCCGCTATCCCGAATCCTTCGGTGCCTTGGTCGGTCTGGCTCATAAGCGGGTGGCCGAACTGGCCGGGACGCGGCCTTTGCGCATCCTCAGCCTGCCGTGCTCGACCGGTGAAGAGCCCTACTCGATCGCCATGGCCTTGCTGGACGGCGGCGTCAGCCCGGCCGCATTTCGCATCGATGGCATGGACATCAGCCCCAACTCCGTGGCCAAGGCGCTGCAGGGGGACTATGGCCGCAACTCGTTCCGTGGCAGTGACCTGGCGTTCCGTGAGCGGCATTTCAGTACGTTCGCAGAGCTGCACCGTATCAATGAGCGCGTGCGCCAACAGGTCAACCTGCAGGTGGGCAACGTGCTGGACCCTGCACTCAAGAGCCGAGAAGGCCTGTACGACTTCGTGTTCTGCCGCAACCTGCTGATCTATTTCGATGTGCCGACCCAGCAGCGGGTGTTCGAAGTGCTCAAGCACCTCACCCATGGCCAGGGGGTGTTGTTCATTGGGCCCGCCGAGGGCAGCCTGCTGGCGCGCCTGGGCATGCGGCCGCTGGGTATCGCTCAGTCGTTCGCCTATGTCCGTCAGGAACCCGCGCCGAGCGCTCCTGCGAGCCTGCCGCTGCCGGTTGCGCGGCCATTGGCGCCGCCACCGCCGAGAGTGGTCGCACTATCGGCTCGCACCGCCAGGCCGATTCCTGTCCCCACGCCAACCCTCGACCCCCATGAGAGCGAGGCCCAACTGCTGGGCATCATTGCCCGCCATGCCAACACCGGTGACAGCGAGCAGGCCAGGGCCAGCTGTGAGCGCTATCTTCGCCAGTACGCGCCCAAGGCGCAGGTCTACTACTGGCTGGGCTTGCTCAGTGACACCGAGGGCGATGCCACGCAGGCCATCACCCATTACCGCAAGGCCCTCTACCTGGAACCCCAGCACGCGGAAACCCTGGCACACCTGGCCGCGCTGCTGGCTTCGCAGGGCGACGAGGCGGGCGCACGGCGCTTGCAGGAACGCGCGGCCCGGGCGGGAAGGGAGTCTGAACGATGAGTGGCGGCTACCAGATGCACCTGATCGCTCGCGATGATGAAGTCATCGACGATTGCTGGAACCGCATCGGCGTGCACGGCGACAAGCAGTGCCCGTTGCTGGAGCGGCATGTTCATTGCCGCAATTGCGACGTGTATGCCACCGCGGCCACTCGCCTGCTGGATCGCTATGCGCTGATCGAGGGCGAGCAGGTCGAGGCGAGCGTCGTGGAGGAGGTCGCTGTCGGCCGTTCCATGCTGCTGTTCCGTCTGGGTGAGGAATGGCTGGCCCTGGCGACCGCGTGCCTGGCCGAGATCGCCCCGCAACAGCAGGTGCATTCGCTGCCGCACCAGCGTTCGCGGGTGCTGCAGGGTGTTGCCAACGTGCGCGGAGCACTGGTGCCTTGCCTGTCGCTGGCCGACCTGCTGGGCGTGCCGCCCGAGGCGACTGTCGAGCGCAATGGGCGGGTACTGCCGAGAATGCTGATTCTTGCGGCCGACGGTGGGCCGGTGGTGGTGCCGGTGGACGAGATCGACGGCATCCACCGACTTGATCCGGCCCGCCTGGAAACGGGCCGCGACACGGCGCACTTCACTGCCGCCGTCCTGCAATGGCGGGGGCGCAGCGTGCGTGTCCTGGACGAGCAACATCTACTGTCTGCCGTGAAGCGGAGCCTGTCATGACCCCGGAGCAAATGCGCGACGCATCGCTGCTCGAACTGTTCAGCCTGGAGGCCGAGGCCCAGACCCAGGTACTCAGCGCCGGCCTGATGGCACTGGAGCGCAACCCCGCCCAGCCGGACCAGCTGGAAGCCTGCATGCGTGCGGCCCATTCCCTCAAGGGCGCGGCGCGAATCGTCGGTATCGACGCCGGGGTCAGTGTGGCTCACGTCATGGAAGACTGCCTGGTGGCCGCCCAGGAAGGGCGTCTGGTGTTGCGTCCCGAGCATATCGACGCCTTGTTGCAGGGAACCGATCTGCTGATGCGCATCGCCACGCCAGGCGACCAGGGCAGCGGAGCCGCGGTCCCCGCGTTCCTGGTACAACTGGCCGGCCTGTTGGCGCCGACGACGGCTGTCGTGCCCCCGATGCTGCCACCTTTGCCGAGCTCACCTGTCGAACCTTCGCCGCCGGCGCCCGTTGCTCCGGTGCCGGAGCCTGTCGTCGACGCTGAACCTGTTGCCGCATCGAAGGCCGGCAAGCGAGCGGGCGATGGTGGTGAACGGGTCTTGCGGGTAACCGCCGACCGCTTGAACAGCCTGCTCGACCTGTCGAGCAAGTCACTGGTGGAGACCCAGCGCCTGAAACCGTATTTGGCCACCCTGCAGCGCCTCAAGCGCATGCATGGCCAGGGCATCCGCGCGCTGGACGGCCTGAAGACCCAGCTCGAAGGCAGCGGGCAGGGCCCGGAAGTGCTCGAGGCCCTGGCGCAGACCCAGCAGTTGCTGGCAGAAACCCAGCAGATCCTGTTACAGCAGGCCACCGACCTCGACGAATTCGGTTGGCAGGCCAGCCAGCGTGCACAACTGTTGTATGACACCGCGCTGGCCTGCCGCATGCGCCCCTTCGCCGACGTGCTGACCGGGCAGAGTCGCATGGTCCGTGACCTGGGGCGCTCGCTGGACAAACCGGTACGCCTGGCCGTCGAAGGCGAGAAGACCCAGGTCGACCGCGATGTGTTGGAAAAACTCGAAGCGCCGTTGACGCACTTGCTGCGCAATGCCGTCGACCACGGTATCGAGTTGCCCGAGCGGCGCCTGCTGGCGGGCAAACCGAGCGAAGGCACCGTGCGCCTGCGCGCCTCGCACCAGGCCGGCTTGCTGATTCTCGAGCTATCCGATGACGGTGCCGGTATCGACCTGGAACGCTTGCGCCAGAGCATCGTCGAGCGCGCGCTGTCGCCGGCCGAGACCGTGGCGCAGATGAGCGAGGCAGAGCTGCTGACGTTCCTGTTCCTGCCCGGCTTCAGCTTGCGCGATACCGTCACCGAGGTCTCCGGCCGTGGTGTCGGCCTGGATGCGGTGCAACACATGGTGCGCGAACTGCGTGGCTCGATCGAGCTGACCCAGGTGGCCGGCCAGGGCTGCTGCTTCCACCTGGAAGTACCACTGACCTTGTCGGTGGTGCGCAGCCTGGTGGTTGAGGTGGGCGGTGAAGCTTACGCCTTCCCGCTGGCCCACATCGAACGCACCCTCGACGTGCCGACCGAGGCCATCGTGCAGATCGAGGGGCGCCAGCATTTCTGGCACGAAGACCGCCATGTTGGCTTGGTGGCCGCCAGCCAGTTGCTCAACCGGCCTGCCGCCCAGGACCCGGGGCAGGGTTTGCGGGTAGTGGTGATCCGCGAGCGTGAGCAGCTCTATGGCGTGGCGGTGGAGCGCCTGATTGGTGAGCGCGTGCTGGTGGTGATGCCGCTCGATCCGCGCCTTGGCAAGGTCCAGGACATTTCCGCCGGGGCCTTGCTCGACGATGGTTCGGTCGTGCTGATCATCGATGTCGAAGATTTGCTGCGCTCGGTGGACAAGCTGCTCAGCACCGGCCGCCTGGAGCGTATCGAGCGCGGTGCCAAGGGCGGCAAGGGCGTGGCGCGCAAGCGCATTCTGGTGGTCGACGACTCGCTCACCGTGCGCGAGTTGCAGCGCAAGTTGCTGGGTAACCGGGGGTACGAAGTGGCCGTGGCGGTGGACGGCATGGACGGTTGGAACGCCCTGCGCAGTGATGACTTCGACCTGCTGATCACCGATATCGACATGCCGCGCATGGATGGCATCGAGCTGGTGACCCTGGTGCGCCGCGATCATCGCCTGCAATCCCTGCCGGTGATGGTGGTGTCCTACAAAGACCGCGAAGAGGATCGCCGCCGTGGACTGGATGCCGGCGCCGACTATTATCTGGCCAAGGCCAGCTTCCATGACGATGCGTTGCTGGATGCTGTCGTGGAGCTGATTGGAGGTGCGCAGGGATGAAGATCGCCATCGTCAACGACATGCCCTTGGCCGTGGAGGCCCTGCGCCGGGCGCTGGCGTTCGAGCCGGCGCACCAGGTGATCTGGGTCGCCGGCAATGGTGCCGAGGCGGTGCAGCGCTGTGCCGAGCAGACCCCGGACCTGATCCTCATGGACCTGATCATGCCGGTGATGGATGGCGTCGAGGCCACGCGTCGGATCATGGCCGAAACCCCTTGCGCCATCGTGATCGTCACCGTCGACCGCCAGCAGAACGTGCACCGGGTGTTCGAGGCCATGGGCCACGGCGCGCTCGATGTGGTCGATACCCCGGCGCTGGGCGCGGGGGATGCCCGGGAGGCCGCCGCGCCGCTGCTGCGCAAGATCCTCAATATCGGTTGGCTGATCGGGCAACAACGGCCCAGCGCTCCCCGCGCCGTTGCCGCGCCGATACGCGAGGCCTCCCAGCGCCGCGGCCTGGTGGCCATTGGCTCTTCGGCGGGCGGGCCGGCGGCGCTGGAAGTGCTGCTCAAGGGGCTGCCGCGCGAGTTCCCGGCGGCCATTGTGCTGGTACAGCATGTCGACCAGGTGTTCGCCGCCGGCATGGCCGAATGGCTCAGCAGCGCCTCGGGGCTGCCGGTGCGTTTGGCCCGGGAGGGCGAACCGCCGCAGCCGGGGCAGGTGCTGCTGGCCGGCACCAACCACCATATCCGCCTGCTGCAGAACGGCCAGCTGGCCTACACTGCCGAGCCGGTCAACGAAATCTACCGGCCTTCGATCGATGTGTTCTTCGAAAGCGTCGCGCGCTATTGGTCGGGCGACGCGGTGGGCGTGCTGCTCACCGGCATGGGCCGCGATGGCGCCCAGGGCCTGAAGCTGATGCGCCAGCAGGGCTTCCTGACCATCGCCCAGGATCAGCAGAGCAGCGCGGTGTACGGCATGCCCAAGGCGGCCGCGGCCATCGGCGCGGCCGTGGAAATTCGCCCGCTGGAGCGGATCGCCGGACGACTGATGGAAATCTTTTCGAAATGACGATATGTATTGAGTCACGCCGCCTGGCCGGTAGTGATCTGGTGACTAGGGATGAATGATCTACCAATCGAAGGTTTCACGACCATCAACGAAAGTGCGGCGATGGTCCTGCTGGTAGACGATCAGGCGATGATCGGCGAAGCGGTGCGCCGTGGGCTGGCCCACGAGGAGAACATCGACTTCCATTTCTGTGCCGACCCTCATCAGGCCGTGGCCCAAGCCATGCGTATCAAGCCCACGGTCATCCTCCAGGACCTGATCATGCCGGGCCTCGATGGCCTGACGCTGGTGCGTGAGTACCGCAACAACCCGGCCACTCAGGATATCCCGATCATCGTCCTGTCGACCAAGGAAGACCCGCTGGTCAAGAGTGCGGCGTTTGCCGCCGGGGCCAATGATTATCTGGTCAAGTTGCCTGACTCCATCGAGCTGGTGGCGCGTATCCGCTATCACTCGCGCTCCTATCTAACGTTGCTGCAGCGCGACGAGGCCTATCGTGCCTTGCGCGTCAGCCAGCAGCAGTTGCTCGACACCAACCTGATGTTGCAGCGGCTGATGAACTCCGATGGCCTGACCGGGCTGTCCAACCGCCGCCACTTCGATGAGTACCTGGAGCTGGAGTGGCGTCGGGCCATGCGTGAACAGCAGCAGTTGTCGCTGCTGATGGTCGACGTCGACTACTTCAAGGCATTCAATGACAGCTTTGGTCACTTGGCCGGCGACGAGGCCCTGCGTCAGGTGGCCGAGGCCATCCGTGGCTGCTGCTCGCGGCCCACCGACCTGCCGGCGCGTTATGGTGGCGAGGAGTTCGCCCTGGTGCTGCCCAACACTTCACCGGGCGGTGCGCGGTTGATAGCCGAGAAGCTGCGCCAGACCATCATGGGCCTGAACATTGCCCATACCGTGCCTGAAGCCGGTTCGCTGCTGACCGTGAGCATTGGCGTGGCGACATTGACGCCGAGTGTCGGCAGCCACTGCCGGCAACTGATCTCGGCGGCGGACACCGGGTTGTACAAGGCCAAGAACAGTGGGCGTAACCAAGTGGGTGTCGCATAAGCCATTTTCCACAGGGGCATGGGCATCCTCAAACGTGCACTTTCCCCTGTAGAAGCCGGCTTGCCGGCGAGAGGCCGGATCAGCCAGTACATAATTAACGGCAACTTCCGGGTATCTGTTTTATAGATCTTGATCTTGCTTCTAAGTGCGCGATAGTTCAGGCGCCGCCATATGCGACGTCAGGAGGCCGGAGTGAGGGAACCCCGGAGCGAAGCGTAGGGGCCGTATGAATGGAGCCAGCGGTTTTTGCCTTCTTTTGCCCGCGTACAAAATAAGGTCGCCGTAAAGGCGAAAAGGTAAGTTGGCGCCTCCATCGTGAATGGATATGTTCACGAATTTCAATGCCAATACTCTGAAACTCAAAGTCAATGCTAAGTGGGTATCCATAGTTATGCGCATATCCATTTGCGATAGCGACTCGAAGTCACCTTTCCGCCCTTACGGCAAAGCCGTGCGCTCCATCATACGGCCCCTACGCTACGCTTCGGGGTCCCTTCGCTCCGGCGCCTTCCGGGCCCGCGCGGCCTACGACTTGCTGCGCAAGTCTACATCTCGCGCCTTCGGCTAACGCCGAAGGGTGCTGCGCACCTGGCCCTCCAGACGCCTGCGCTCAGCCTCCTGAAGTCGCGAAGTTACGGGCGGCGCCTGGGCGGGCGCAGCTGTCGCTAGCTGGCGGGGTGGTTTACCTCCTGCTTACCAAAGCCAGAGGGGTTTTAGGATTCCCGGCATACAGGCCGGCAACATCGGCTAGTCGATCAGTGAAGGCAGCGGTGAACATGGGTTTTACAGTGGCTAAGAACAGCGAAGACAACCAGATGGGCATGGGTTGAACATGCCCACCTGATCAATAGTTCAGCGTTGAACAGCCTGGTCTGCGGCGTTATACCTGAAAGGATAACCCCTCACCTGGCCAAGATCCAAAGCGATGATGGGTACCCAGAGATTGGTTCTGTCTTTGTACTTTTGCTGGAACGCCCTGGCATCATTGAGAGAAGTCGTGCTGTTGGTGCGGTAAAAGAAGGCTTCGATAGGCAATTGGGTACCGATCTCGCCTGAGCGTTTGGTTGTGGGGGGGAGGGGTTCATCCGGTCGTACCCACATGGCCGCCATCATTTCATTCCAAGGTGCCCTGACCCTGTCTCTGATATCGGCCGGTGGATTGTTGCGCACTTGATAGCTTACCGCGAACTGATTGGCGTCTCGGGTGCTAAGGGAACATTGAAATGAGTTGTGGTTTATGGTTCTGACATGGTTGTACCAGCCTTGAACGGTCGTTGCACCCTGGTCGACGCATGAGCTCGGGTCTGATCCAGGCAAAGCCCTTGTTCTCAAGCCGCAACCTGCTACGCGGCGTTCTCCAGCGAACGTCCAGCCGTCATAAGCATAAATGCACAAGAAATCGATGGCTCTACCTTGGGCATAGGCCTCTCTTTGAGGGAAGAAGATGAAGCCAGCATTTCGATAAAAATTGGTAACGTTGGAGTCGAGTCTGAAGTAGGAGAATGAAATCCCTCCTAGGTTTCTCGCAGTTGGGCTGGGTATCCAAGGATCAAAGTCGCCGTTATCCACTGAACGGATAATAATGCCGTTGCAGTAGTAGGCGGGGTAATCGCTTCTTTGGGCGTAGGTACACCGGTTTACAGTATTGCGGTAACGCGTGTTAAGTCTGGAGGCGACGTCACCTCCGCTGGTGACCACAACAGAGATTGTCCGGGGCCGTGAAAAGCGAAGCGAATTGTTAGCTCGACCGATTGCGACAGTCACATCAGCCGAGCGGCCGATATAGTTTGCCAGTTCGCGCACAGGGATGGTGAGGGCGATCGGACCTGAGCCTTGCGCTGTTAGTGGTCTAGAGATAAAGGTGGTTTGCCGTGACCCCTGTGGTGCCAGGCTTACAGTTACCGTATCACCACTGCGCAGTCGAGGGTTCCGGTAGTTGATCGCGGCGAACTGCCCAACCCTGCTGATGTTGACTCGGCTCCCAATGGTGAGGCGCCGTATTTCTGTAAACTCTTGCGTCTCGGCGGCTGTATCCCCTGAAGGGGGTAGGGGGTTATCGGCTGAAGCGTCCTCGATGATTGCCAATGGAGGGTCTTCTATTTCCAATTCCGGCTCATTCATTTCTGCCTGGCCAGGGATGGTGAGATCAGTTGCCGTTGGCTCAATGATGACTAACCCGCCTCCATTTTGCGGTGGTTTTGATGGGACCTGCGCGTATCCCGCACAAGGCCATGCCGAAATCAGAACAAGTAATGCAAGCCACGACACGCGGGTATGCGCGAGGGGAGCGTCGGTGGTAAACATGTGTGTGTCCTCGTTGTTTAAGGGCTACGCACAAGTAAGTCGTAATTGGTAATTTTGCGAAACTGACAGAATTATCAGGTCGGCGCATGACGCGCTGAGTGGAGCGCTGTTTACCGCCCGGCGGGTCTGCCGCCAGCCCGCAGACTCGGTTATACTCGCGGGCTTTTCACAGAATTCGCACGAGAGCTGCCCGCCCATGGAAATCCAACCGATCCTGAACACCATCAAGGACCTCACCGAGCGTTCCCAGTCCATTCGGGGGTATCTTTGACTACGATCACAAACATGATCGTCTGGTCGAAGTAAACCGCGAGCTGGAAGACGCCGCTGTCTGGAACAAGCCCGAGTACGCCCAGGCCCTGGGCCGCGAACGCGCCATGCTGGCGCAGGTGGTCGAGACCCTCGATAAACTGGCCAACGGCCTGAGCGACTGCAAGGACCTGCTCGACATGGCTGTCGAGGAGGGCGATGAAGGGGCTGTCAGCGATGTCGAGACCGAGCTGCAAGGGCTTGAGGAATCCCTCGCCCAGCTCGAGTTCCGTCGCATGTTCAGCGGCGAGATGGACATGAACAACGCCTATCTCGACATCCAGGCCGGCTCTGGCGGTACAGAAGCCCAGGACTGGGCCAACATCCTGCTGCGCATGTACCTGCGCTGGGCCGACAAGCGCGGCTTCGACGCCACCATCATCGAACTCTCCGAAGGTGAAGTCGCCGGCATCAAGGGCGCCACCGTGCACATCAAGGGTGAGTACGCCTTCGGTTGGCTGCGCACCGAGATCGGCGTGCACCGCCTGGTGCGCAAGAGCCCGTTCGACTCCGGCGCCCGTCGCCACACCTCGTTCTCGGCGGTGTTCGTCTCGCCCGAGATCGACGACAAGGTCGAGATCGAGATCAACCCGTCCGACCTGCGCATCGACACCTACCGCTCCTCCGGCGCCGGTGGCCAGCACGTGAACACCACCGACTCGGCGGTACGTATCACCCACGTGCCTACCAACACCGTGGTGGCCTGCCAGAACGAACGCTCCCAGCACGCCAACAAGGATACCGCCATGAAAATGCTGCGGGCCAAGTTGTACGAGCTGGAAATGCAAAAGCGCAATGCCGCCTCGCAGGCGCTGGAAGACAGCAAGTCGGACATCGGCTGGGGTCACCAGATCCGTTCGTACGTCCTTGATGATTCGCGCATCAAGGACCTGCGTACCGGCGTCGAGCGCAGCGACTGCCAGAAGGTCCTGGACGGCGACCTCGACCAGTATCTCGAAGCGAGCCTCAAGCAGGGGCTGTAATCCGCACACCACCGCCACGATACGAGGCCGTCGGCCCGTATCGCGTGCCCTGCCCGACAGGGGCAACGAACACCTGATGGAAAGAATGACGACATGAGCGACCTCAAGACCGAAGCGCAAGACCTGCAACAGGAAGAAAACGCCCTGATCGCCCTGCGCAAGGAAAAACTTGCCGCCGAGCGCGCGAAGGGCAACGCCTTCCCCAACGACTTCCGCCGTGACAGCTACTGCAACGACCTGCAGAAACAGTACGCGGACAAGACCAAGGAAGAGCTGGAAGCAGCCGCCATCCCGGTCAAGGTCGCCGGTCGCATCATGCTCAACCGTGGCTCGTTCATGGTCATCCAGGACATGACCGGCCGCATCCAGGTCTACGTCAACCGCAAGACCCTGTCGGAAGACACCCTCGCGGCGGTCAAGACCTGGGACCTGGGCGACATCATCAGCGCCGAAGGCACCCTGGCCCGCTCCGGCAAGGGCGACCTGTACGTCGAAATGACCAACGTGCGCCTGCTGACCAAGTCGCTGCGCCCGCTGCCGGACAAGCACCACGGCCTGACCGACACCGAGCAGCGCTACCGCCAGCGCTACGTCGACCTGATGGTCAACGAGGAAACCCGCCACACCTTCCGCGTGCGTTCGCAGGTGATCTCGCACATCCGCAAGTTCCTCATCGAGCGTGACTTCCTCGAAGTCGAAACCCCGATGCTGCAGACCATCCCGGGTGGTGCCGCGGCCAAGCCGTTCGAAACCCACCACAACGCCCTGGACATGGCCATGTTCCTGCGCATCGCGCCGGAGCTGTACCTCAAGCGCCTGGTGGTTGGCGGCTTCGAGAAGGTGTTCGAGATCAACCGCAACTTCCGTAACGAAGGTGTCTCGACGCGTCACAACCCTGAATTCACCATGCTCGAGTTCTACCAGGCCTACGCCGACTACCGCGACAACATGGACCTCACCGAGGAACTGTTCCGCGAGCTGGCGCAGCTGGTGCTGGGCAGCACCGACGTACCCTACGGCGACAAGGTGTTCCACTTCGGCGAGCCATTCGTGCGCCTGTCGGTGTTCGACTCGATCCTCAAGTACAACCCGGAGCTCACCGCCGCCGACCTGCAGGACGTCGACCGTGCCCGCGCGATCGCCAAGAAAGCCGGCGCCAAGGTGCTGGGCCACGAAGGGCTGGGCAAGCTGCAGGTGATGATTTTCGAAGAGCTGGTCGAGCACAAGCTGGAGCAGCCGCACTTCATCACCGAGTACCCGTTCGAAGTCTCGCCACTGGCCCGTCGCAACGACGACAACCCGGCCGTGACCGACCGCTTCGAGCTGTTCATCGGTGGCCGCGAGATCGCCAACGCCTACTCCGAGCTCAATGACGCCGAAGACCAGGCTGAGCGTTTCCTCGCCCAGGTTGCCGAGAAAGACGCCGGCGACGACGAGGCCATGCACTACGACGCCGACTTCGTCCGTGCGCTGGAATACGGCATGCCGCCGACTGCCGGTGAGGGCATCGGTATCGACCGTCTGGTGATGCTGCTGACCAACTCGCCGTCGATCCGCGACGTGATCCTGTTCCCGCACATGCGTCCACAGGCCTGAGCGATGTGAACAAGCCGCCTTTCGAGGCGGCTTTTTCTTGCCTGAAGCTTTATGTTGTTTGTACTGGCCCTATCGCGGCTGAAGCCGCTCCTACAGGTATCCGCTGTCCTGTAGGAGCGGCTTCAGCCGCGATAGGGCCGGCACAGGCAGCAGATGACTCGAACTATGAGGTACCGCCCCGTGACACCCGCCATGCCCCACCAAGGCGCCGCCGGCATCGCCACCGCCGTCGCCGAGAGTGTGCAGTACCAGGGCCGCAAGACCGCCCGCCAAGGCAGCGAGCAACGCCGCCAGCAGATCCTCGACGCCGCCATGCGTATTGTCGTGCGCGATGGCGTGCGTGGCGTGCGCCACCGCGCGGTGGCCGCCGAGGCAGGCGTGCCGCTGTCGGCCACCACCTACTACTTCAAGGATATCCAGGACCTGCTGGCCGACACCTTCGCCCAGTACGTCGAGCGCAGCGCGGCCTACATGGCCAAGCTGTGGACCACCACCGAAGGCGTGCTGCGCCAGTTGCTGGCCCAGGGCGACGGCACGCCCGGGGCCCGGGCGCATCTGGCCGACGAAGTGGCGCGCATGCTGGCCGATTACGTCCTGCGTCAGCTCAACAACCGCCGCGACTTCCTCATGGCCGAACAGGCCTTCCGCCAGGAGGCGCTGCTGTGCCCACGGCTGGCAGAACTGGTGCAGGCCCACGAGCAGATTCTGCTACATGGCGCGCGGCAGATTCTCCAGGTGGTCGGCTCGCGCCAGCCCGAGCAGGACGCCCAGATGTTGACGGCGATAATCGAGCAGATGGAATATCAGGGCCTGCTCAAGGCTGCGGATGCGCCGGCCGATGAGCAGATGCTCGCTATCCTTGTCCGATACCTGCAGATGGTGCTGGCATCGGCCTGAGCGACGCACGAATTTCCAAGGAGAAGCGGATGAAAGCCTGGCGTGTGGTGTTGTTGACGGTGTCATTCCTCCTGCTGGGCGGTTGTCTGGTGACCTTCGACGAACCGCTTCCGAGTAACCAGGCTGCGCCCAAGGCCCTGCTTGGCCAGTGGAGCAGCAAGGATGCCTGGGGCCAGCCGCTGAAGCTGAGCATCAGCCGCGCGGGTGGCAACACCTACAAGGCCGTGGCACGTGCTCAGGGCAAGCCGCCCGAGGAGTACGCCTTCACCGTGGCCCGTCACGGCAACCGCTGGTACCTGTCGGCGGGCGTGCCCAAGCGCTTGGGTGGCCGCTTCCTGATCGGCGGTTTCGAGGTGGTCGATGGCAAGCAACTGGTGCTCTACAACCTTGATGTCGAGCAGGTACAGCAGGCGGTGGACAACAAGGAACTGAGCGGGCGCAGCACAGAGGTACCGGAGGACAACGGCCCTGGCGTGCTGATCGACAGCCCATCGGAGCGGGTCCTGGCCTATCTGGACGACCCGGCCAACTCCGACCTGTTCGTCGAAGTGGCACGCTTTGAGCACGTGGCTAAATAGCATGGGCTGTTCGCCGACAAACCGGCTTCCATGGCCACTGTTCCGGTTGGAGCCGGCTTGCCGGCGAACAAGGCCCGACTGATTGCAGGGCAATCCGATTCAAGGAGTCCCCGGTGGACGAGTACCAGCAGACCATACGCGCACTGTCCGATCGCATCGTCACCGCGCAGACCCCCATCCGCGTACTCGACGCGGTGAAATGGGACGACGGCATCCGCCAGGGCTTTCTCAAGGCCAAGGGCAAGGAGCCTCCGGCGGTGGATCGTGCGTACTACCAGAACCGCCCGTTGTCGTTCGACTCCAGCGCGGTGAAGGCCGAATTCCAGAACATCGAGCGCGACATCACCCGTCAACTCGGCCAGTTCAATCCGGTCGGGCAGATCATGCGGCGCATGTGCAAGGAATACCGCATGGTCGTGCGCATGCTCGAAGCGCGCGGTACCGAGGACTTCGGGCTGATCTCCCAGGAGCTCTACGGCGCCGCCTCCGACGCGTTCCATGCCGGCGACCCGACCCTTGCCGACCTGGGGTTGATGCTCTCGGACTACCTCAACAATATCGACGGCCGTGGCGACCTGAAGGACGAACCGAAGAACCTCACCGCGAAGGAGGCCGTGGAAATCCTCCAGCGCCGCCTGAACAAGGTGTTCGGCGAGGCGGAGGAAACCATCCGCGTGTTCGAGTCAGACGGTATCGTCGCCGATGCCGCGGCCGGCGCCGACTACATCAAGGTGCGCGCCGACGCCATGTTCAATAGCCGTGACGTGCGTGCGCTCGAAGTGCACGAGGGCCTGGTGCATGTCGGTACGACCCTCAACGGCCTGAACCAGCCGATCTGCACCTTCCTCGCCAAGGGCCCGCCCTCGTCCACGGTGACCCAGGAAGGCCTGGCCATTCTCATGGAGGTGATCGCCTTTGCCTCCTACCCCAGCCGCCTGCGCAAGCTGACCAACCGCACCCGCGCCATTCACATGGTGGAGGAGGGCGCCGACTTCATGCAGGTCTACGAGTTCTTCCGGGGCCAGGGCTTCGAGATGGGGCAGAGCTACAGCAATGCCAGCCGGGTGTTCCGGGGTTCGGTGCCCAACGGGCTGCCATTCACCAAGGACTTGTCCTACCTCAAGGGCTTCATCATGGTTTACAACTACATTCAGTTGGCTGTGAAGAAGGGCAAGCTGGAGCAGATCCCTTTGCTGTTCTGCGGCAAGACCACCCTGGAAGACATGCGCACCCTGCGCCAGTTGGTCGAGGAAGGGCTGGTGGAGCCGCCCAAGTACCTGCCGGAGCAGTTCCGCGACCTCAACGCATTGTCGGCGTGGATGTGCTTCTCCAACTTCCTCAACCACCTGAGCCTGGACCGCATTGAAGCCGACTACGCGAACATTCTCTGACGCCTGCCGTCACCTCGCTGTCGGCCTCGGGCTGCTGCTGTTGGGCAGCTGCAGCAGCTTGCTGTTCTACCCCGAGCCCGGGCAGCCGTTCACCCCGGAAAAGGCCCGCCTCCAATACCAGGACCTGACGATTGCCGCCGCGGATGGCACGCGCCTGCACGCCTGGTGGTTGCCGGCGAAGGAGGGTGTCGAGGTCAAGGGCACCGTGCTGCACCTGCATGGAAATGGCGGCAATCTCGCCATGCACCTCGGAGGTAGCTATTGGCTGCCGCAGGAAGGGTATCAAGTGCTGATGCTCGATTACCGTGGTTATGGGCTGTCCCAGGGCAAGGCAACCCTTCCGGCGGTATATGGCGATATCGAGGCGGCGCTGGCGTGGCTCGACAAGGCACCGCAGGTGCAGGGCAAGCCCCTGGTGCTGCTGGGCCAGAGCCTGGGTGGCGCCATGGCCATCCACTACCTGGCGCAGCACCCCGAGCAGCGCCGGCACTTCAGCGCCCTGGTGTTCGATGGCGTACCCGCCAGTTACCGCGCGGTGGGGCGTTATGCCCTCAGTACTTCGTGGATGACCTGGCCGTTGCAGGTGCCGCTGTCCTGGCTGGTGCCCGACGGTGACAGCGCGATCAATTCGATCGAGCGCCTGGACAGCCCGCCAAAGCTGTTTTTCCACAGCATCGATGATCACCTCGTTCCGCTTGAGAACGGCCTGCGCCTGTATCGGCATGCACCACCGCCTCGGGTGTTGCAGTTGACCCGCGGCGATCATGTGCAGACTTTCGCCGACCCGACCTGGCGCCAGGTGATGCTGCGCTTCCTGGATGACCCCACGCATTTCAACGGCCTGCGCCGCCTGGCCGAAGTCCCCAATTACCCTGACGAGAAGAACGCGCAATGAGTGAAGAACGCAACGCCATCCCGCTGATCCTGACCGGTATCGGCAGCATCATCGTGACGGTGGGGACCCTCTGGTACTACGGCTACCTGCATTTCGCCAAGCCACAGGACGCCCTGTTGCTGCAAGACTTCACCATGCTCAAGACCATCCCCGGCGAAGACTACAAGGTGTCGCTGGACCCGGCGGCGCAGGTAGCGCAATGCGTGGAGGGTGTGCTGGTGCTGTTCGACACCCAGCAGAAGGGGCTGACCGGCGTGCTGGTGGACAACCGCAAACGCGCGGTGCGCTGCATGGGGCAGGAGACGCCGCAGCGGGTGCAGTGAATCGGGCGTGTGGTCGCAGAGATGTAACGGTTGCGAGATCGAGCGCCGCCTGCGCGGCGCATCGCGGATGAATCCGCTCCTGCAACCTATCGTCGAGTTTGCTGCCCGGCATGAAAAACCCCGCCATCAAGGCGGGGTTTCTCGTTCAGGTACCAGCGATTACTGGATCTGGCTCACCGTCCGCGGCGCCACCGGCTGGTTGTCGTTGGAGATGGTCACCTCCACCCGACGGTTCTGCGCGCGGCCGGAGTTGCTGGTATTGTCCGCCACCGGGTACTCCTTGCCATAGCCTTGGGCGACGATGCGCGCCGGGTCCACGCCCGCCCGCACCAGCGCCATGCGCACGCTGTTGGCACGACGCTCCGACAGGGTCTGGTTGTAGTTGGCCGAGCCGACGCTGTCGGTGTAGCCCTCGATGATCACCTTGCGCTCCGGGTTCTCCTGGAGGAACTGCGCCAGCTTGGTGATGTTCGGGTAGGCGCTGCCCTTGAGGTTGGCCTTGTTGAAATCGAACAACACGTCACCGAAGGTCACCAGAGTGCCCCGGTCGGTCTGCTTGGCGTTCAGGCTGTCCTGCAACTTCTTGATCTGCGCGTCGCGCGCATCGAGCTTGGCCTGGGCGCGCTGAGCCGCGGCATTTTTCAGCTCGGCTTCGGCGGTGCGCAGGGCGATGGTCTGCTTGGCCACTTCGACACGCTGGTTGGTGAGGTAGGCGAGCTGGTCGACCTTCTTCTCGTTCTCACGCTCCATGTAGGCTTTGTCGGCCTTGTTCAGCCAGTCCTGGGCGTCCTTGGTCTCGAGCGCGGCTACCTTGCTCGACTGTGGGTCGCTCTGCAGGGCGGAGAAATTGGTGCGTGCCGACTCAAGGTTGGCGTTCGGGTCGTGGGAGCAGGCGGCCAGGCCTACGCTCAGGGCCAGCAGGGCGGGAATCATGACGTAGTTGCGCATAGTGTTCATCCTTTGATCTTCAAGAGGGGGGCAGTGGCCGGCAGGCTCATTCAGCGCTGCGCAGGCCTTCCTCACGCACGTCGCGGACACCCTGGCGAGCATCCTGCACGGCTTTCTGGGCCTTGGCCGCCTGGGCCTTGCGCTCGGCGACGCGGGCGTCCCACTCGGCTTGCTCGGCCAGCAGTTTCGCCTGGTCGTACTGCTTGTCATGCATGGCGATCTCGGCCTTCTTGAACTTGTCCTGGGCTGCTTTCATTTCCACCGCCGCGAACTCGGTGCCGCCGGCGCTCACCGCCGAATTGACCGCCGATTGGGTCACGGCGTACTGCTCGGAGGGCGGATTGCCGGCGCAACCGGCCAGCGCCAGGCTGCCACCCAGCGCCAAAGCGGCCAGCTTGAGCCCGCGCAGGTGAGTGGAAGTGGGGTATGCGATGCGGGTCTTCATGAGGGTCAACTCCATGGGGTCACTCCTGTTAACGACGATGTCCGCAGTGGGTCCATCGCTGTTTCCCTGTGCCAAGGCGAGCGCGGCAACGCCTGGGTCCTCAGGGATTTGCCGTGATGGCTATTGGCTGTGACCGAGGCGTTTTTTCAAAGGTTCAGAAAAATTTGCAGGCTGACGATATTTTTTTCTGACTAATCAGTCAGTGCGAAAAGGCTGGAACTTTCGACTGTTGGAGGGGTATCCGAGGCCTGCTGCAGAGGCCTCGGAGGAGCAAGGAGAGGTCAGTGACGCTTGTTCTTTTCCTGGCTGCCAAGGGCTTGCAGATGACGCCTGGAGAGCGCCAGGAAGCGTGGAGTCGGGCCGATGTCCTCGTACAACGGATCACCCTCCTCGTCGGTGGCGATCACCTGCTGGCCCTTGATGTAGGGGAAGCTGGCTTCCAGCTCCTCCAGGGCCGCGGCAACCAGTTCGCCCAGCAGTTCCTCGGGGCTGCGTTTGGGATACATATCGATCAACGCGGCCAGGCGCGCTTCGGCTTCCATGTCCAGGTGCAGGACATGGCGGGTGGGGCTCAGGCGCCCGGCGGCATTCTGTTCCCAGTGCTGGGCGAGTTCGCGAATTTTCATGATGACCTCTGTCAAAGCCTGGAGAGTGGTGTTGCGCTGCATGACCTCCCTTCACTTTAGTTGCTTTGCGCACGTGCGGCTTGCCAGGCGCGGGTGGCGATGGGCACTCTTGGGGCCTGCTGTTTCCTGGAGTGGAGAAGCCCGATGAGCGATATCGATCAGCGCCTGCGTGAGGATGTGCATCTGTTGGGGGAACTGCTCGGCGAGACCATTCGCCAGCAGCATGGCGAGGCGTTCCTGCAGAAGATCGAGGACATCCGCCACAGCGCCAAGGCCGACCGGCGTGGGGAGGGCGAGCAGCTCAGTTCCACCCTCGGCGACCTGGCCGAGGAAGACCTGCTACCCGTGGCGCGGGCGTTCAACCAGTTCCTGAATCTGGCCAACATCGCCGAACAGTACCAGTTGATCCGGCGCCGGGATGCCGACCAGCCGGAGCCCTTCGAGGCCCGTGTGCTTCCCGAGCTGTTGGCGCGCTTGAAAGCGGCCGGGCACGGCAACGATGCCTTGGCCAGGCAACTGGCCAGGCTCGATATCCAGCTGGTGCTCACGGCCCACCCCACGGAGGTGGCACGCCGCACCCTGATCCAGAAGTACGATGCCATCGCCGCGCAACTGGCGGCACAGGATCACCGTGATCTCATCCCCGCTGAACGCCAGCAAGTGCGCGAGCGCCTGCGCCGGCTAATCGCCGAGGCCTGGCACACCGAAGAGATCCGGCGCACCCGGCCCACGCCGGTGGACGAAGCCAAATGGGGTTTCGCGGTGATCGAGCACTCCCTGTGGCAAGCGGTGCCCAGTCACTTGCGCAAGGTCGACAAGGCCCTGTTCGAGGCCACTGGCCTGCGCCTGCCACTGGAGTCGGCACCGGTGCGCTTCGCCTCGTGGATGGGCGGTGATCGCGATGGCAATCCCAACGTGACGGCTGTCGTCACCCGGGAAGTACTGCTATTGGCGCGCTGGATGGCGGCCGACCTGTTCCTGCGCGATATCGATTACCTGGCCGCCGAGCTCTCGATGCAGCAGGCCAGCGATGCCCTTCGCGAGCAAGTCGGCGACAGCGCCGAGCCCTATCGCGCGCTGCTCAAGCAACTGCGCGACCGCCTGCGTGCCACTCGCGCCTGGGCCCATGCCTCGCTGGCCGGCCCGCAAGCGGCCAGTGCCGCGGTGCTGGTGGACAACCGCGAGCTGATCGCGCCGCTGGAGCTTTGTTACCAGTCGCTGCACGCCTGTGGCATGGGCGTGATCGCCGATGGCCCGTTGCTCGACTGTCTGCGGCGGGCGGTGACCTTCGGGTTGTTCCTGGTGCGTCTGGACGTGCGTCAGGACGCCGCCCGACACCGCGACGCGCTGTCTGAGATCACCGATTACCTGGGCCTTGGACGGTACGCCGATTGGGACGAAGAGCGCCGCATCGAGTTCCTCCAGCACGAGCTGAAGAACCGCCGGCCCTTGCTGCCGGCGCACTTCAAGCCGGCTGCCGAGACGGCCGAGGTGCTGGCCACCTGTCGTGAGATCGCGGCTGCGCCGGCCGCTTCGCTGGGCTCTTATGTGATCTCCATGGCCGGCGCGGCTTCAGATGTGCTGGCGGTTCAATTGCTGCTCAAGGAAGCCGGGCTGACCCGGCCGATGCGCGTGGTACCGCTGTTCGAGACCCTGGCCGACCTGGACCACGCCGGGCCGGTGATGGAGCGCTTGCTGGGGTTGCCGGGCTATCGCGCGGGATTGCACGGCCCGCAGGAAGTGATGATCGGCTACTCCGACTCGGCCAAGGATGCCGGCACCACGGCGGCTGCATGGGCCCAGTATCGTGCCCAGGAGAACCTGGTGCGTATCTGCCGTGAGCACCAGGTCGAACTGCTGCTGTTCCATGGCCGTGGTGGCACTGTGGGGCGCGGCGGTGGCCCGGCCCACGCGGCGATCCTGTCGCAGCCGCCAGGCTCGGTGGGAGGCCGTTTCCGCACCACCGAGCAGGGCGAAATGATCCGCTTCAAGTTCGGCCTCCCTGGTATCGCCGAACAGAACCTCAACCTGTACCTTGCCGCCGTGCTGGAGGCGACCCTGCTGCCGCCGCCACCGCCTGAACCTGCATGGCGCGCGCTGATGGACCAATTGGCCGCCGACGGCGTGAAGGCCTACCGCGGCGTGGTGCGGGACAACCCGGACTTCGTCGAGTACTTCCGTCAGTCCACTCCGGAGCAAGAGCTCGGGCGCCTGCCGCTGGGCAGCCGCCCGGCCAAGCGTCGGGCCGGCGGGATCGAGAGTCTGCGGGCGATCCCGTGGATCTTCGGTTGGACTCAGACGCGCCTGATGCTGCCGGCCTGGCTGGGTTGGGAGACCGCGTTGAGCAACGCGCTGGCGCGGGGGCAGGCCGACCTGCTGGCGCAAATGCGTGAGCAGTGGCCGTTCTTCCGCACCCGCATCGACATGCTCGAGATGGTCCTGGCCAAGGCCGACACGCAGATAGCCGAGGCCTACGACGAACGTCTGGTGCAACCGCCGCTGCTACCGTTGGGCGCGCACCTGCGCGACCTATTGTCGCAGTCGTGCCAGGTGGTGCTGGGCTTGACCGGGCAGCAGGTGCTACTGGCGCATAGCCCGGAAACCCTGGAATTCATCCGCCTGCGCAACACCTACCTGGACCCGTTGCACCGCTTGCAGGCCGAGCTGCTGGCCCGTTCTCGCAGCCGCGAAGCCGCTCTGGACAGCCCGTTGGAGCAGGCCTTGCTGGTCACCGTGGCCGGTATCGCCGCCGGTTTGCGCAACACCGGCTGAGTTGCCCAGGAGGTCCGCGCACGTACTGTACCTGCCACTGCCAGGCAGGGCAGGGATGGCTGGTTGCGCCGGGCGCAACCAGCCCCCCGGCGGGCCGCGATTGGCGCGTTCCTGCCACTTTGGGACGCTTGTCGGGGGGGCGGGCGCTGTGTATCTTGAGCAGCCTTTTGACCGATTTTGCGGTCTCGTCCGATTTTCCGGAGTTGGCCTTGTGCGCCGAATCCGTTGATTTGCATAGAAAAATATGAGGAGCACAAGATGCGCGTAATTCTGCTGGGAGCTCCCGGGGCCGGTAAAGGTACTCAGGCAAAGTTCATCACCGAGAAGTTCGGTATTCCCCAGATCTCCACCGGTGACATGCTGCGTGCCGCCGTCAAGGCAGGCACCCCGCTTGGCCTGGAACTCAAGAAAGTCATGGATGCCGGCCAGCTGGTCTCCGACGAGTTGATCATCAGCCTGGTCAAGGAGCGCATCGCCCAGCCTGACTGCGCCAAGGGCTGCCTGTTCGACGGCTTCCCGCGCACCATCCCGCAAGCTGAAGCCATGGTTGCCGCCGGTGTCGACATCGACGCCGTGGTCGAAATCGCCGTGGACGACGAAGAAATCGTCGGCCGCATGGCGGGCCGCCGTGTGCACCTGGCTTCGGGCCGCACCTACCACATTGTCTACAACCCGCCGAAAGTCGAAGGCAAGGACGATGTCACCGGTGAAGAGCTGATCCAGCGTGACGACGACAAGGAAGAGACCGTGCGTCACCGCCTGTCGGTCTACCACAGCCAGACCAAGCCGCTGGTTGACTTCTACCAGAAGCTGTCGGCCGCCAACGCCGGCAAGCCGAAGTACAGCCACATCGAAGGTGTCGGTTCGGTCGAGTCGATCACCGCCAAGGTACTGGCAGCCCTGAGCTGATCCAACACCATGCGTCACGACGGCCCGCTTGCGGGCCGTTGTCGTTTATACTGCCGCTCTTTTTCCCCTGATGCCTGGATACCGCGCTCGATGACCACCCTGCTGGCCCTGGATACCGCCACCGAAGCCTGTTCCGTTGCCCTGCTGCATGATGGCAAGGTAACCAGCCATTACGAGGTGATCCCGCGCATGCATGCGCAGAAACTGCTGCCCATGATCAAGCAGTTGCTGGCCGATGCCGGTGTGGCGTTAAGCGCCGTGGATGCCATCGCGTTTGGTCGTGGACCAGGTGCTTTCACCGGCGTGCGCATCGCCATCGGCGTGGTTCAGGGGTTGGCCTTCGCCCTGGAGCGCCCGGTGTTGCCAGTATCGAACCTGGCCGCCCTGGCCCAGGGCGCGTTGCGCGAGCGTGGCGTGCAGCAGGTGGCAGCGGCCATCGATGCGCGCATGGACGAGGTGTACTGGGGTTGCTACCAGGCCGAGCAGGGCGAGATGCGCTTGGTCGGCCAGGAAATGGTGTTGCCACCGGAGCGTGTCGCGTTGCCAAGCGGGCTGGGCGGCGAGTGGTTCGGCGCCGGTACCGGCTGGGGTTACGCCGAGCGCCTGGCGGCGCAGGTCGGCGCCAGCGATGCGGCTGCGCTGCCCAACGCCCTGGATATCCTCACCTTGGCCACCTGCGCCTGGAACCGAGGCGAGGCCGTCGCCGCCGAGCAGGCGCAACCGGTGTACCTGCGCGATAATGTAGCTACGCCCAAGGCGCGCTGAGGCATTTCGTCGGCTATCGCTGTTCGAGATAAAACCTTTTGCGCGAACTGTGGTCCAGTTATCAGTTCGGGCATTAGCGATGGATCCCTGATGCTGCTAAATTGCCATCATTGATCCTGAGTGCCCAGTCCATGCGTATCGACGGCTTTTCCTCGCAGAGCTACCCCATCAAGCGCGCACCGCGCAAGGCGTCGGTGCGTGACGAAGCCGTCGACGAGGCCGATGCCGAGATCATCGACGAAGTCGAGGTCCAGGTGGCCCGTAGCAAAAGCCGTGGCAGCAACCTGCCAGCCCGCCAGCAGGACCTGATCTTCCCCCGTGCCCGCGACCGGCGTACTTCCACCGCCCTGGCCAGCTACTTGACCACCGCGGGCTTCACCGACTGGGAGATGGAAGTGCTGGGGCTGGACCTGTACATTTGATGGATGATTCCATCCCCCCTCCCTTACTACCTCGGTTGTCCGTCCTGGAGCGAAAACGCCTGGCGCGACTACCTGTACCCCAGCGATTCCCGTCCCACTGAATTCCTTGGCTTGTACAGCCGGGTGTTCAATGCCGTCGAAGGCAACACCACCTTCTATGCCCGTCCTGCGCCCGCCACAGTGGAGCGCTGGGCCCAGGTCATGCCGCCCGGTTTTCGATTTACCGCCAAGTTTCCCGGCGACGTCAGTCATGGGGGCGATCTACGTGCCCAGCTCGATTCGGCAATTGATTTCACCCGTTTGATGGCACCGTTAGGTGAGCGGGTATCGCCTTACTGGCTACAGTTGCCCGCGCAGTTCGGGCCGGCGCGCATGGGCGAACTGGCTTATTTTCTCGACGAGATCGGCGTGCCGGTGGCCGTGGAGGTGCGTAACGATGCGTTCTTCGCCCGGGGCGATGAAGAGCGCCAGCTCAATCGGCTGCTGCATGAGCGAGGCGTCGAGCGTATCTGCCTGGACCCGCGCGCCTTGTTCAGTTGCGTCTCGCGTGATCCCGGTGTGCTGCATGCCCAGGCCAAGAAACCCAAGGTGCCACCGCGCCCTTGCGCCTTCAGCCAACACCCACAGGTGCGCTTCATCGGCCACCCTGAGCTGGCAGCCAACGAAACTTTCCTCACCCCTTGGGTCGACAAGGTTGCGGCCTGGATCGAGGAGGGGCGTAGCCCATACATGTTCTTGCATACCTCGGACAACCGCCTGGCCGCCGCCCTGGCCCAGCACTTCCATCAGCGCCTGATGGCGCGCTTGCCTGGGTTGGCCGGGTTGCCGGAATTGCCACGCGCGCCAGAGGTCGAACAACTAGGGCTACTGTGACCACACTGTTGATTTGCCGGAGGTTGGACCATGGATGTGCAAACCCTGCGAGCCGAGGCCTTCAAGGCGCTGCATGAGCGTGAGGGCGCGTTCGTCATCCCCAACCCGTGGGATGCCGGCTCCGCCAAGTTGTTGGCGAGCCTGGGCTTCGAGGCACTGGCCAGTACCAGTGCGGGCCTGGCGTTCAGCCTGGGGCGACCGGATGCGGAAGGCGCCCTGACTCTCGATGAAACCCTCGTTAACGCCCAGTCGATTGTCGACGCCACGCCTTTGCCAGTGGCGGCGGACCTGGAGAATGGCTTCGCCGACCTGCCCGAGGAGTGTGCCCAGGCTATTCTGCGCGCCGCTGAGGTGGGCTTGGTTGGCGGCTCGATCGAAGATGCCAGCGGCCGGAGCGATGCGCCCATCTACGACTTCGAGCTGTCCGTGGCCCGGATGCGCGCCGCCGTGCAGGCCGCACGCAGTCTGTCGTTCCCCTTTACCCTCTGTGCCCGCGCCGAAAACCTGCTGCATGGGCGTCTGGACCTGGACGACACCATCAAGCGCTTACAGGCCTATGCCGAAGCCGGTGCCGATGTGTTGTACGCACCTGGCCTGCGCAGCGTCGATGAAATCCGTGCGGTGGTCCAGGCGGTGGCGCCGAAGCCGGTGAATGTGCTGATGGGCATGCCGGGTGTGGCGCTGAGCGTGAACCAGTTGCAGGATCTGGGAGTGCGGCGCATCAGTGTGGGTTCGTCACTGGCGCGCGCCGCCTTGGGCGCATTCCAGCGAGCGGCGCAGGAAATCCGCGAACAGGGTACGTTTGCCTATGGTGAGCAGGCCTTGCCATTCGCCGAACTCAACGAACTGTTTCGCCGTTGAGGCAGTGGCGCTCAGGCCTGCACGCGAACGTTGTTGAGTACCACCGGGCGCGCCCAGTGGGTATCGAACTCCAGTTCGTTCTGTTGCTTGGCGAGGGTGGGCGCGTCGAAAGGTTCCGGTGCCGGGTCGAGCAGGTTCATCTCGAATTCGGCGATTGGGAGGAACAAGGGGCGGGGCGAGGGCGCCGGGCCGGGTTCGGGAAGCGGGTGCCCTTGATTCATGACCACCGGGCGCAACCAGCTGTTGTTCAAGTCGAGCTGGCGTTGCTGTTCGATTAGTTCAACCGTGCTGTAGGGCTCCGGAGCGGGCTCCAGCAGATTGGCTTCGAGCTCCGCCTTGGGCAGGAACAGGGGCTCGGGTGGGGTCACCTCGGTGTCCTGCACCGGCAGGGCACGCTGGGCGTCGATCAGGGCCAGGGCCTTGGCACCGCCGATGGGCTCGCCGCTCTGCTCGTCGTATTGCACCAACGCCTTGCTGAAGCTGTCGGTTACATCCCCTTGCTGCTCAGCCATGGCGCGGGCGAAGAAATCCTGCCACAGGTGGCTGACGCCACCCAGTGCCTGGGTATTCTGCCGACCGTAGTTGCCGACGGGCGACAGGTAGGTCAAGCCGATGGGGAGAGTATCTGACATGGCAGTCGCGCGCGTTGTGCTCTGGCAGAATAGCGGATACTGCGTGTATCGGCCGTGGCCGTGGTTTCATTAATTTTTTTCGAGTGCGGGAACGGATGGCAGAGCAAGAGCAGGGCACAGGTATCAGGGTCGAGGCGTTGGCCCCGGAGTTCCAGGCGCAGGCCCAGGCATGGGCGCAGCGGTTGGGCTTGCCGATGATCGACGAGAAGGCCGGTTTTGCCGTGCAGGTTGGCGTCGATGGCCTGCAGGTCCAGCAGTTGGGGCCACAGGCGCCCGGGCCGGTGCGGGTGGATTTCGTCGAGGGGCAGGCGGCGCATCGTCGGCTGTACGGTGGTGGCAGTGGGCAGATGATTGCCAAGGCGGTCGGTATCGCCCAGGGCGTTCGCCCGCAGGTGCTGGATGCCACCGCAGGGCTCGGCAAGGATGCGTTCGTGCTGGCCAGCCTGGGCTGCCAGATGACCCTGATCGAGCGCCAGCCGTTGATTGCCGCGCTGCTGGAGGACGGGTTGGCGCGGGCGCGGGGTGACCTTGAGGTGGGTGGGATTGTCGAGCGCATGCGCTTGCTGACGGGTAATGCCATCGAGCGCATGCGCGCTTGGGAGGGCGAGGCGCCGCAGGTGATCTACCTGGACCCGATGTTTCCGCATCGGGACAAGAGTGCCTTGGTGAAGAAGGAAATGCGGGTGTTCAGGCCCTTGGTCGGAGATGACCTGGACGCGCCGGCTCTGCTCGAGGCGGCTCTGTCACTGGCATCGCACCGGGTGGTGGTCAAGCGGCCGCGCAAGGCGCCGATCATCGAGGGGGTGAAGCCAAGTCACAGCCTGGAGGGGAAATCGAGTCGGTACGATATCTATCCCAAGAAGGCGTTGAAGGGTTGAGGTTGTTGGGCGGCCTCTGATCGCATGGTGACGACGAGGGGGGTGACAGCCTGCAGCGTTCTGAAATCGAGCGCCGCCCGTGCGGTGCCCCCACCTGACTTACGCCCTGCGCCAAGGCTGGCAACCATGGCCTCGTAGGTGCGGCGCGTTGCAAAAATGTAGGAGCGGATTCATCCGCGATGCGCCGCCCGGGCGGCGCTCGATCTCAAACCAGCATCCGGGACCCCGCTACGGCTACCACCAGAAGCCCGATCGCCAGGTTGACCCCCACCATTCGCCGAATCCGCCCCAGCACCCCGGCCCCCGCCGCCCAATCCTCAGCCTGCACCGCCGCCCGCAACTCCGGCAGCAGCAGCGACTGGATCCGCATGAACAATGCGAACATCACGATCCCGCCACCGATCATCACCTGCACATACCGAGGAGCCGTCTCGAACCCGGCAAAGCGCAGGTGGATCATGCCCACCCCGCTGACAGCCAGCACCGCCACCGCCAGCCAGACCCATCTGAAGAAGCGCTGGAGAACCTCCACCCACAGCCGCAACCGTGCCGGCCCGTCCAGCGCCGCGACCGTGGCTGGGCGCAGCACCAGCCAGGCGAAGAACATCCCGCCGACCCAGACCAGGGCGGCAAGCAAGTGCAAGGTGTAGGGCAGGGCAAAGGCGAGCATCCGGATCTCCATGCGGCACAAAGGGCAATAGCGGGGTATGATAGCCGGCCCATGCGAAACACTGAAAATATATCCAGCCCTCCGGGCGCCTGCAGACCATGATCAGCAACGAACTCAAAGCCACCATCCAGGGCGCTTATTCGCGTTTCCTCGAAGCCAAAAGCCTCAAGCCACGCTACGGCCAGCGCCTGATGATCGCCGAAGTCGCCAAGGTGCTCGGCGACATCGCCTGCGACGACGAAGGGCGCCGCGCCAGCGAGCCCGCCGTGGTGGCGGTGGAGGCCGGTACCGGTACCGGCAAAACGGTCGCCTACAGCCTGGCCGCGATTCCCGCCGCCAAGGCAGCGGGCAAGCGCCTGGTGATCGCCACCGCGACCGTGGCTTTGCAGGAGCAGATCGTGTTCAAGGACCTGCCCGATCTGATGCGCAACAGCGGGCTGAACTTCAGCTTCGCCCTGGCCAAGGGGCGGGGGCGCTACCTGTGCCTCTCCAAGCTGGACATCCTGCTGCAGGAAGGCCACGCGCAGTCAGCCACCGCCCAGCTATTCGAGGAGGAAGGCTTTCACATCGAGGTCGATGAGCGCAGCCAGAAGCTGTTCAACAGCATGATCGAGAAGCTCGCTGGCAATCGCTGGGATGGCGACCGCGACAGTTGGTCCGAAGCCATCGAGGACCAGGACTGGGCACGCCTGACCACCGACCACAGCCAGTGCACCGGCCGGCACTGCCCGAACTTCCAGCAGTGCGTGTTCTACAAGGCCCGCGAAGGCATGGGCAAGGTCGATGTGATCGTCACCAACCACGACATGGTCCTGGCCGACCTCGCCCTCGGCGGCGGTGCCGTGCTGCCCGACCCGCGCGACACGATGTACGTGTTCGATGAAGGCCATCACCTGCCAGACAAGGCCATTGGCCACTTCGCTCACTATTCGCGCCTGCGTTCCACCGCCGACTGGCTGGAGCAGACCGCCAAGAACCTCACCAAGCTGTTGGCCCAGCACCCGTTGCCAGGCGACCTGGGCCGGTACATCGAGCAGGTGCCGGAGCTGGCCCGCGAAGTGCGCACGCAACAGCAGTTCATGTTCACCCTGTGCGAGCAGGTTGCCGACTTCCGCGCCGGCGAGGACATGGAGGGGCGTGACCGCCCACGCTATCGCTTCGAAGGTGGTGTGGTACCCGAGCAGATCCGCGAAGTCGGTATCGAGCTGAAAAAAGGCTTCGCCCGCCTCAACGACCTGTTCACGCGCCTGGCCGACCTGCTCAAGGAAGGCATGGACGGCGAGAACAACATCGGTATCGCCAGCCACCAGGCCGAAGAGTGGTACCCACTGTTCGGTAGCCTGGTGACACGTGCCCAGGGCAACTGGGAGCTGTGGACCGCCTTCACCGCCGAGGACCCGGAAGATAGCCCGCCCATGGCCCGCTGGCTCACCCTGGCCGAATCTGGCGCGTTGTTCGATATCGAGGTCAACGCCAGCCCGATCCTCGCCGCCGAGATGTTGCGCAAAAGCCTATGGAGCGTTGCCCATGGAGCCCTGGTCACCTCGGCGACGCTCACCGCGTTGGGCAAGTTCGACCGTTTCCGCATGCGTTCGGGCCTGCCCCGCGACGCGGTCACCTGCGTGGTGCCCAGCCCGTTCGTGCATGGTGACGCTGGCCTGTTGCGGGTGCCCGACCTCGGCGCCGATCCGCGGGACGCCACTGCCCACACGGCGGCAATCATTCGTGAACTGCCGAACATCGTCGAGCAGGCCCGTGGCGCGCTGGTGCTGTTCTCTTCGCGCAAGCAGATGCAGGATGTGTTCGACGGCCTGGACCGCGACTGGCGCAAGCTGGTGCTGATCCAGGGCAACCTCTCCAAGCAGGAAACACTCAACAAGCACAAGGCGCGGGTCGACGACGGCCAGCACAGCGTGCTGTTCGGTCTCGCCAGCTTCGCCGAAGGGGTCGACCTGCCCGGTGCTTATTGCGAGCACGTGGTCATCGCCAAGATTCCCTTCGCCGTGCCCGACGACCCGGTCGAGGCGGCCCTTGCCGAATGGATCGAGGCCCGTGGCGGCAACCCGTTCATGGAGATCGCCGTGCCCGACGCCTCGCTGCGCCTGATCCAGGCCTGCGGACGCCTGCTGCGCACCGAGCAGGACCGAGGCGTCATCACCTTGCTCGATCGGCGCCTGGTCACCCAGCGCTACGGCAAGGCTATCCTCAATGCACTCCCGCCCTTCCGGCGGGAAATCAGCTGACGGCCGGAGTATTGCGCACCGGCACGTTGTCAAAATCCGGTCGTGAGCCCAGCAGGGCTCTGAAGGAGAGCAACCGCCCCATGATTCGCCGTACCCTGCCTGCCTTGCTTACCCTGTTGTTCAGTGCCCCTTTGCTGGCCGGGCAACAGACGCTGTTCAGTTTTGTCCGCCCTGCCTCGGTCGTGAACGTGACGACTCAAGATGCCGGGATGCCGCAGTACAACGCGGAACAGACAGCCGAAGGCGAGGCGTTGCGGCGCGTGGTGTTCAATCCGGTGGCGCAACCGACGTTGCGCCTGAGCCCCCAGAGCGGAGCCTGGGATTGGTCTGGCGTCCAGGCCCTCACCCTACGTCTGCAAAGCGCCATGGACTGGGCCCTGACCGTCGATGTGACCGTGCAGAGCAGCGACGGTCGCACGCTCACCAGCCGCATCGACCTGCCGGCGGGGCCTGCGCAGACCGTGATGATTCCGCTCAAGGCCAGTTCGTCGCTGAGCCAGGGGATGCGTGCCGGGCCTCCCATGCCTTGGAGCTTCGAAGGGCAACGCCTGCTGCTGGCCAGCAGTGCGGGGGACGCCGATCTCACGCAAGTCACCTCGATCAGCCTGAGTATCCCCAACCCCAAGGTGGCTCAGAGCCTGCTGATCGAAAAGGTCGGTTTGCAGGACGATGACTTGGCATTCAAGGCGGCTTATAGCGAGCTGATCGACGTCTATGGCCAGTCCACCCGTGCGCGGTGGCCGGAGAAGATCGCCAGCGACGATCAGCTCAAGGCCGCCGACAACCGTGAACAATCTATGCTTAAGCGCTGGCTGGCCGAGCGGGACAAGCAGGGGCTGGACCCTTATGGCGGTCTGCTGGCTGGGCCGGCGTTCGAGGCCAAGGGGTTCTTCCGCACCGAAAAGCGCGAAGGGCGCTGGTACCTGGTCACACCTGACGGTCACCCGTTCTACTCGCTGGGGGTCAATGCCGTGGCCGCCGATGGTGGCCGCACCTACGTGGCGGGTCGTGAAGGCATGTTCAAGGCCTTGCCGGGAGAGGGCGACGCATTCGCTGCTTACTATGGCGAGGGCAACAACGACGATGGCAATGCCTCGTCGCAGGGGCGCAACTTCAAGCAGGGGCGCTGGTTCGACTTCTATGCGGCCAATCTGCAGCGCACCTATGGCCAGCCCTGTGCACCAGGCGCCCAATGCCCGCCTCTGGCATTCGATGCGCAACGCTGGCAGGGGCATACTCTCGACCGCCTGCAGGCTTGGGGCTTCAATACCCTCGGCAACTGGAGCGACCCAGCCTTCGCTCAGGTCAAACGCATGCCCTACACGCTACCGCTGGCGATCGTCGGCGACTACGCCAGTATCAGCACCGGCATGGACTGGTGGGGGCGTATGCCTGACCCATTCGACCCACGTTTTGCCATGGCCACCGAGCGTGCCGTGGCCATCGCCGCCCGTGACCACCGCGACGACCCCTGGCTGATCGGCTACTTCGCCGACAACGAACTGGCTTGGGCCGCGCCGGGCGACGATCCCAAAGCCCGCTATGGCCTGGCATATGGCACCTTGCGCCTGACTACTGACGTGCCCGCCAAGCGTGCCTTCCTCAAGCAGTTGCGCGACAAGTACCGCAACCAGGAAGGGTTGTCCAAGGCCTGGGGCATCGAATTGACGGCTTGGGAACTGATGGAAGACCCGGGCTTCGAGGCACCGTTGCCCAACCCGGAGCATCCGGAAATCGAGCGTGACTATCAGTATTTCCAACAGGTATTCGCCGAGACCTACTTCAAGACCATCTCCGATGCGCTGAAATGGCATGCGCCCAACCACATGCTGCTGGGGGGGCGCTATGCGGTGAGCACGCCCGAAGCCGTCAAGGCCTGTGCCGAGTTCTGCGATGTGCTGAGTTTCAACTTCTATACCCTCAAGCCCCAGGACGGCTATGACTTCGCCCGCCTGGCCGAGCTGGACAAGCCGGTACTGGTTTCGGAGTTCCAGTTCGGCTCCCGTGACCGTGGCCCGTTCTGGCCGGGCCCGGTGGAGGTCGCGCGTGAGGAGGACCGTGGCCCGGCCTACGCCAACTTCCTCAAGGCCGCCTTGGCCCAACCAATGATCGTGGGTGTTCATTGGTTCCAGTACCTCGACCAACCCGCCAGCGGCCGCCTGCTCGATGGCGAGAATGGCCACCTGGGGTTGGTGGCCATTACCGACGTGGCGTATCCGGGGTTTGTCGAGGCGGTCCGCCGGAGCAACCTGCAGGCCATCGGTCAGTGGCGCGACACGCTGGGCAAACCCAGCCACTGAGCGAGTCCGGGGGCGTCACGCCCTCGGATTGTCGACTTTTCTTCATGACCATCCAGCCACATTCAGTTTGCAAAACGGCGAACTGCTGAAACAATGCACGCTTTTGCACGTTAGGTCGTACGGAGAGCAGTCGGGTGCAGATCCAGGGTCACTATGAGCTGAAGTTCGAGGCGGTGCGCGATGCTTTCGCCGCGTTGTTCGAGGATCCCCAGGAGCGTGGTGCGGCGTTGTGCATCCAGGTTGGCGGGGAAACCGTGGTGGACCTGTGGGCCGGCAGCGCCGACAAGGACGGCCGCGAGGCATGGCACAGCGACACCATCGCCAACCTGTTTTCCTGCACCAAGACCTTCGCCGCCGTCACCGCCCTGCAACTGGTGGGTGAGGGCAAGCTGGCCCTCGACGCCCCCGTGGCCCGCTACTGGCCGGAGTTCGCCCAGGCCGGCAAGGGCACCATCACCCTGCGCCAGCTGCTCAGCCATCGCGCCGGCGTGCCGGCGATTCGCCAATTGCTGCCGGCCGAAGCGCTGTATGACTGGCAGGCGATGGTCGATGCCCTGGCTGCCGAGACGCCCTGGTGGACGCCTGGCACCGAGCATGGCTACGCCGCTATCACCTATGGCTGGTTGATCGGTGAGCTGATCCGACGCGCTGATGGTCGTGGCCCGGGCGAGTCCATTGTGGCCCGCACCGCCCGGCCGCTGGGGCTGGACTTCCATGTCGGCCTGGCGGACGAAGAGTTTCATCGCGTGGCGCACATCGCCCGCGGCAAGGGCAACCCGGGCGACGCCGCTGCGCAGCGCCTGCTGCAGGTGACGATGCGCGAGCCCGAGGCACTGTCGACCCGCGCCTTCACCAACCCGCCGGCCATCCTGACCAGCACCAACAAGCCGGAGTGGCGGCGCATGCAGCAACCCGCAGCCAATGGCCATGGCAATGCGCGCAGCCTGGCGGGTTTCTACGCCGGCTTGCTTGATGGCAGCCTGCTGGAATCCGAACTGCTCGACGAACTGACCCGCGAACACAGCCTGGGCCAGGACCGTACCTTGCTGACCCAGACGCGTTTTGGCCTGGGCTGCATGCTCGACCAGCCCGATGTGGCCAATGCCACCTTCGGCCTCGGCAGCCGGGCCTTCGGCCACCCAGGCGCCGGTGGCTCGGTCGGGTTCGCCGACCCAGAACATGACGTGGCCTTCGGTTTCGTCACCAACACGCTAGGCCCTTACGTGCTGATGGACCCGCGCGCCCAACAATTGGTGCAAGTTCTTGGCCGCTGCCTTTGATCGGGTCATGCGGGTATTGCCCGGGCCCTTTGACTATCCTCAATGCCAACGCCTGATGCGTGTGGGCAAAATTTCTTTCAATTTCATGGTGTATCACTGATGTCTTCACATAAAACCTTAGCACTTGCCCTGTGCCTGACCATGACCGGCTGTGCCAGCCACTCACAGGATGCCTCCAAAGAGGGCAGCCTTAGCTGGTGGCCCTTTGGTTCCGACAAGGTCGCCGAACAGGAAGTGAAGGCCGCCGTGACCGAGAACGTGGCCAAGGCCGACGCCAAGTCCGAAAGCAGCAGCCGCTGGTGGTGGCCGTTTGGTGTCGAGGAGAAGAAGCCTGCAGCCGCCACCGTACCGAAGATTGACCAGAAGGCTACCCAGGCCTGGTTGGACCAATACGAACCCAAGGTGCGCGAAGCCATCAAGGGCAGCAAGCTCGAACTCGAGCGCCGCGAGGATGTGCTGGCAGTAACCATCCCGGTGGACAGCGCGTACAACCCGGATCGCCCGAACATGCTGCTGCCGATCACTCTTGGTCCGATCACCCAGGTGGCCAAGGTCATTGAAACCGACACCAAGACGGCGGTGCTGATCCTCGGCCATGGCGACAGCAGCGGCGCCACCGTTGCCACCCAGAAGCTCAGCCTCGAGCGCGCCGCTTCGGTGTCGGCGATCTTCCGCCTCAGTGGCCTGCAGCGTGATCGCCTGATGCTCAAGGGCATGGGCTCGCAAATGCCGCGTGCCGCCAACGACAGCAAGGAAGGCCGTGCTCTGAACCGTCGCGTCGAGATGCTGCTGACGCCGCAGAACACCATGGTCGCCCTGTTGGCCAAGTACCAGCAGGCTGCGCCGACGCCGGCCCCGGCATCGATGGTGGCCACCCAGGAAACCAAGGCACCTGCGGCCGCCAAGCCTGCTGTGAAGGCCGCTGCCAAGCCTGCGGCGAAGAAGCCTGCCGCCAAGGCCAAGCCCAGCACTACTGCGAAGAAGAAAGCCGCTCCGGCCAAGCCCGCCGCGAAGAAGGCCGCCACCGACAAGAAAGTCGCCGCCAACAGCCCTGCGAAGACCAACTGATCGTCAAGGAAACGCAGTCATGACCCAATCCCTGGCCGATATGCGCCGCGACTACACCCGTGATGGCCTGGCCGAAGCCCAGGCCCCGGGGGAGCCGTTCGCGCTGTTTCACCAATGGTTCGCCGACGCGGTGAAGACCGAGCAACTGCCGGTGGAAGCCAACGCCATGACATTGGCCACGGTGGATGCCGATGGCCGTCCGCATTGTCGGGTGCTGTTGCTCAAGGCCCTCGATGCGCGGGGGTTTACCTTCTTCACCAACTACGAAAGCGCCAAGGGCCAGCACATCGCGGCCAATCCGTTCGCCGCCATGACGTTCTTCTGGCCGGCGCTGGAGCGTCAGGTGCGTATCGAAGGTCGGGTGGAGAAGGTTACGGCCAAAGAGTCGGACGACTACTACCAGGTGCGCCCCATGGGTAGCCGCCTGGGGGCCTGGGCGTCGCCGCAGAGCCGGGTGATTGCTGGCCGTGAGGAACTGGAGGGGCTGGTCAAGGCTACCGAAGCGCGTTTCTCCGACACGCAACCCCATTGTCCCGAGCATTGGGGCGGTTACCGCCTGTTGCCGGAGCGTATCGAGTTCTGGCAGGGGCGGGCCAGTCGCTTGCATGATCGGTTGAACTATCGCCTGGTCGATGGCCAATGGCAGCGCGAGCGCCTGGCCCCTTGAGTCAGGCGGGCCGCTGTGCGGCCTTCGCCGGCAAAGCCGGCTCCTACAGATCAGATTGGCAACGCGTCCCCTGTAGCAGCCGGCTTTGCCGGCGAAGGGCTGCAACGCAGCCCCCGTTTCACCGATACCCCGCCGACTCCCGCTCCAGCCACGCCGCCAGCTCCTTGCGTCCAACTTTCTCCGCCCGCGCTCGCTGCAACAACCCAAGCATGTATTCGCGCTTGCCCGGATCATCTCCCGCCATCGACAACGCCAGGTCGCGGTCCATCCAGCGGCGCATGCGCACGTACAGCCACCAATGGAAATACAGGCCCGTGGCGGTCACGATGACGACGATGAAGTAATCCATGGCTATCCTTGGTCCAACGTTTGAGCCAGCTTCACAGCCCGTTATGGCTGTACCTGAGCTGAATGAGAACAAATTTACGACGTTTATGCGGTGACAGCCGTCAAGACGAAGCGTCTAATGAGCACCTGTAACTTTTTGGAGAGTGTCCCATGCGTAAATCCGCTTTGCTGCTGGCCAGCTTCACCACCGTATCGCTGCTGCTGGGCGGCTGCCAGTCGTCGCTGACCGGCGACAGCTATTCCCGTGATGAGGCTCGCCGCGTGCAGACCGTACGCATGGGCACCATCGAATCCCTGCGCCCGGTGAAGATCGAAGGCACCAAGACCCCGATCGGTGGTGGTGCCGGCGCTATCGTCGGTGGTGTCGCCGGCAGCGCCGTCGGTGGTGGCCGTGGCAGCATCGTCGCGGCCGTGATCGGTGCCGTGGCCGGTGGTCTGGCCGGCTCCGCCGCGGAAGAAGGCCTGACCCGTACGCAAGGCGTTGAGATCACCGTGCGTGAAGACGATGGCAGCATGCGCGCCTATGTGCAGCAAGTGCAGCAGAACGAGGTATTCCGCGTGGGTGAGCGTGTGCGCATCATGACCGTCGATGGCACCAGCCGCGTCACTCACTGATAACGCGTGCAAAAACAAACCCCGACCGGCTCAGCCGTGTCGGGGTTTGTTTTTGTGCCGGGGAAGGCAACCGGATCAGTCGTTCATCCCGAGCATGTCGCGCGCCACCGCTTCGGCGATACGAATGCCATCGACACCGGCGGACAAGATGCCACCGGCATAGCCCGCGCCTTCGCCTGCGGGGAACAAGCCCTTGAGGTTGAGGCTCTGGAAGTCGGCGCCACGGGTGATACGCAGTGGCGACGAGGTACGCGTCTCGATGCCGGTCAGCACCGCGTCGTGCAGGTTATAGCCCTTGATCTGGCGGTCGAAGGCCGGCAGCGCCTCGCGGATCGCCTCGATGGCGAAGTCCGGCAGGCTGGGTGCCAGGTCGCCGAGGGTGACGCCGGGTTTGTAGGAGGGCTCGACACTGCCCAGCGCCGTGGACGGGCGGCCAGCGACGAAATCACCCACCAATTGCGCGGGGGCCTGGTAGTTGCTGCCACCCATCACATAGGCGTGGGCCTCCAGACGTTCCTGCAGCTCGATACCGGCCAGTGGGCCGCCCGGGTAGTCACGCTCGGGGTCGATACCGACAACGATACCGGAGTTGGCATTGCGCTCGTTGCGTGAGTACTGGCTCATGCCGTTGGTGACCACACGGCCAGGTTCACTGGTGGCAGCGACCACGGTACCGCCCGGGCACATGCAGAAGCTGTACACCGAACGGCCGTTCTTGGCGTGGTGGACCAGCTTGTAGTCGGCGGCGCCGAGTTTCGGATGGCCGGCGTACTTGCCCAGGCGTGCCTTGTCGATCAAGGACTGTGGGTGTTCGATACGGAAGCCGACCGAGAACGGCTTGGCCTCCATGAACACGCCTTTGGCGTGGAGCATGCGGAAGGTATCGCGGGCGCTGTGGCCCAGGGCCAGGACCACATGGCGCGAATGCAGTTGTTCACCGCTTTGCAGCACCACGCCGGTGAGCTGCTCGCCGTCCACCAGCAGGTCGGTGACCTTCTGCTCGAAGCGCACCTCGCCGCCCAGGGTGATGATTTCCTCACGCATTTTCTCGACCATGCTGGTCAGGCGGAAGGTACCGATGTGCGGCTTGTTGATGTAGAGGATTTCTTCCGGGGCGCCAGCCTTGACGAACTCTTCCAGCACCTTGCGGCCGTGGTGGTTCGGATCCTTGATCTGGCTGTACAGCTTGCCGTCGGAGAAGGTGCCGGCGCCGCCTTCGCCGAACTGCACGTTCGATTCGGGGTTGAGCACGCTCTTGCGCCAAAGGCCCCAGGTATCCTTGGTGCGCTGACGCACCTCCTTGCCGCGTTCGAGGACGATGGGCTTGAAGCCCATCTGTGCCAGCAACAGGCCGGCGAAGATACCGCAAGGGCCGAAGCCGACGACGATCGGGCGCTCCTGCGGCTCGTTCGGCGCGTGGCCGACGAACTTGTAGCTGACATCCGGCGCAACGCCGACCTTCGGGTCGTCAGCGAAGGTGCGCAGCAGCTCGGCTTCATTGCTGGTTTCGAGGTCGATGGTGTAGATGAACAGCAGCTCGCTGTTCTTCTTGCGCGCATCGTAGCTGCGCTTGAACAGGGTGAAGCCCAGCAGTTGCGCGTCGCTGATGCCCAGGCGCTGGACAATGGCGGCGCGCAGCTCGTCGTCGGAATGGTCCAGGGGCAGCTTCAGTTCGGTGATTCGTAGCATGGCAGGGTCCAGTATCCCGGCCATGGGCGGCCGGCGGCTTTACACAAACCGCCAAGTATAAGCTGTTCGTCGCCCCGACTGGCAGGATAAACGCACCTGGCGATCAGAGGTCGCGGGCACCGCCGTAATAGGCACAGCCCTGCAGGGTCTTGCCGTCGATGCGCAGCTCGGCCTTGAGATGGCGGATGGCACCGGTGGCACCATCGACGCAACGCTGCGGCGCAACCCACAGTTCGACGCGCTGGCCGTTGGCTTCGCTGGACAGGCTCAGGCCGCCGCCAGGCATTTCCTCTTCCAGGTAAGGCAGCGGCAGTGGGTCCTGACCGACGCGGTTGAGCACCATGCCCTTGCCGCTGGCCTTGATGTCCCAATCCGGCTCATGGCCACCGGCGCGCAGGGTCAGTTGCTTGAAGTTGGGGTCTTCGCAGCCTGGATGTTCTGAGGATTCAAGGCGGTACAGGCGGGTCACGTCGAGCTGGCCGTCGCTGCCCGCCTGCTTGCTGCCGGCCAGGCGTCCGCGGACATCGGCGAACAGTTTGTCACCGGCGTCGTCGGCCAGGTTGGCGGCTTCTTGCAGGATACCGGTCGCGGCGGCGTCGTTGACGATGAAGCGACGGCTTTCGCTGCAGGGTTTGAACAACAGATGGCCGCCAGCCGCGCTCAGTTCGCCTTGCATGCGGGTGGTGCCAAGGTTCGGGTCGACCGGCTTTTCGGCCAGCATCTGGCAGCCGGCGAACAGCGGCAGCAGGGCGGTGAGCAGCAGGGAAGGGGTGAGGCGCATGGGGCGGGCTCCGGTGTTCGGGCAAAAAGTGCCGGTCACGTTACCGAGCCTGTCGGGTGTCTACAAGGGGAACAAGCCCACGGTACGCGTCATCGCGTAGGAGCCAGCCTTGCTGGCGAGCCAGGCGCCTCGGTGGATGACACCGGCGACGCCGGTGTTCGCCGGCAAGGCCGGCTCCTACAAAGACCACACCAGCATCAATAGCAGCAGGCAGAAAAAAGGGCCCGAAGGCCCTTTGATCTTTTACCCCCCGAGGTACGCGTCGCGCACCTTCGGGTCGGTCAACAGCGCTTCACCAGTACCCTGCATCACCACCTTGCCGTTTTCCAGCACATAGGCGCGGTCGGCGATCTTCAGCGCTTGGTTGGCGTTCTGCTCTACCAGGAACACCGTCACGCCGTCGCGGCGCAGTTGTTCGATGATGTCGAAGATCTGTTGGATGATGATCGGTGCCAGGCCCAGCGACGGCTCGTCGAGCAACAACAGCTTGGGTTTGCTCATCAGCGCCCGGCCGATGGCCAGCATCTGTTGCTCGCCGCCGGACATGGTGCCACCACGCTGGATGTAGCGTTCCTTCAGGCGCGGGAACAGCTGCAGGACCTTGTCCAGTTGTTCCTGGTAGTCGCCCTTGTCGGTGAAGAAACCACCCATGGCCAGGTTTTCCTCGACGGTCAGGCGCGAGAACACGCGGCGGCCTTCTGGCACCACCGCGATGCTCTTGCGCATGATGTGCGAAGAAGGCTGGCCGACCAGCTCCTCGCCCAGGTACTTGATGCTGCCGCTGCTCGCCTGGGGCGAACCGCAGAGGGTCATCAGCAGCGTCGACTTGCCAGCGCCGTTGGCGCCGATCAGGGTGACGATCTCGCCCTGGTTGATCTCCACGTTGACGCTGTGCAGCGCCTGGATCTTGCCGTAGAAGGTGGAAACGTTCTCGAACTTCAGCATTTACGCTTCCCCCAAGTAGGCCTTGATCACATCAGGGTTGCCGCGGATCTCGTCCGGCGTGCCATCGGCCAGGGGCGTGCCCTGGTTGATCACCACGATGTGGTCGGAAATGCTCATCACCAGCTTCATGTCGTGCTCGATCAGCAGCACGGTCACGTTGTGGGATTCGCGTAGATAGGCGATGAGGGCCTTGAGGTCCTCGGTCTCCTTGGGGTTCAGGCCGGCAGCCGGCTCGTCGAGCATGATGATCCGTGGTTGGGTCATCATGCAGCGGGCGATTTCCAGGCGGCGTTGCTGGCCGTAGGCGAGGGTGCCGGCGGTACGGTTGGCGAACTCGGTCAGGTGGACCTTCTCCAGCCAGTACTGGGCGCGCTCCATGGCCTCTTTCTCGCTGCGGCGGAAGCTCGGGGTCTTGAACAGGCCGGCGAAGAAGTTGGTGTTGAGGTGACGGTGCTGGGCGATCAGCAGGTTTTCCAGCGCGGTCATCTCCTTGAACAGGCGCACGTTCTGGAAGGTCCGCACCACGCCCTTGCGGGCAATCTGATGACCGGCCAGGCCCTGGATCGGCTGGCCGTCGAGCAGGATGGTGCCGCCGCTGGGCTTGTAGAAGCCGGTGAGGCAGTTGAATACGGTGGTCTTGCCGGCACCGTTAGGGCCGATCAGCGCCACCACCTGTTTCTCCTTCACGGTCAGGGCCACGCCGTTGACCGCCAACAAGCCGCCAAAGCGCATGCTCAGGCCGCTGACTTGCAGAATTTCGCGGCTCATCGAGGCAGCTCCATGTGCGGACGTTGCATAGGCAGCAGGCCTTGCGGACGCCAGATCATCATCAACACCATCAGCGCACCGAACATCAGCATCCGGTATTCGCTGAACTCACGCATCATCTCCGGCAGCAGGATCATCACGATGGCCGCGAGAATCACGCCCAACTGCGAACCCATGCCGCCCAGCACGACGATGGCGAGGATGATCGCCGACTCGATGAAGGTGAATGACTCCGGTGTCACCAGCCCTTGGCGGGCGGCGAAGAAGCTGCCGGCGAAACCGGCGAAGCAGGCACCCAGGGTGAACGCCGAGAGCTTGATCACGGTGGGGTTCAAACCCAGCGCGCGGCAGGCGATCTCGTCTTCGCGCAGCGCTTCCCAGGCCCGGCCGATCGGCATGCGCAGCAGGCGGTTGATGACGAACAGCGCCAACAGCGCCAGCAGCAGGGCCACCAGGTAGAGGAAGATGACCTTGTTGATCGAGTTGTATTCCAGCCCGAAGAACTCATGGAACGTTTGCATGCCCTCGGCGGCGCGGCGTTCGAAGGTCAGGCCGAAGAACTCCGGCTTGGGGATGTTGCTGATGCCGTTGGGGCCGCCGGTCCAGTCGGTGAGGTTACGCAGGAACAGGCGGATGATCTCGCCGAAGCCAAGCGTCACGATCGCCAGGTAGTCGCCGCGCAGGCGCAGTACCGGGAAACCGAGCAGGAAGCCGAAGGTGGCGGCCATCAGGCCGGCGATCGGCAAGCACACCCAGAAGCTCCAGCCCAGGTAGTGGGAGAGCATTGCATAGCTGTAGGCGCCGACGGCGTAGAAGCCGACGTAACCCAGGTCGAGCAGGCCCGCAAGCCCTACCACGATGTTCAGGCCAAGGCCCAGCAACACGTAGATCAGGATCAGCGTGGCGATGTCGACCGCGCCGCGCGAGCCGAAGAACGGCCAGATCAGCGCCGCCACGATCAGCCCGATGATGACCCAGCGCTGGGTCTTCGGCAGGGTGAGGAAGTTGGTTACCGAAGGTGGTACCAGCTTGCGCTCCGAGCGGCGGCCCATCACCGCGCTCCACTGCTTGTCGAACAGTACGCGCAGGAACATCAGCACCGAGCACGCGGCGATGATGCTGATGGTGAACGAGCCCTGGCTATGCACGACCAGGCTGATGCCGTCGATGCTGAGTTTCAGGCCCAGCACCGGGAAGGCCACGGCCCAGACCAGCAAGGCGCTGAAGAACGCCTGTTTGAGATTTCTGTTCATACTTTTTCAACCTCCGGGCGGCCCAGGATGCCGGTCGGCCGGAACAACAGAACGAGAACCAAGAGACCGAATGCCACCACGTCCTTGTACTGGTCGCCGAAGATGTCGGCGCCGAAGGCTTCGGCCACGCCCAGCACCAGCCCGCCGAGCATGGCGCCCGGGATGCTGCCGATGCCGCCCAATACCGCCGCGGTGAAGGCTTTCAAGCCCACCAGGAAGCCGGCGTTGGGGTTGATCACCCCGTACTGCATGCTCAGCAGCACGGCCGCCACCGCCGCCAGGGCGGCACCGATGACGAAGGTCAGGGCGATGATGTTGTTGGTGTTGATGCCCAGCAGGTTGGCCATCTTGATGTCCTCGGCGCAGGCGCGGCAGGCGCGGCCGAGGCGGGAACGAGAGATGAACAGGGTCAGGCAGGTCATGGCGATCAGCGTGACCACGAACACCAGGATCTGCATGTACGAGACCAGCACTTCCTCCGCGCCGCCCGGGCCGAAGGAGAAGGCGCCGGGAATCAGGTTGGGGATGGACTTGTCTTTCGAGTCCTGCGACAGCAGGACAGTGTTCTGCAGGAAGATCGACATGCCGATGGCGGAGATCAGCGGGATCAGCCGGTTGCTGTTGCGCAGCGGCCGGTAGGCGACCCGTTCGATGCTGTAGCCGTAGGCACTGGTGACGCAGATCGTGGCGACGAAGGCCACGGTCATGAGGATCGGCAGGGAGTGGATGCCCATCATGGCCAGCCCGGCGAGGGCGATGAAGGCCACGTAGGAGCCGATCATGTAGACCTCGCCGTGGGCGAAGTTGATCATACCAATGATGCCGTACACCATCGTGTAACCGATGGCGATCAGCGCGTAGGTACTGCCGATGGTCAATCCGTTAACCAGTTGTTGGAGGAAGTGGTAGATCTCAGGCATTACAGCGCTCCTAAAAACCTGATTTGCATTTCTCTGGCGGGGGTGACCCGGGCCCATTTGTTCTCGCGGTCTTCGCCACGTGATCGTTGTGCGGGCACTGCCAGGAAACCGCGGGTGACGGTTTTAAGATTTTCAGGTGGACCGGCCCCCGGATCGCGGGGATCAGGCCCATAGAACCTCGTAAAACAAAGCCCACTGCTCGCACAGTGGGCTTCTCGGTCAGCTATTAGTCACGCAGTTACTGAGGGGAGACTTCGGTCTTCGGCTTGCCGAAGTGCCATTCGTAGACCACGAACTTGAAGTTCTTCAGGTCACCTTTCTCGTCGTACGACAGGTCGCCGGTCGGGGTCTTGAAGGTGCCGGCGTGGATGGCAGCCGCCACCTTGTCGGTGTCTTCGGACTTGGCGGCCTTGATGCCTTCGGCGATCAGCTCCACGGCCGAGTAGGCCGGGAATACGAACGGACCGCTCGGGTCCTTGCCGTCGGCCTTGATGGCGTCGACGATGGCCTTGTTCGCAGGATCGGCGTCGAACGACTTCGGTAGGGTGACCAGCAGGCCTTCGGAGGCGCCCTGGGCGATCTGCGAGATGGAGTCGTTACCCACGCCTTCCGGGCCCATGAACTTGGCTTTCAGGCCCTTCTCTTGCGCCTGGCGCAGGATCAGGCCCAGCTCCGGGTGGTAGCCGCCGTAGTAGACGAAGTCGACGTTGTTCTGCTTGAGCTTCTGGATGATCGAGGAGAAGTCCTTGTCACCGGCGTTCAGGCCTTCGAAGACGGCTACTTTGGTGCCTTTCTTCTCCAGCGTCTGCTTGACCGCGGTGGCGATGCCTTCACCGTACTGCTGCTTGTCGTGCAGGACGGCGACCACTTTCGGTTTGACGTGGTCGGCGATGTAGTTGCCGGCAGCCGGGCCTTGGGCGCTGTCCAGGCCGATGGTGCGGAAGATCAGTTTGTAGCCACGGGCGGTGATTTCCGGCGAGGTGGCGGCGGGGGTGATCATGATCACGCCTTCGTCTTCGTAGATGTCGGACGCAGGCTGGGTGGAGCTGGAGCACAGGTGGCCGATCACGAACTTGACGCCATCGTTGACCACTTTGTTGGCGACGGCCACGGCCTGTTTAGGGTCGCACGCGTCGTCGTATTCCTTGGCTTCGAGCATCTTGCCGTCGACGCCGCCCTTGGCGTTGATGTCCTTGATGGCTTGCTTGGCACCGGTGAACTGCATGTCGCCGTATTGAGTCACGGGACCGGTTTTCGGCCCGGCGATACCGATCTTGATGGTATCGGCGGCAAACGAATGGCTGGCAACCCCGGCCAGAACCATTGCGGCAAACAGCTTGGAAATCTTGATCATAGTGCTCCACTCATTCTGTTGTAATTCTTATAGTCCTGAGGCCAGGGCTACAGACCGGGCGGGATTCGCGGCTTGGTTACGCCATGCCGTAAGCCCACCTTCCCCCGGAACATGTCCCGGAACTGTACCGGTACAGTGTAGAGCGCCGTCCGAGCGCTTGAAAAGCGGGCGAAAAGCGTCTGTTTCGAGGGGTGTCGCCTGGTCGACATAAAGATACAGAAAAGCGCCATCAATTTGCCTGCATCTTCGGCCTGCCCCCACAAACTCGGGCCGGTTCGACCAAATTACGTATTTGAAACCGGGTTTTTCTGCAAAAATGCCGACCTTTTTTGTTGGTCGATTCTTTGCGCAGGTAAACCCATGACTGATCAAGTAAGCACCCTCTATGCCAAATTGCTCGGCGAGACCGCCGTCATCGAGTGGAAAGCCCTGGAGCGTTTCTGGGCCAAGGGTGACCTGATTTGGGTCGACCCCAGCCTCGACCTGATCGCCGTTGCCGAGGCGATGGCCGAGAATCGCAGCGAGATCTTCGCCAAGTGGCGTAGTGATGGCACTGTCGGACCGGTTTCCGCCGAGCAGGCACTCGACCTGCAAACCCGCGATCCAGAGATCTGGGCGGTGGTCGTTTCGCCGTTCATCGTGATCCAGGCGAAGAAAGCGGAATAAGCACGCGCTTTTTTAGTGCGTGAAAATGCACAGGTGCCTCGCACTGGTGCGCATTGACGCTCACGTAAGGTGGAAACAAGTAACAGTGGCGGGGTGATTTGGCGGGGCGGTAACAGTTTACGGCATGCGTAATGGGGGCAGTGATCGCGCGTAGGAGCCGGCCTTGCCGGCGAACACCGGCACCGCCGGTGCCAGCCACCGCGGCGCTTGGTTCGCCAGCAAGGCTGGCCCCTACAGGCGTGGGGCGACTTAGTAGTCCACGCGCCCGGTATGGCTGTTCAGCGAAATCACCCGGGTCTTGCCGATGCGGTGCCTGAAGATCTCGCGCAGGTACTTCACCGCCTTCTTCACGCATTCGCGCGACAGGCGAATGTCGTTGATCGACACAAAGCGGCTCTTGTCGTTGATCAGCTCGCGGTACTTCTTCTCGTACATCGGTTTGATCGCGTACCAGTTGGTGTCGAGGATCTTTGCCGGGTTCTCGAACTCGTTGAGCAAGTCGTCGATGCTGTCTTCATCGAAGTGCTCGCTGGTGATGAAGTCGAGGATGGCGTTGTCCAGGGTGTCGTCGAAGCGGTATGGGGTGCGGGCGAAGCAACGCTTGATGAACGCCACGATCAGGGTCAGGAAGTCGTCCGACAGGCACGGGCTCTTGGCGATCAGGGTGGTCAGCGACAAGTTGGCCGAGGCGCCGATCACCAGCGCGTAGCGCTTGAGCGTGGTGTTGGGGAACAGGCTGTTGAGGTGGGTCTTGAGCCGGTTCAGGTCCATGTACGACAGCTTGTAGTCCTTGGGCAGCGAGACAATCGACACCACCGACGAACAGTTCTTGAAGAAGTGCAGGTCGTGCAGCGCCGCGGCGTCGTAGCCCGAGGCCTGGTACTGCTCCAGCGCGGCGCGGTAGCGGCGCGACTCGATCGGCAGCAGGCTGATGCCTTCGATGGCCTGGGTCTGCTTGTTGAAATGCGGCAGGTCGATGGAGCGGAAGAACAGGTCGTCGATATCCAGGCGCGGTTGCTCGCGCTCGAACACTTTGAACTTGTCCGAACCCTGGGCCGGGATTTCCGGCACCACCGACTCGGCATAGGCGATGGCCACGGGGCCGGCCAGGCTCATGAACAGGTCGTTGGCATCCAGGCGGATGGTCTCGCCGATGTCGATGCCGGCGCGGCGGAAGTAGTTCTGGTCGTAGTCGGTGGTCACCGCCTGGGCGGTGAGGATGTTGAAGATCTGCTGGGAGATGTACTGGTTGGCGTGCTTCTCCATCGCATTGACGTCGATGTTCTGGATCGTGCCGTCGTCGCTTTCTTCGGCGTAGCGCATGATGTCGTTGGAGATCAGCATCATCGCGTTCCATGGGCGGATACGGCCCATGACGCTGGCTTCGCTGCTGTCTTCATTGTCGAAGTTGTACGAGAAGTCCCACTCCTCTGACAGGTACTTGCACAGCAGGCGCCCGGCGTTGATGTGCAGGGCTTCGGACATTTCGCTGCGGTGGTCGGAGGCGTTGGGCAGCACGCAGATGCCGCTGGTGAAGATCGGCTCGAAGACGAACGAATGCCCGCTCTTGCCGTCGTTCTCGTCGGCCGGCTTGGTGTCGAAGGTCTTGTTCATGTACGAGTACTGCTGGGCCAGGCCGAACTCCGAGGCCATGCCCGAGCCAGTACCGCCGCCGGCGCTGAAAATATAGAAGTACAGGCGCGACTGGTTGGCCTTGATGCCGCAGGAGTCGATCAGGTACGAGTGGATCAGCTTCCAGTCGGCGCTGGAGAAACGCTGGGTATCCTTGTTGAGGATGATCTTGGCCAGGTACTGGCCGAGAATCGGCGCGTTGCCGGCGCCGCCAGCATGCACCTCGGACAGGTCCATGATCTTCATCTTGCTGTAGTCACGCAGGAAGCCGCCGCGCTCGCCTTTGCGCGAGAAGCGGATGCGCCCGGCGATGTCCTTGTCCAAGTCACCCAGCATCACCAGGGGCTCGACCAGGAACACCGGCTTGGTGCCTTTGTTCTGTACCAGGCGCAGGTTCTGGCGGATCCAGCGCGCCGGGCTGTAGCCGGTTTCGCCCTTGTGCCGGTCCTCGTTGTTGAACTCGTTGAGGAAGAAGGTGCGGGCGTTGTACACCAGCTCCGCCACGTCCAGGGCGATGTTCGAGCCGCAGCGGCCCAGGCCGATCAGGCACACAGAGGGGAACTGCTGCTCCAGGCGCAGTTGGTCTTCGCTCTCGACATGCAGGTTCTGCGGGAACACCAAGTCGCGCAGGCCGTCGAGGTTGTCGAGGATGCGCTGGATGTCCTGTTCGGTGAAGTATAGGTACTGATGCGTCGGCAGGTTGCGGCTGGCAGGAAGATCTCGAGCACCACCGGCAGTCAACGACGTGGGAGTGAGCGACGACTCAGGGACCGCATTGGCAGAAGTGTTCGTAGAGGTCATAGTGCGCCATTTGCCTGGAGTGGTGGGTTCCCCGTTGAGATATGTCATCTAGCCATCACGGAGAAATTTCGCGACTTTATCAGTGCGTCTTTTTCTTGTGCGATAGGGGTTTTCCCTAGGCGTTCTAAGGTTTTCTCCTCGCACCCGCATTGCATCGTCCGTTTGTCACGCTTCTTTAATCTGGAGTCGTTCATGAATACTGCTTTGCCTTCGCTGGGGTTCGCCGGGATCGGCCTGATGGGCTTGCCGATGTGCCGTCGGCTGCTGGCGGCGGGTTACCCGCTGACCGTATGGAACCGCAGCCCGGACAAGTGCGCCGAACTGGTCGCGGCGGGGGCGCATCTGGCCGCGAGCCCTGAGGAGTTGTGCGACGGGACGGACATGGTGTTGCTGTGCCTGGCCGACACGGCGGTGGTACGCGAGGTGGTGTTTGGCGAGGGGGGCATTGCCAGTGGTGGGCGCAGCGGCCAGTTGCTGGTGGACTTCTCCAGCCTGGAGCCGACCGCCACCCGTGAAATGGCCGCCGAACTGGCGGCGCTGTGTGGCATGGCCTGGCTCGATGCGCCGGTATCGGGCGGTACCCCGGGCGCCGAGGCCGGTACCCTGGCGATCATGGTCGGTGGCGAGGCCGCGGACCTGGAGCGGGCTCGCCCGGTGCTCCTCACCCTCGGCCAGCGGGTGACGCACATGGGCGGTGTTGGCGCGGGGCAGGTGACCAAGGCCTGCAACCAGATGATCGTCGCCTGCAATGCGCTGGTGATCGCCGAGGTGGTGGCCCTCGCCGAGCAGTCAGGGGTGGACGCCAGCTTGATCGCCGAGGCATTGGCCGGTGGTTTCGCCGACTCGAAACCCTTGCAGATCCTCGCTCCGCAAATGGCCGAGAGCCGTTTCGAGCCGGTCAAGTGGCATGTGCGCACACTGCTCAAGGACCTCGACACCGCAGTGAAATTCTCCCGCGAACAGGGCTCGGCGACGCCGCTCAGTGGCCTCGCCGCGCAACTGATGCGCCTGCACGGTAGCCAGGGCCATCTGCACAAAGACCCGGCGACTCTGGTATCGCTGTATCGCAGCAAGGGCTGAGCGTGTCGTGCTGGCGGTCCAGGCGTTCGAGTACCGGCCGCAGTTCGCTCGGTGGCAACGGACGGCTGAGCAGGTAACCCTGCAGGCAATCACAGCCGTGGGCGGCGAGGAAAGCCTGTTGCTCGGGCGTCTCGACGCCTTCGGTGACCACCTTTAGATGCAGGGTGTGGGCCATGATGATGATCGCCTGGACGATCTCCCGGTCCTTCTGGTTGCCGGGTACTTCCTGGATGAACGAGCGGTCGATCTTCAGCACGTCCAGCGGCAGGCGCTTGAGGTAGGCCAGGGACGAATAGCCGGTGCCGAAATCATCGATCGACAGGGCCACGCCCTGGGCGCGGATGCGCTTGAGCAGCTCGATGGTGTGGTGGATGTCGCCCATCAGGGCGTTCTCGGTGACTTCCAGTTCCAGCTGCCGAGCCGCCAGGCCCGCCTGGAACAGCGCCATCTCCACTTCGCTGGCCAGTTCCTCGCGGCCCAGGGTGCGCGCCGAGCAGTTGACCGTGACCTTGAGGTGGCCATAGCCATGCCGGTTGAGTTGGGCCAGGTCCTCGCAGGCGCGGCGCAGCACCCACAGGTCGAGCTCGGCGATCAGGCCGTTGGCCTCGGCGATGGGGATGAAGCGGTCGGGGCCGAGCAGGCCATGTTGCGGATGCTGCCAGCGCACCAGGGCTTCAAGTTTGCTCACCCGGCGGCTGTGCAGGTCGAAGATGGGTTGGTAGTACACGCACAACCCCCGTTCCTCGAACAGTGCCAGGCGCAGTTCTTCCTCCAGTTGCAGCTCCAGGGTGGCGCGGGTCTTCAGGCCGCAGCTGAAGAAATGCAGGCTGTTGCGCCCGCAGCCCTTGGATTGATAGAGGGCGAGGTCGGCGTTCTTCAACAGCTCCTCGGTGCTGTGGCCGTCGTCGGGGAAGATGCTGATGCCGATGCTGGTGGTCATCACCATGCGCCGCCCGGCCAGGTCGATCGGCTCCTTCATCCGCTGCATGATGCGCTGGGCCAGGTGGCGTGCCTCGTCGCGGCTGTTCAGGCTGGTGACGACACAGAACTCGTCGCCGCCGAAGCGCGACACCAGGTCGTTGCCACGGGTCGCGGCCTTGATATGCCCGGCGATGACCTTGAGCAGTTCGTCACCGGCGACATGGCCGAGGCTGTCGTTGATGCGCTTGAAGTGGTCGATGTCGAGGAACATCACCGCCAGCATGCCGTCGTTGGCAGTCTGCTCGGCCAGGCGCTCGGCGAACACCTGGTTGAAGCCGCGGCGGTTGACCAGGCCGGTCAGGGCGTCGTAGTGCGCGGCCTGCTGCAAGGACACCCGGGCCTGGTCGAGCTGGCTGAGCAGCAAGTTGACCCGGCGCAGGTCGTGTTCCTTGCTTTGCAGCTTCTTGTCGGCCAGCGCGGCGCTGATGCTACTGCCGCTGATCAACAGGGTAATGAAGGCGATGGTCAGCGCCAGTTGCAGGTTGTTGTCGGCGGAGGGCAGGCTCAGGGCGGCCCCGCTGGGGATCACCAGGGTCATCGCGGCCATGCCGGTGAAATGGGTGAGTACGATGCCCGCAGCCATCAGCACGCTGGCGCCATGTTTCATCAACAGGTACAGGGTGCCGCTGCCCTGGCGGAAGCAGCGGGCCATCAACAGTGCCAACAGGCTGGTGGCGATGGCGATGGCGATGGACGCCAGCAGCAGCCCGGTTTGGTAGTACTGGTGGGCGCTGGTCTGCAGCGCGGCCATGCCGACGTAGTGCATGGTAATGATGCCCAGGCCGATGAGCAGTGCGGCTTGCAGGTAGTGGCCCAGGCGCATCTCGCTGCGGTCGAGGCTGTTCATCGCCAGCCAGGCGGCAATCAATGCAATCAATAGTGACAAGGCGCTCAGGGGGGCGTCGAAGTGGAGTTCCAGCGGGGTCTGGAAGGCCAGCAGGCTGATGAAGTGCATGGCCCAGATGCCACCGGCCAGGCAGCAGGCGCCCAGTACCCGCCATTGGCGGCGCGCCGTGGGGTCCTCGCTGTGGCTCTGGCGTTCGGCCATGCCCAAGGTGGCGAAGCAGGCGGCACTGGCCACGGTGAAGGCGAGCAGCACCAGGAAGGGGTTGTGTCGGCAGTCGAGGATGATTTGCCCGGTCGCCGGTAGCTCGGCGAACAATCGCAGTCCCAGCCACTCCATTGCAGGCCTCTTCGTCGAGTGAGCCCTTGTCCCCACTGAGCGCGGATGGAGACTGTTCCTGCAGGAGTATAGGAAGGGGTGCTTAAGCCTTCCTGATTAATGGCACTTTGATCTCTATCGTTTGGATATGAGGCTAATAGCGCAGCGGTCTAAACGGATGTTTTTTGGGTGGTTCGCCGGTAAGCCGGCTCCTACGTCTGTAGAAACCGGCTTGCCGGCGAACGGGGTATCAGCCCGCCACCAGCACCCGAATGGCTTCCAGGCGCAGCGCGGCTTTTTCCAACGCCGCCAGGCCATCTTCACGCTGCTTGCGCAGGGCGTCGATCTCAGTGTCGCGTACGGTGGGGTTGACCGCCTTGAGCGCGGTCAGGCGTGCGAGCTCCTCATCCGCCTCGGCCACCAGGCGTTGCTGGGCCAGGGCGACGCGCTCTTCATGAGTCGGCAGCACCTTGGCCTCGCCTGCGGCGATGCGCTTGGCCAGTACGTCACGCTGGGCCTGGACGAACTTGTTGGAGCTGGCCCGTGGCACGCTTTCGAGCTGGTCGTTGAGCGTTTCGAAAGCCACACGTGCTGCCAGATCGTTGCCGTTGGCGTCGAGCAGGCAACGCAGTGCCGCCGGCGGCAGGTAGCGGCCCAGTTGCAGGCTGCGTGGCGCCACCACCTCGCTGACATACAGCAGCTCGAGCAGCACGGTGCCGGGCTTGAGCGCCTTGTTCTTGATCAGCGCGACCGCGGTGTTGCCCATCGAGCCGGACAGCACCAGGTCCATACCGCCCTGGACCATCGGGTGCTCCCAGGTGAGGAACTGCATGTCCTCGCGGGACAGGGCCTGGCCGCGGTCGTAGGTGATGGTCACGCCCTCGTCGTCACCCAGTGGGAAGCTGGCATCGAGCATCTTCTCGCTGGGCTTGAGCACCAGGGCATTCTCTGAGTGGTCCTCGCTGTCGATGCCAAAGGCGTCGAACAGGGTTTCCATGTAGATCGGCAGGGCGAACTGGTCGTCCTGCTCGAGGATCGCCTCGACCAGCGCCTGGCCTTCGCCGGCGCCACCGGAGTTGAGTTCCAGCAGACGGTCGCGGCCGCTGTGCAGCTCGGCTTCGAGCCTTTCACGTTCTGCGCGGGCTTCAGCCACCAGCTTGCCCCAGGTTTTCTCGTCACTTTCGGCGAGCAGCGGCAGCAGGCGCGGGCCGAACTGGTGCTGCAGGGCGTTGCCGGTCGGGCAGGTGTTGAGGAAGGCGTTGAGGCCTTCGTTGTACCACTGGAACAGGCGTTCCTGCGGGCTGTCCTGCAGGTAGGGGATGTGCAGCTGGATCGTGTGTTTCTGGCCGATCCGGTCGAGACGGCCGATGCGCTGTTCGAGCAGGTCCGGGTGGGCCGGCAGGTCGAACATCACCAGGTGATGGGCGAACTGGAAGTTGCGGCCCTCACTGCCGATCTCGGAGCAGATCAGCACCTGGGCGCCGAACTCTTCGTCGGCGAAGTAGGCGGCGGCGCGGTCGCGCTCGAGGATGCTCATGCCTTCATGGAATACCGTGGCCGGAATACCGGAGCGCACGCGCAGAGCGTCTTCCAGGTCCATGGCCGTCTCGGCGTGGGCGCAGATGACCAGCACCTTGGTGCGCTTGAGCATCTTCAGGGTGTCGATCAGCCAGTCGACCCGTGGGTCGAAGCGCCACCAGCGCTCGTCGTCGCCGGTTTCACCTTGGGCCTGGAAGGCCACTTCCGGGTACAGCTCGGCGCGCTCGCTCGAGGGCAGCTCGGCGTACTGCTCCGGGTTTGTCAGCGGGTAGGGGTGCAACTGGCGCTCGGGGAAGCCCTGGATTGCCGCCCGGGTGTTGCGGAACAGCACGCGGCCGGTGCCATGGCGGTCGAGCAGTTCGCGGATCAAGCGCGCGCTGGCCTGGCTATCGCCATCGGTGATTGCGGTGAGCAGCGCTTCGCCTTCGGCGCCGAGGAAGCCCTGGATGGTGGCGTGGGCCTTGGCCGACAGGCGGCCTTCGTCGAGCAGTTCCTGTACCGCTTCGGCGACCGGGCGATAGTTTTCGCTCTCGGCGCGGAACGCGGCCAGGTCATGGAAGCGATTGGGGTCGAGCAGGCGCAGGCGGGCGAAGTGGCTGTCCTGGCCGAGCTGTTCAGGCGTCGCGGTGAGCAGCAGCACGCCAGGGATGACCTGGGCCAGTTGCTCGACCAGCGCATACTCGGGGCTGGCCTGTTCCTCATGCCAGACCAGGTGGTGAGCTTCATCGACCACCATCAGGTCCCAGCCAGCGGCGAACAGCGCGTCCTGTGCCTTTTCGTCGTCGACCAGCCATTCCAGGGCCACCAGCGCCAGCTGGGCATCCTCGAACGGGTTGCTGGCGTCGCTTTCGATGAAGCGCTCGGCGTCGAACAGCGCCACCTGCAGGTTGAAGCGTCGGCGCATCTCCACCAGCCACTGGTGCTGGAGGTTCTCGGGCACCAGGATCAGTACACGGCTGGCACGGCCGGACAACAGCTGGCGATGAATGACCAGGCCTGCTTCGATGGTCTTGCCCAGGCCCACTTCGTCGGCCAGAAGTACACGCGGGGCGATGCGGTCGGCGACTTCACGGGCGATGTGCAACTGGTGGGCGATAGGTTGCGCACGCACGCCGCCCAGGCCCCACAGCGACGACAGCATTTGCTTGCTGTTGTGTTGCAGGGTGTTGTAGCGCAGGGAGAACCACGACAGCGGGTCGATCTGCCCGGCGAACAGGCGGTCGCTGGCCAGGCGGAACTGGATGAAATTCGACAACTGCGTCTCGGGCAGCGTGTGTGGCTGGTTCTGCCCATCGATGCCGTGGTAGACCAACAGGCCATCGACGTCCTCGACCTCGCGCACCGTCAGCTTCCAGCCTTCGAAGTGGGTGATCAGGTCGCCTGGCGAGAAGCGCACGCGGGTCAGCGGCGCATTGCGTAGCGAGTACTGGCGGGTGTCGCCCGTGGCCGGGTAGAGCACGGTCAGAAGGCGGCCATCCTGCGCCAGGATGGTCCCAAGACCGAGCTCGGCTTCGCTGTCGCTGATCCAGCGTTGCCCCGGTTGATACTGCTGCGCCATACTGCGAAAACTCCCGCGATGAAAAAGCCGACTATGTTAACGGATCGGCTTCGCCAGACCAATGAATGTGAAGAGTCTAGCGCTTTCATCGACGAATACCGTCCCGTCACGAGGGCCTCGCGCCAACATGGTTGCCAAGCACCGCTGGTTGAACGTCACCTTGGGCCTGGGCAGCCTTGCGCTGCTGGCCGCCTGTGAACAGAAAAGTTTCGAAGTGCTGCCGCCGATCCCGGTCGAGCAACTCGAAGTGCTGGGTGTGCAGACGCCGATCAAGAGCGTGCACTTCCACGACCGTGAGGGCGAGGGCCTGCTGGTGTTGAGCCGGGTCGACGGCCAGGCCACCGACCCCGACACCGAGGAAGAAGTCGACAAGGTGGTGCTCAAGGCCACCCTTTATGGCCGCAACGCTTCGGCCGATGCCTTCAAGCCGCGTTGGCAGATCGAGCAGGAAACCACCTGTGCCGGCCTGGACCTGGATGTCGACTTCTACAACGACGTCAGTGACGTCACCGACCTGAACAAGGACGGCGTGGCCGAAGTGACCGTGGCCAGCCATTCCTTCTGCGGTGGCGGCATCGACCCCCACGACATCGCCATCGAGATGCGCGAAGGCCAGGCGGCCTACACCATCACGGGGCAATCGCTGATCAGCCCTCCCGGTGAAGATGCGTTCGGTGGCGAGCGCGAAGACAGCGCCTCGCTGAAGAACGCCCCGCAGGTCTTGCGCGCGCACATGGACGCGGTCTGGCAGCAGGTCTACAAGCGGCCCTGGAGCGAAACCAGCGCGCCAGCCGACGACGACCCGGAAGACGATACCGAGTAAGCACGGGCTATACTTGCGCTGGTGCGGCGCTGTGACGCGCCGCACAGCCTGGCCCGCGCGCATTCAAGGCGGCTGAGCACCGGCCGACACAGTGGCCATAGGAGACCCTGCCATGCTGCCACCGATCATCCCGCTCAGCGCCGCGCCCGTCACGTCGCAACTCGATCCGGTCAAACCGACCCCGGACATCCCCCCGGTGGTGCCCGCGCAGCCATCCTCCAGCGACGGCACCGTCGACCTCAAGCAGCACCGAGACCCTGAAGCGCAAGCGCTGTTGCTGCGCGAGGAGCAGCGCCGCCAGCAACAACGGCGCAAGCAGGGCGAGGCAGAACGCTTCGAAGCCGTGCCGGGCGATGAACTCAACGCCGACAACACCGTGCCGGTGGCCCCCATGGGCGAACGCACACGCCAGGGGTTGCTGGTGGATATCGAGGTCTGAACCGTCCACGCCTAGCCAGCGGCGCGATCTGCCTGCATCATTGAGGCCTCCGCTGTCCGTCGAGCCCGCCATGAGCCAAGACAACCTGATCGACTTCGGCGCCGAACGCGCCAAACGCATCCACGACCTCAACGACAAGCGCCTGAACGACATGCGCCAGGCCTTCGAGCAGGCCATGCCGCTGGCTGCCAAGAAGAAAAAGCCCAAGGGCAAGCCCAAGAAGCGCTGAAACTTGATGCAGGTCAACCCTGCACCCGCCTCCCGCGCTCGGCCCCGGGCACCATTGACCCCGATCAATTTCCCCCCTTCCGCCATTGGTTACCTTGCACCCATCGGATGACGGCACACCAAGGGAGGGGCCGACATGTTCTTCGACAACGTGGTTATCGCTGGTGTGGTAACGGTCGGGCTGATGTTGGCGTTCTTCGCCGGTCTGGGAATTTTCATCTGGAAGGATTCGAACAAGCGCAAGCAGCGCTGATCCTTCCCGATTCACGAGCACGCAAGGCATTTAGGGCGACTTCGGTCGCCCATTTTTTTGTCTGCATTTTTGTGTGCGCTTGGTAGGCGCGGATTTATCGGCGATGCGCCGCCCGCGCGGCGCACGTTCCAACAGGCACAGCAACGCGCTTGGCAATCAAGATGATTAGCTAGCTAATTAATGCTTTCCACTTTATCCTCTCTGCCGTTGTCTATCGTTCTCTCTGTACCCAAAGCCCCCGCAAGGTCCGATTCGTGCTCATCACCTTCCAGGCCCTGTTCGCACCCAGCAGCCTCGCCCTCAAGTTCGCCCTGAAGACCTTGCTCGGTGGCGGCCTGGCATTGTGGCTGGCGCTGCGCTGGGGGCTGGAGCAACCCGCCTGGGCCTTGATGACCGCATTCATCGTGGCCCAGCCGCTGTCGGGCATGGTGGTGCAGAAGGGTCTTGCTCGGCTTGCCGGGACGCTGGTCGGCACCTTCATGTCGGTGGTGTTCATCGGTTTGTTCGCGCAGACGCCCTGGCTGTTCCTGCTCACCCTGGCGCTATGGCTGGCACTGTGCACTGCGGCCTCCACCCAGTTGCGCAGCGCCTGGGCGTATGCCTTTGTACTGGCCGGCTACACCGCGGCGATCATCGCCCTGCCGGCGATCGACCACCCGCTGCAGGTATTCGACCAGGCCGTGGCCCGCTGCACCGAGATCAGCCTGGGAATCTGTTGCGCCACCGCCATCAGTGCCCTGGTCTGGCCCATGCGGGTGGAGCAGCAGCTCGCCGGCCAGGCGCGCCTGGCCTGGCAGAACGGTTTGCAGGCGGCCAGTGCCATGCTCGCCGGCGAAGACGAGGCGCGCAAAGGGTTACTGGAGACTCTCGGGCGCATTGTCGCCATCGATGCCCAGCGCGAACACGCCTGGTTCGAAGGCAGTCGCGGCCGGCAGCGGGCCCGGGCGATCCAGGGCCTGAGCCAGAAACTGATGGTGCTGTTGCGCCTGTCACGCTCGGTACGCCGGCAATGGCGCCAGCTCGACGAGGCCGAAGCCCGGCACCTGTTGCCCTGGCTGGGCGAGGTCCGCGTCCAACTGGCCACGCCCAGCCAGCCCAGCCTGCTGGTGTTGCGCCAGCGCCTCTGGGACGCGGCCCACGACGAACGGATCAGCTCCGCCGAGCACTACTGCCTGGCTCGGCTAACCCTGTTGCTGGACTACGCGATGGCCGCCAGCCAGGCCCTCGACGATGTGGAGCAGGGCAGGGCACCGAAGGAAGTCGCGCAAAGCCTGGCCGCCCACCGCGACCTGTCGTTGGCCCTTTTGTTCGGATCGCGCAGTGCCCTGGCGTTCCTGGTGATGAGCAGCTTCTGGCTGGCCACTGCCTGGCCTTCGGCGCCGGGTGGCCTGGTGCTGACCTGCGTGGTCTGCAGCCTGTTCGCCAGCCGCGAGAACGGCGCGCAGATCGGCTTGAGTTTCCTGCGTGGCATCCTGTTGGCGATTCCGGTGGCATTCCTGGTCGGGCAGATCCTGCTGCCGCAATGGAGCAGCTTCGCCATGCTTTGCCTGGGGATGGGCGTGCCGCTGTTCTTCGGTGCCCTGGGCATGGCTCATCCGCGCATCGGCGCCACCGCTACCTCCTACTGCCTGCATTTCATCGTGCTGGTGGCGCCGCTCAACGCCATGCATTTCGACGTGGCAAGCATGCTCAATAGTGCCCAGGCCATGCTGGTGGGGGTGGGCGCCGCAGTGCTGGCTTTCCGCCTGGTGGTGCTGCGCCATCCAGCCTGGCTGGGGCGGCGCCTGCGGGCGGCCACCCAAGGTGACCTGGTGCGACTGACCCGGCGCGATCTGCGGGGTGCCGACAGCTGGTTTGGTGGGCGTATGGCCGATCGCCTGATGCAGTTGGCGCGGCATGCCAGCGAATTGCCGGAGGCTGAGCGTAAACGCTGGGATGATGGCTTGCATGGCCTGGATATTGGTGACGAACTGGTGCACCTGCGCATGTGCCTGGCCGTGGCCAATGCCCCTCTGGGCAGCGCAGAGCACCAGTATCTGCAACAGCTGGAGGCGGTGCTCGCCAGCGGCCCGGCACCGGGTCGCGGCCAGCGCCTGGATGCTGCCAGCGAACAGTTCATCGAAGCCCTGCGTCGCCAACCGCCCAGCGATCCGCTGCGCCTGGCCGAGGGGGCGGTGTTGCAATTGCGCAAAAGCTGGGGCAAATGGTGCCGCTGGCAGGAGGATACCCATGGGGTTGCGTGAGTGGGCGCTGGGCGGCGTGCTGCTCAGTCCGTTTCTGGTCTACGTGTTGATGGCGCTGCTGCTCACCGGCTTGCTGCGCCTGGTGGTCCAGGCCACGCCCATGGGGCGCTGGATCTGGCATGAAGCGTTGTTCGACGCGGCGTTGTTCGTCTGTGTCCTGTACCTGGTGGTGCGCCTACTGGGCCCAATGTAAGGAGTCGTTTGATGCGTACAGCCGTACGTACCCTGGTTACCCTGTGCGTGGTGATCCTCGCCGTGTTCGCCGGCTACCAGCTCTGGCAGTACTACATGCTCACGCCCTGGACCCGGGATGCACGGGTGCGTGCCGACGTGGTGGTGATCGCCCCCGATGTGTCGGGGTGGGTCAGCTCGCTCAAGGTCCGGGACAACCAGCAGGTCAAGGCCGGTGACCTGCTGATGACCATCGACCGCGAGCGTTTCCAGGCTGCCTTCGACCAGGCCAGCGCCGTGGTCGAGACCCGCACCCAGCAACTGCGTCTGCGTGATCGCGAAGCGGCGCGGCGCACGGCGCTGGGAACCGAGGCGATCAGTGCCGAGCTGCGCGAGAACGCCCAGATCAACGCCGCCGTCGCCCGCGGCGAACTGCACGAAGCCGAGGCGCAGTTACAGGTGGCCAGGATCAACCTGGCACGCAGCGAAGTGCGCGCCCCGCGTGGCGGGCATATCACCAACCTGCGTCTGGCCGAGGGCAACTTCGTCAATACCGGGCAGGCGGTGATGGCGCTGGTGGACGATGCCACGTTCTATATCCAGGCCTATTTCGAGGAAACCAAGCTGCCGCGGATTCGCGCTGGCGATACGGTGAACGTGTGGTTGATGGGCGCGGGCGAGTCGATGCAGGGGCATGTGGAAAGCATCAGCCGCGGGATCACCGACCGCAACTCGACACCTGACGGGCAGTTGCTGCCGGAGGTGGAACCAACCTTCAACTGGGTGCGGCTGGCGCAGCGGATTCCGGTGCGCATCCGGTTGGACCAGACCCCCGAGGGCGTGACCCTGAGCGCGGGGATGACGGCCAGCGTGCAGGTGCATGAGGACCAGGGGCAGCATTGAGCATGGGCCTGTGGGGGCATTGGACGCTTGGTACTCCTGGCTCCTGCCAATGAGCGGCGGCTGCCCTCAGGGCTGCTGCGCGGTGGCTGCCAGCACGATCTCACGAATGCACACCTGCTGTGGCTGCTGGTAGGCCCACAGGATTGCCCCGGCGACATCCTCGGCGCTCAGCACCACCCCGCCCATGTCGTTGGCTTTCCACGCCTCGTAGCCGCGCTTGATGGCTTCGTCGGTGGTGTGCCCGAGCAACTCGGTCTCCACCGCTCCGGGGGCGATGGTCACCACGCGCACGTTGTGCGGCGCCAGTTCCTCGCGCAGGTTCTCCGACAAGCCGTGCACGGCGAACTTGCTGCCGACATAGGCCACATGGTTGGGGAAGGTCTTGCGCCCGGCCACGGAGCTGACATTGATCAGCGTGCCATGGTGCCGCTCGATCATGCCGCCAAGCAGCGCATGCACGCCATTGAGCAGGCCCTTCACGTTGATGTCGAACATCCGCTCCCACTGCTCTGGATCCTGCTCGCTCATCTGTCCGAGCAGCATCACCCCGGCATTGTTAACCAGCGCGTCGGCCGGCCCATGCAGGGATTCGGCTTCCTTTACGGCCGCCACCAGCGCGGCGCGATCACGGATGTCCACCGCACGGCACAGGGCATTGGGCAGCGCCAGGGCTTCCAGGCGTTCCAGGCGCCGGGCTATCAGCAGCAAGGGATGGCCCGCAGCGGAAAACAGGCGGGCGGTGGCAGCGCCGATACCGGAGCTGGCGCCGGTGACGATGATCAGTGGTTTGTTCATGGTGGCCTCCAAGGCATAATCGCTTTCGATGGCGGGGATTCTAAATAGCGTTCCCGGCCATGAAAAACGGCATATTTCTCTGGCTGGCATTGGTTCTATCTATGGATATCCGTCACCTCAAGGCGTTCATCGCGGTCTTCGAGGAACGCAACATCACTGTAGCCGCCCAACGCCTGTGCGTGGCCCAGCCGACCTTGTCGGTGACTATTCGCCAGTTGGAGGACGACCTGGGCGCCGAACTGTTCCTGCGCCAGGCCCGTGGTGTCGAAGTCAGCGAGCAGGCCCGCGAACTCTACCCCCTGGCCCGTCGCATGGTGGCCGAAGCCGACGCATTGCGCCTGCGTTTTCGCCAGGGGCAGGAACGGGTGCCCTTGACCTTGGGCATCGAGGCGGATATCGCTCCGGCCCAACTCGAGGCATGTGTACGCCTGGCCAGCCAGGCCGTGGCCGGGTTGCAGTTGACCTTGCTCGAGGGGTGCGACGGTGACGCGCGGCTGGCCGATGAAGCCCTGCGTTGTGAGGACGAACTGTTCCTGCCGCTGTGGGAAGAGGCCTTTGTCCTGGCGATGGCCACGGGCAGCCAGGCGGACGGACGCTGGATCACCTGCCCGCAGCACCCTTCGCACCAGCGGTTGATGAGCCTCTATGACGAGGGGGAGCAGGTCGGGCAGGCCGGCTCGCTGCAGCAGGCCCTGATCATGGTCGCGGCTGGCCTGGGGGCGGCGTGGCTACCCCAGTCACTGGTCGAACGGCATCCCGGGGTCTACTGGCAACCTGCTCCGGGGTTGGCGTTGCGCCGTCGGATCGGTCTGTGCCTGACCACACAGGCCCTGGCGCTGCCGGCGTTGGCCAGCTTGCACCAGGCACTCATGGGGGCTTGATCGATCAGAGGAACATGCCGCCGGAGACCTCCAGGCGCTGCCCGGTGATCCAGCCATTGCCCTCTTCCAGCAACAAAGCGATGGCCGCGCCGATGTCGTCGGGCAGCCCTACACGCCCGAGTGCGGTGTTCCCGGCGATGAAGTCGTTGACTTGCGCGTTGTCACGCACCACGCCACCGCCGAAGTCGGTCTCGATGGCACCCGGCGCAAGAATGTTCACGCGGATGCCGCGTGGGCCCAACTCCTTGGCCTGGTAGCGGGTCAGCACTTCCATCGCGCCCTTCATCGCCGCATAGGCGGCGTAGCCGGGCAGGGCGAAGCGGGTCAGGCCGGTGGAAATGTTGACGATGCGACCACCGTCGGCAATCAAGGGCAGCAGGCGTTGGGTCAGGAAGAATGGGCCCTTGAGCTGAATGTTCAGCAACTGGTCGAACTGCGCCTCGCTGGTTTCGCTGAACGGCGCATTCAGGCCGATGCCGGCGTTGTTCACCAGGAAGTCCAGCTGACGGCGACCAAACTGCTGCTCGAGGGTGTCCCCCAGGCGTTCGACGAAGGTGGCGAAGCTGGCACTGTCGCTGACATCCAGCTGCAACATCGCCGCGCGCACGCCAGCCTGCCCCAGCCTTGCAGTCACAGCCTGGGCTTCGTCGGCCTTGCTGTGGTAGGTGCCGATGATGTCGATGCCGCAGGCGGCGAGGTGTTCGGCGGCATTGCGGCCCAGGCCGCGGCTGGCGCCGGTGATCAAGGCGATCTTGCGATTCATTGCGGTGACCTCATGGGTGGGGGCTGTTGGCGACAGGTTATTGATCGGCTTGGCGCTGTTAAATCCAGAGAATCCGGAAATACTGTTCGTTGATTTTGGACAGTTGGAGCCGTCGATGAACAAGTTGGAGCTTTTGCGCACCTTCGTGAGGGTCTGCGAGTTGTGCAGTTTCACCCAGGCCGGCGACAGCCTCGGGCTGCCGCGCTCGACTGTCTCCGAGCAGGTGCGGGCGCTGGAGAACCTGCTCGGCACACGCCTGTTCAATCGCACTACCCGCCGCGTGCAGGTGACCCAGGATGGCGCGTTGTTGTACGAGCGTAGCAAGGAGCTGCTGTCGGGCATGGACGAAATCGAAAGCCTGTTCCGCGCCGACGATGCCGAGCTGGCCGGGCGCCTGCGCATTGACCTGCCGACCATGATGGCGCGGCGGGTAATCGTGCCGGCCCTGCCAGGGTTTCTCGAGCGCTTCCCACGCCTGGAGGTGGAAATCAGTTGCACCGACCGCCAGGTCGACCTGCTGCGCGAGGGGTTCGATTGTGTGATGCGAATCGGCGCCCTGGGCGACCTGGACGTGGTGGCTCGCCCGGTCGGCCGCCTGAGCATGTGCAACTGCGCCAGCCCCGTGTACCTGGAGCGCCACGGTATGCCGCGAAATCTGTCGGACCTCGCCGAGCATCGCCTGGTCCACTACGTGCGCACGTTGGGGGCCCGCAGCCAGGGTTTCGAGTACGTGCAGGACGGCGAACGGCGTTTCCAGGCCATGGGCGGCGTGGTCACGGTCAACAACGCCGAGGCCTACTCCGCAGCCAGCCTGGCCGGCCTTGGCTTGATCCAGGTGCCGCTGGTCGGGGTGGATGAACACCTGCGCCGGGGCGAGCTGGTGTCGGTGCTCGAGCCCTGGCAGGCGCCAGCGATGCCGGTTTCGCTGCTGTACGCCCGGCAACGCCATGTGCCGCGGCGGGTCCAGGCGTTCATGAACTGGCTGGCGGTGTTACTGGAACCCCAGGTCGATGCAGTGGCAGGCGTAAGCTGAACAAGGTCCCGCCCTGGACGCTGGACGCCACTTCCATATGCCCGCAGTGGGCCAGGGCGATCTGGCTGGCAATGTACAAACCCAATCCCAGGCCTTGCTGCGGTGTGTCGGACATCGGGCGAGTGAAGGGTTGGAACAGCAGCGGCAAGGTCTGGGCTGGGATCGGCGTACCTTGGTTGTGCACGCTGAGGTTGAAGGTGCGGGCCTCGATATTGGCTCGCACGGTCACTGGACTGTCGGGCGCGCCATGGGCCAGGGCGTTGGCAATCAGGTTCGACAGCAGTTGCGTGATCCGCTCGCGGTCGCAGTAAAGCCCATCGATTTCGTCGATCTGCAGGTCGATGTGCCGTTGCGGGTGCACCCGCTGCAACTCCGAGGCGACATGGCTCAGGGCCTCGCGCAGGTCGTGGCAGGGTTGCAGGTTGAGTGCGATGCCGGTGCCGAGACGCCCGCGGGCGAAGTCCAGGACATCGCGCACGAGCTGGGTGGCACGTTGGCCGCAGGTCAGGATGTGTTGGGCGATCAGCAGCTGCTTTTCGTCCTGCAGGCGCTGGCTCAGCAGTTCGGCGCCGGCGGTGATGGCGAACAGTGGGTTGCGCAGGTCGTGCCCCAGCACGGCGATGAACTGTTCACGCACCTCGGCCATGGCCCGCTCTTTCTGCAGGGCTTGCTCGGTGCGTTGGGCGTTCTCCTCGCTCTCGATCTGGATCGCCAGCAGGCGTGCGAAGGATTCCATCATTGGCTGGATGGCCGTGCCCTTGAGTGTGGTGGGGTTGGGGTCAAGGGCGCAGATGGTGCCGAAGAAGCTGCCATCGGTGCGTAGCACCGGCACCGAGATATAGCTCTCGAAGCGGTAGTGGCGTGGTGTGTGGTGACGGCAGTACTGCTCGTCCTCGCTGGCTTTGTCGATCACGATGGTCTGGCGGGTGCTGCGGATTTCGTGGCACAGCGTGGTGGTCACGTCGAGCTCGCCGCCCACGTCCAGGCCGAAGCCCAGGGTGTCCAGCACGGCGCAGGCCGTCCAGCTGTTCTCGGTCACTCGCGCTACTGCGGCAAAGCGCAGGCCGGTGGTCTCGCAGATCACCTGGAGTATGGCAGGCACCGCATTGATACGGCCGATGATGGCGATGTCGGTATTGACGGCCTGGGTCATGAAAGGTCCGGAGTTAACGCTGGTAAAAGGGGCCATGATCCAGTTTAGCGGGCTTGTGAAAAGCGAATGAAAAACCTTGGCGAACAATCTCGCAGTTGCGTTAGGCTGGCACCTGCGCGTTGCCCGCCAGAGGCGACCGCCCAAGCCCGGCGTGCGTCACTTCCGAATTTCTTTGCGAGGTTACGTCATGGCCATCACGTCCCAGGACATCTGCAACGCTGCCGACCAGCTCAAGGGTTTCGTCGGTTTCCACGGCAAGCGTGGCACACATATCGTGCGTTTTTCCGAAGACTCGTTTGGCATGGATGTGGCCGACGACAGCATCACGCCCTGCAGCGAGTTCGTCTGGCGCGCCGAGGGCGACCTGCGTATGGCTCTGTGTCGCGAGCGCCTGGCGCTGCTGTTCGGCCTGCATGTGGACGACCGCCTGAACATCTGTGAGCCATTGCGCATCTACCTGCGGCGTACCGACCTGCCGGAAATCGTTGCCGAACGCAGCCCCATCGCCAGGTAGGCGGCGTTGCTTCAGGAGACACCCTGGCGCACGTCTCGCGCCGACAACAGCGCTTCGAAGCTTTCACGGTCCACCGGCCTGCTCAGGTAGTACCCCTGCACTTCGTGGCAGTTCTCTTTGCCCAGCGCCTGGAGCTGCTGCTCGGTCTCCACCCCCTCGGCGGTGACGGTCAGGCCCATGGCCTGGCCGAGGTTGATGATGGCCTGAACCACCGCCTTGTCATTACCGCTCTGGCTGTTCAGCCCGGCGATGAAGCGCTTGTCGATCTTGATGCTGTCGAACGGATAGGTGCGCAGGTAGCCCAGTGACGAATAGCCGGTACCGAAGTCATCCATGTTCAGGCGCACGCCCAGCTCCTTGAGCGCCAGCATGGTGCCCAGGGCACCCTCGATATCGTTGAGCATGACGTTCTCGGTGATCTCAAGCTCCAGGCGCTGGGCTGGGAAGCCTGTCTCCAGCAACACCTGGCGTACGTCGGCGACCACGTCGCTGCGGGAGAACTGCGCGGGTGAAAGGTTGACCGACACCAGCAGTTCTTCTGGCCAGTCGCGGGCATTACGGCAGGCTTCTGCCAGCACCCAGCGACCCAGGGGCACGATCAGGTCGCTCTGCTCGGCCAGCGGGATGAACGTGTCCGGCCCTAGCAGCCCCTCCTGCGGGTGCTGCCAGCGCAGCAAGGCCTCGACCGAGACGATGTGCAGGTCGTCCAGGCGATACCGCGGCTGGTAGTGGAGCACGAACTCGTTCTGCTTGATGGCGCGGCGCAGGTCGTTTTCCAACTGGCGACGGTACTGGATCTGCTGGTTCATCTCCGGCGAGAAGTAGCGCCAGGTGTTCTTGCCGTCGGCCTTGGCTTGATAGAGGGCGATATCGGCGCAGCGGATCAGTTCGCCGGCATCGTAGCCCTGGAGCCGAGTCTGGGCGACACCGATGCTGGCGCCGATATGCAACTGATGCTCCTCGTAGCTGATCGGTTGATGCAGCAGTTCGAGCAGACGGGCGCAGAAGCGGTCGATCTCGGTGCGGGTGTTCAGGCCGTTCAGCACCAGGACAAATTCGTCGCCGCCCAGGCGGGCAACGAGGTCATCGTCGCGAGTGGTGTCGCGCAGGCGGTTGGCGACTTCCTGCAGCACTGCGTCGCCAGCGGGGTGGCCGAGGGAATCGTTGATCGGCTTGAAGCTGTCCAGGTCGAGCAGCAGCAAGGTCAGCGGCGGCGAGTCGCTGCCACGCAGCAGCGCCTGCTCCAGATGGCGCGACAGTTTATTGCGGTTGGCAAGGCCCGTCAGGGCATCGTGCATCGACAGGTGCTGGATACGGGCATGGGCGGCGACCTCGTCGGTGATGTCGCTGGCGGTGCCGCGGAACCCGGCGAGCTTGCCATCGAACACGATCGAACGTGCCGAGACGCGGCAATAGCGATTCTGCCCGGTGGCATCGTCGTAGTTGCAGCGCAAGTTGGCCAGTTGTTGCGCATCGCTGTCGGCCTGGCTGTCCAGCCAGGGCAGCAAGGGCGTGGTGTCACAGGCCAGCAACTGGTTGAGTGGCTGCCCCAGCCAGTGCTCGACCGGGTAGCCGGTGACTTTGACGAAGCGTTGCGACAGGTAGGTCAGCCGATGGTGCCGGTCGGTTTCCCAGATCCAGTCGGACGCTGCCTCGGCCACGGCCCGGAACCGCTGTTCGCTGGCCTCCAAAGCCTGGTTGCTCTGCTGCAGGCGCAGTAGGCTCTGGTCGATGGCGTGGGAACTGCGCAATGCGTGACGGAACAGATAGACCAGCACCAAGCCCATGATCAGCAGCACGCCAAGCAAGGGCGGCAGCACCGCCCAAAGCAGCTGGCGGCCTGGCAGGGGGCTATCCCAGGCCAGGTGGTAGCCGGTTTCGCCCAGGTCGATGCGCGGCTGTTCAGGCGCTTCATTGATGTTCTTTTCCAGGCGCATCCTGGCCAGTCCCGCGCCTTCGCCCAGGCGGGCGAGCTTGGCATCGGTCAACTGGTCGATGAACAGCATTACCGGCGCCTGACTGACTTCGCCCTCGGTTACTTCTTTGTCGGGCCGTATTGCCGCGGCGCTGAGCACCGCTGGCCAGCCGTTGAATCGAATGAAGTGAGTGATCTGTTCACGTGCAGGTGCGGCCTGGCGCGCCTCGGCGATCAACGGAGCCGTGGCAGTATCGAGGTAGGCGTCGACAGGCGAGTGGGTGGGTTTGCCCTTGAACAGCGCATACGTGGTGGTAGCGTCCTCGACCACGAATACACCCTCGTAACCGCTGGCGCTGTAAAGCGATTCACCGACATTCTTTTCGTCATAGGCCCATTGCCAGTCGACCTTGCCGACCAGGTGTTCGTAGGCGGCATCCCAGACGGCATAGCTGGAAAGAAACTGACGCGAGGCCAGCAACCGTTGCTCCAGCGCCTGGGTGGCGTGGAAGGTACTGCGCTCACGCTCCTGCCGGTCGAGGGTGGCGGCAATGTTGAACAAGGCGCCCAGGGCGATCAGGCAAGCCAGGCCGAACACGGCACAGAAACCACTGACCAGGCGACGCATCTGCAGCCGCGAGGTGGGTGTGGAGGGTGAAAGGTCGGCGTTCCTGTCCATGTACGGGCGACTCCTTCGACAGCCTTCTTCCGCCCGAGCCTGGGGGAAGGTTCACTCAGGATAGGCCAGCCTGAGCGCCGTGACGCCGCCTCGGGCGAAATTGACCTGATCTCGCCCCTGGTGTTTGGCCGCGTACAGCGCCCGGTCGGCCTCCGCCAGCCAATGCTCCGGGGTGGGCAGGCCGGGTTGGAATGCCGCCAGGCCGATGCTCAAGCTGATGCGCAGGTCTGGCAGTTGTGGGTTGCGGTAGGCACCCACGCGTTCGCGCAGGCGTTCCATGGCCTGGCAAGCGTGGGCTTCCTGTGTGCCGGGGAGGATCACACAGAACTCGTCGCCGCCGTAGCGCCCGGCCAGGTCGTCATCGCGCAGGCTGCGCTTGAGTTCCTGGCTGAGTTGGCGCAGCACGCAGTCGCCGACCACATGGCCGTAGGTGTCGTTGATGGTCTTGAAGTGGTCGATATCGATCAGGGCGATGACCGCCGGCAGTTGCTGCTGCTGGCAAATCTGGAACTTGAGCAGCAGCAGGTCCTTCCACGAACCATGGTTGAGCAGGCCGGTGAGGCTGTCGGTGCGGCTCAGGGCACTCAGGCGGCGTTTGTGCTCGGAGAGTTTGATTGCCAGCTGGTAGCACACCCAGCCCAGGGCCAGCGGGTAGAGCGTGAGCATGGGCAGGCAGGCGAACACCTGCAACTGCGTGGCTTGTGGCTGATAACCGGTGCCCAGCAGGGCGCTGGCCAGCAGCATGCCACAGGACTGGGCAAGCAGGCCCCGCAGCAGCAGACGCTTGCCACCGGCGGCGACGTTGTTCATGGTCATCATCGACAGGATGGTGACAGTGGGCAGCGGATTGAAATGCATGGCTGCGGTCCAGAAACCGCCCATGAGCGAATCGATCAGTAGGTTGCGCTGTTCGGCCTGGTAAGGGGAGGCCGAGCGCAGTGCCCATTGGTAGGCCACGTGCGGCCACGCCAGGCCGTTGAACAGCAACAGTGCCCAGGCCCAGTGTGGCATCGGCAGTGATGCGACGGCGGCCATCACACTGAAGAGGCCGATGCCCAGGCCTATGATCCGCGGCAGATAGATGCGCCTGACGAAAGAAAGCCCCTTGCCGCTGCGGTTGTCGATCATGGTTGTCGTTCTTCTGTGAGGCGCCGTTTATCGCATAAGTGGTATGAATATTGTTGAACAATCGATCATTGGCAAAAAATGACCTTGCAGGCCAATTCACGGTTGATCCGATACCTGTGCAACAACATGACGGCTATCCTCTTGCTCGGCGTACGCCTGCGAGTCGGTATCGCACCGGCTGCTACGGCATCCGCCGCAGCAGGGCAGGGGGCGAGCGCGCTGTCACGGTACGCTAGTGGTCTGTTCTCGAGTCCTTTGCATTCTTTAACAGCTTCGAGGGCGGCTTGCCGCTGTCACTGCGTACCTGAGCGTGGCTGATCAGTGCGAAGATGAAGCTGCCACCCATGATGTTGCCGGCCAGGGTGGGCAGGGCGAAGTCCAGCCAGTATGCGCGCCAGGTCTGCTCGCCGGCCCAGACCAGGTAGGACACCTCCACCGAGCCCACTACTATATGAGTGAAATCGCCCAGGGCCATCAGGTAGGTGATCATCAGGATGATCCAGATCTTGGCGTGCTCCATGGACGGGATCATCCAGACCATGGTGGCGATCATCCAGCCCGAGACGATGCCTTTGGCGAACATCTGAAAACTGCTGTTCTCCATCACCTTGCGCCCCACCTCCAGGAACGCGGTATCGGTCTTGCCGTCGAAGATCGGCAGCTCGAGCATGACCCAGGCTACCAGCAGCGTGCCCGCCAGGTTCCCCAGCAGGACGATGCTCCATAGGCGCAACAAGCGCCCAAGGTTGGCCAGGGTGGGGGTGGTCATAACCGGCAGCACGGCAGTCAGGGTGTTTTCGGTGAACAATTGCTGGCGGGCCAGGATGACCGCAAGGAAGCCGGCACCATAACCCAGGCTGGCGATCACCTGGGCGCTGTCACCTTCCGGCAGGCGCGCATAGAAAAGTCCCATGGCCATCAGTGACAGGCCCATGGTCAGGCCGGCCGCCAAAGCCGACCACCATAGGGCGGCGAGGGTACGCTCCAGTTCCTGATCGCCCTGGTAGCGGATGATCTCGTGCAGCACCGCAGCCCTGGGTGGCTGGTTATGGCTGACTTCCTGCTCCTCATCCGCCGACAGCCCTGGGGTTTTTCCACTTTGTGCATCGCTCATGGCCCTGGCGCTCCACTTGGGTGTTTCTCTACAGAGCAGGGGCTGTGGCGAATAGTTGCCAGGCGGCCGCCAAACGGCGAGTTAAAAGTTTTTTGGATCAAGGTGTTGACTCTGAATTCAAACCGCGTATTATTCGCCTCCTCGCAGCGTTGAACGCAGCGAGGCAAGCGGTAAGTTGTTGAGGTTGAAGGTGTTTTGAATAAGCAGCTTCG